>NZ_JALBWM010000052.1 GCF_023895975.1 Microbulbifer okhotskensis
TATACGGCTGCTGCAGCAGCCTAAAGGGTGATGCACTTCAGAGTTGAATGCAGGTCCTTAAAAGTGGCGCAATTTTTTAGTTATCCTCCTGTCGCAAGACAATACATAACTCTACTGAATAAAAAATAGATATATAAGAATTAAACGTTCCTTCGCGCTACTGGCGCTTTCTCCCGCAACGATTTATAAATCAGACAAGCGATTAGGATTAGCCACAACTAAAAAATCTCACAAAAAAGCAATGAACGTTTTTCAAATTATCTCTTCTTGCGTGAGAGCACCCTAAAAATCGGCGTTCTTGATTTTCCGTTTACTGCAAGACCAGTGATTGATACGGGCTTCGCCCGAAGAAACATGGGAGAGCGAAGTTGAACTACCCAGATCAGTTCACCCCGCAGATTTGGCCACTGATAGTTTATTGCCTGGCCGTTTTTGCTCTAATCACCTTAATGCTTAGCCTTTCCTATTTTCTCGGTCAAAAGCGCAGGGATCCGGCTACCGATGAGCCCTTTGAGTCAGGCATTATTTCCCAGGGTAGTGCGCGCCTACGCCTCTCCGTCGCCTATTACTTGGTTGCCATCTTATTTATCGTCTTCGATCTGGAGGCAATTTACCTGTTCAGTTGGTCCATCGCATTTTATGAGGCTGGCTTACTCGGATTTATCGAGGCCACCATTTTTATCGTAATACTACTGGTGGGGCTTATTTACCTATGGCGCCTGGGCGCACTTGACTGGGGTGGGCACCAGAAAAGTTTAGATAAACGCCAAAAACCCCGATGACAACAATGAGATTTCATAATGCGCTGGAAGCTGACGAAAGCTGACGACTTGATTGCCACCGAGCACAGCAATCCCGCTGAAGAAATAGGCACTCAAGATTTAGAAAAAAATATCCTCCTTACCAAACTTGAAGAGTTGGTTTCCTGGGGGCGGTCAAATTCTTTGTGGCCATTTAATTTTGGGCTCTCTTGCTGCTATGTGGAAATGGCCACTGCCTTTACCAGTCGTCATGATATTTCCCGTTTTGGCGCGGAAGTCATCCGTGCTACTCCAAGACAAGCAGATCTGATTGTTATCTCCGGGACCGTATTCTTAAAAATGGCACCAGTCATTCAGCGTCTGTACGAACAAATGATTGAGCCCCGCTGGGTCATCTCCATGGGCTCCTGCGCCAACTCTGGGGGCATGTATGACATCTACAGTGTGGTTCAGGGCGTCGACAAATTTCTTCCTGTCGATGTTTATGTGCCCGGTTGCCCACCACGTCCTGAGGCCCTGCTACAGGGGTTAACATTATTACAAAAATCTGTCGCTGCTGAGCGGCGAGCTTTTAGCTGGGTTGTAGATGACCAGGGAACCCACAAAGTTCCAAAGCCCAGCCAGCGGGACCTCCACAGAAAGGAGCGTATGAAAGCTGAATTCCTACGTTCGCCCGATAGTGTGTAAGGCCATTAGAGCCACATGGAATAAAAAATAACAACGGAATGGCTAATGAGTGGCGTAATCGCAAAAACTATCCATACGGAAACTCCCTATAGGAAATCAGCTGAGTCATTTATTCAGGAGCTAAATACTGAATACAAACTCCACTCCTTTTGGTGGCAATCCCACTGTGATGATATGCCCACATTGTGGATTGAGAAACATGCCTTGATCCCTCTTTTGCTATTTCTAAAACGAGATATTCCTCAGCCTTTTGAAATGCTCTATGACTTGAGCGCCATTGATGAGCGGTTGCGAGTCAACCGTGGGGACGGCACGGAAAAACAGCCATCCAGTGATTTCACCTTGGTGTACCAACTACTGTCCTTTACCCGAAATCTCTTTATTCGCATCAAAGTGGCTCTTGCAGAGAATGATCTCAGCGCGCCAACAATTACTAAGGTATGGGAAAACGCCAATTGGTATGAGCGAGAAGTGTGGGATCTTTTTGGTATCGACTTTCCTGGGCATCCTCATTTACAAAGAATCATGATGCCTCTGACCTGGAAGGGTCATCCACTGCGGAAAGATCACCACGCTAGGGCGACCGAAGTCGATCCTTTCAGTTTGTCAGAAGAAAAAGAACGTAAGGAGCAGGAAGCACTGCTATTTCGGCCAGAAGACTGGGGAATGGCACGAGCAAATAAAGACTCGGAATTTATGTTCCTCAATCTAGGCCCTAATCACCCTAGTGTACATGGGGTATTTCGCGTGGCCCTCCAGCTGGATGGTGAGCAAGTCGTCGATGCTGTGCCAGATATCGGCTACCACCATCGCGGTGCGGAAAAGATGGCTGAACGCCAGGCATGGCATACCTATGTTCCCTACACCGATCGCATTGATTATCTCGGCGGTGTGATGAACAACCTACCCTATGTAATGGCGCTGGAGCAACTCGCTGGCATTAAGGTCCCTGAACGCGCACAGATGATACGGGTGATGATGTGCGAGTTCTTCCGTATATCCAGCCATCTGGTATTTTTTGGTACCTTTGCCCAGGACGTGGGGCAGATGTCACCAGTGTTCTATATGTTTATCGACCGGGAAAAATTGTTTGGGATTGTCGAAGCCATTACCGGCGGCAGAATGCACCCTGCATGGTTTCGAATCGGCGGCGTAGCACAGGACCTACCACAGGGCTGGGACAAGATGGTACGGGAATTCCTCGACTATATGCCCGCGCGCCTGGCCGACTACGACGGCATGGTCATCAAAAATAAGCTCTTACAGCGCCGCACCCGGGGCATCGGTGTATACGACACGGCAGAGGCTTTCGAATGGGGGGTCACAGGGCCAGGGCTCCGTGCCACAGGCCTGGACTGGGATCTCCGCAAAAAACGCCCTTACTGCGGCTATGATCAATTCGAATTCGAGATTCCCAGCTACGATGGTGGTGACTGTTTTGACCGCTGCCGGGTCAGGGTGGATGAGATATGGCAGAGCTTGAGAATTATTCGCCAGTGCCTGGAAAATATGCCACCGGGTCCCTACAAGTCTGACCACCCATTAACCACGCCCCCACGCAAGGGCCGCACAATGGAGGATATCGAAACTTTAATACAGCATTTTGTGAATAACAGCTGGGGACCAGTAATACCTGCCGGCGAAGTCTGCTACCCCATTGAGGCTACTAAAGGACTCAACAGTTACCAGATCATCAGTGATGGAGGGACCTCTTCATACAGGACCAGGATTCGTACCCCTTCATTTCCACACTTGCAAATGATTCCGTTGATGACTAATGGCCTCTTGATTGCTGACCTTATCGCAATTATTGCCAGTATCGATTTCGTCATGGCAGATGTGGACAGATAACAATAAAAACAACAAGGCGTCGGTAAGGCCTATTGCAGCGGAGTAGAAACGTGCACAGAAATACCTCCAGCGTTGTCGCCACCTCAGCACTTGGTGGCAATTGCGCCTCACCTATGTCTCCGCAAGCCATACTTTGGGGGCGTATATGTCCAGCTTACTAGAACCGGAACTGATTGAAGTAATGGAGCATAGCAACAGCGACTCAGAAGATAATCAGGCAGCTTTAAGTGCTCAGGAAAAAGAGGAAATCGACCAAGAGGCCACGCACTACCAGCAACGATTTCCCGTAGGTCTTGAGGCACTGCGAATTGTCCAAAAACATCGCGGCTGGATTTCTGATGAGACTATTCAGGCTATCTCCGATTACCTAGATATTCCTGTGGCAGAGCTGGAAAGTGTCGCGACCTACTTCCAACTTATCTTTCGCCAGCCAGTGGGAAAAGAGGTTATCTACCTGTGTAAAAGCTCCAGTTGTTGGATCATGGGGTGCGATCACCTGCAGAAAACCATTTCTGATCGTCTGATGATAAAGCCCGGCGAAACCTCAGAAGATGGCATTTTCACTCTTTTGGAAACGCCCTGCCTAGGGGACTGTGACAAAGCACCGGTGCTTATGCTCGGAGAAGAGATGCATCGAAACCTGGATGAGAACAGTATCAATGCGCTAATCGATAAAAAGAAAAAATATTATGCTGACAAATCCTCTGACTAAAAATATCGGCCAGGACAATGTTGCGGCTGATATTAACCGGTATATGGACAATGATGGATACCGGGGGTGGCGCAAAGCACACTCCATGGCACCTGATGACATCATTGAGCTGGTTAAGGATGGCGGCTTGCGAGGGCGTGGCGGAGCAGGATTTAATACTGGTCTTAAGTGGAGTTTCGTGCCTCGCGGAGAGGACTCACCCAAACAAAAATATGTTATCTGCAACGCGGATGAGATGGAGCCCGGTGCCTTCAAAGATAGACTGTTAATGGAGCGGGACCCTCACCTGCTAATTGAGGGCATGGCCATCACCGCTTATGCCATTGGAGCGTCACAGGCTTATATCTTTATTCGTGGTGAATATCATTTAGCCGCAAGTCGGCTTGAGCAGGCTATCGTTGAAGCCAAGCAACAAAAAATGCTCGGGACCAATATTTTTGACAGTAGTTTCAGCCTGGATATATACGTGCATCGAAGTGCAGGTAACTATATCTGCGGAGAGGAAACCGCTCTCCTCAATGCCCTGGAAGGCAAACGAGCAATCCCCCGAGCCAAACCTCCCTTTCCGCAAGTCAGCGGGCTATGGGGAAAACCGACTGTTGTCAATAACGTCGAAACCTTATGCAATATTCCTCACTTAGTTAATCTAGGTGTTGAGTGGTACAAAAATCTCGGTCTCGGCGAAGATGCCGGTAGTAAAATATTTGGTGTCAGTGGCAAAGTAAAAAACCCCGGAGCCTGGGAACTACCCATGGGGACCCCCATTCGTGAAATTATTGAAAAGCATGCCGGAGGCATGAAAGATGGCCTACAGCTAAAGGGCTTACTGCCCGGTGGGGGCTCTACAGATTTTCTCAGCACCGATCACCTCGACCTCCCCATGGATTACGATGTCATCGGTAAGGCCGGCAGTCGTATGGGCACAGGAACTATTACCGTACTGGATGATAAAACCTGTCCGGTGGGGTTGGTCCTGAATTTAACTCAATTTTTTGCTCGCGAATCCTGCGGCTGGTGTACCCCCTGCCGTGATGGGCTGCCCTGGGCCGTGAAAATATTAGAGCGGATAGAATCCGGCAATGGCAGCACTGAAGATCTGGAGCTACTTAAAGAACAATGTGAACGAATCGCACCGGGCCATACCTTTTGTGCATTGGCCCCCGGTGCCGCAGAGCCAATCCAAAGTGCCCTCGTGTTATTTGAACAGGATTTCATTAACCACGTGACTATGGGTGCTTGCCCCTATCACTCAATAAGTACAACAACACCGCTGACAAAGCATCCATAAAAAATAAACGGATTTCACATGCCAACCATCACTATAGACGGTAGTAAATACCAGATTGATGGAGATCAAAACCTGTTAACGGCCTGTTTGTCTCTGGGACTAAATGTGCCCTATTTTTGCTGGCATCCCGCTATGGGTTCCGTTGGCGCCTGCCGTCAATGCGCCGTCATTGAATACAAAGATAGTGGAGATCAGCATGGCCGCTTGATTATGAGCTGTATGACTCCGGTAAAAAATGGCGGAATTTACAGTGTCAATAGCGAAACGGCCAAGGACTTCCGCGGTTCTGTTATTGAGGATCTAATGACAAACCATCCTCATGATTGCCCCGTTTGTGAGGAGGGCGGGGAGTGTCACCTACAGGACATGACCGAAATGTCTGGTCATACCATGCGTCGCTACCAGGGCACTAAGCGAACATATCGCAATCAATATCTGGGACCTTTTATCAACCACGAAATGAATCGATGCATTACCTGTTATCGGTGCATCAGGTTTTATCATGACTACGCAGGCGGTGAGGATTTACAAGCCCTGGGCCGAAATCACCAAGTGTTTTTTGGTAGAAACCAAGAGGGTATGCTGGAAAATGGTTTCAGTGGAAACCTGGTTGAAGTATGCCCAACAGGGGTTTTTACCGATAAAACGTTCAGCCAACATTTTGTCAGGAAGTGGGATCTGCAAACTGCACCCTCAGTCTGTGAGCACTGCGCTGTGGGGTGCAATACCGCACCTGGAGCCAGGGAATCAGGAAGTCAGCAAAACCCACTCTTGCGGCGGGTAGTCAATTTTTACCACCATGATATCAATGGCTATTTCCTCTGCGACAGAGGACGTTTTGGTTACGAATACGTCAATAGTAAAAGCCGCATCGACAAGGTATTGTCGGCTCGTGAAGATGCCGTAATCAGCTCGACGGCAGATGAAGATGAACGACTTCATAAAGATATACCCCCTAAAGAAGCGGTCCTTGCGCTGGCAGATAAACTGGCACAAGCACAGCGGGGCAACCACCGACTGATTGGCATTGGCTCTCCCAGAGCGTCCCTGGAAAATAACTTCGCCCTGCAACAATTCGTAGGTTGCGAGAATTTCTTCTCCGGTATCAACAAACGAGACACCCAACTATTACAGCTTATCAATACGATTCAGTGTGACAAGAGAATCCACAGCCCGACCACCCCGGAAATTGAAGATGCCGACCTGGTACTGATATTAGGCGAAGATATCTACAATACAGCACCAAGAATTTCTCTCGCTGTACGTCAGGCCGCCCGCAACAGACAGAAGCAACAAGCCGAATCTTTAAGAATACCTCTCTGGCAAGATGCCTCAGTACGACAGCTGGAAGGTGAATCCAGCCCGATTATTTTTATTGGTGCCGAGTTAAACCAGCTCTCCGATGTCACATCAAAAACTCTCTTTGTTAGACCAGAAAAAACGGCTCTTATCGGAGAGGCTATAGCCAACTATGTATCGAGTGCTGAAGACAACAAAAATAGATTAGATCCAGACAGCTCACAGCAAGCCGAGCATATTGCACAACTGCTGGCTACCGCTAAGAACCCTGTGATTATTTCGGGAACTGGCAGCAAAGATATCCACTTAATCCACAGCGCGGCAGAAATCGCTATCTCTCTGTCCGAAAAAAAAGAAACAGCAATTTCCCTTTATCTGTGCTGTGGTGAAGCCAATAGCCTAGGAGTCACACAATTTTTCTCTGGAGAATGTGGGTACCTAGAAAAATTGATTACCGAACTCAGGGAAGACAAAGGGGAAAATGATAAAACGTTGATCATATTAGAAAACAATCTATTTCGGAGATTGTCGAGCGAAGACCTACATGTGCTCTTTGCCAGCGTCGAACACATAATTTTACTCGACACCCTGCTAAATGAAACCGCAAAGCATGCAGACTTGATTTTTCCAGTATCCGCAACAGCAGAGTCACAGGGAACTTTCGTCAACAATACTGGATTGGCTCAACGTTTCTACACAGTCTATGAAGGCACAGGGTTTATTCAGGAAAGCTGGAGGTGGCTATCTGACGCAGCCGTATACTGTAAAGAGAGGACTGAGACTATTGAGGCCATCTCCAATTGGAGCCACTGCCCCGATGTCACAGAAGCTCTTGCAGAGAGTGTTCCATCCCTCAGTGTCATTAAACAACTCGGACCAGATGAAAACTTCAGAATTGAAGGGCTAAAAGTCGCCCGGCAGTCTGCACGGTACAGCGGCCGTACCGCAATTCACGCCGAGGAGCATGTCTCGGAAGCGCCACCGCCACAAGACCCTGATGCTCCGATGAGTTTTAGTATGGAGGGAATACATAACCCCAATAGAACAAGTCTCCAAGCAAACATCTGGTCGCCGGGGTGGAATTCGAATCAATCAATCTTTAAGTTTCAACAGGAAGTTGGCGGCGAACGCCGAGGTGGAGCATCCGGGATGACTATCCAGCGCAAAGAGACACCGCTATCCCGACGGCCTAGCGCTCCCAATATCACTGATCCAGCAAAGTCAGCCTCCCCCGGCCTGCAGACCCTTCCCATCTACCGTATGTTCGGATCAGAGGAACTGAGTAACCAGTCGATGACTTTGTCGACGGTTATAGATAATCCATTCTTCACCTTGAATGAAGTGGACGCAAAACGTGCAGATCTTGATCACGGCGATTTCGTGGCACTGGATGCTACCTGCGGCATATTTCACGGCCGAGCTTTTATTTCCGGTACCCAGCCAGCCGGGAGTATCGGTGTCCCTTTCGGGCTCCCAGGACTAGAAGGACTTGCCGCCGAATTACCAGGCTGGGCAAATTTGCTTCAGGTCGAGAAAAATGCAACTACCGAGCAAGAGAGTCAATCATGAGTGCCAGCGTTTGGATTATATTGCTCAATGTTTTCGGCGTGCTGATCGTTACCGTAGTACTTGCCGCAATATTGACTTGGGGAGAGCGGCGCTTATTGGGATTTTGGCAAGATCGACCTGGACCTAATCGGGTAGGAAAGTTCGGCACTTTACAGGTATTCGCCGACATGATAAAACTATTTTTTAAGGAGGACTTCACCCCGAAATTTGCCGACATCCCCGTATTTATATTGGCGCCCACCGTCGTTATGGCGACCATGCTGATAGCATTTGCCGTAGTGCCTATATCCCCCAACATCGGCGTTACCGATCTAAATATTGGACTGCTATTTGTACTCGCTATGAGCTCTATCGCAGTTTATAGCGTGATTCTTGGAGGATATGCATCGAACAATAAATACGCTCTTCTGGGTAGTTTACGAGCTGCTGCACAAACGGTCTCTTATGAAGTATTTATGGGATTAAGCCTGATGGGCGTTGTGATGCTATCTGGCAGTTTCAACTTGCGCGAAATTGTCAATGCCCAGGCCGAGGGCTGGTTTATAGTTCCACAGTTTTTGGGGTTCTTTATTTTTTTTATTGCCGGCATTGCCGAAAGCCGCCGGACTCCTTTTGATCTTCCAGAAGCAGAGCATGAACTGACCGCTGGGTTTCACACGGAATACTCTGGAATGAAATTCGGTATGTTTTTCGTTGGTGAATATTTAGCTGTTATTTTGATTTCTGCCCTGATTACAACACTCTTTCTTGGGGGGTGGCACGGCCCAATATTGCCACCCTTTATCTGGTTTTGCCTGAAAACTGCACTGCTAATTTGTCTGTTTATTCTTCTTAGAGCGGCCATCCCGCGCCCGCGATATGACCAACTAATGAAATTTGGATGGAAAGTAATGCTACCACTGGCTCTGCTCAATCTTCTCGCGACAGCGGGGATACTTCTGTGGACTGCCTAGAAATATCGAAAAAAGTGTGAGACCAAGGGAATGATTGCAAGTCAAATTCGCAGTATGTGGTTAGTCTTTAAACATTTATTCAGAAAAAATGTCACCGTTCAATACCCGGATCAGAAACCCTATCTGTCACCAAGATATCGCGGCAGAATTGTACTGACCCGCGACCCCAATGGTGATGAGCGCTGTGTCGCCTGCAATCTTTGTGCAGTTGCCTGCCCGCCAGACTGTATCTCCCTGCAAAAAACGGAAGACGCTGATGGCCGCTGGAGACCAGAATATTTTCGCATCAATTTCTCTCGCTGCATCATGTGTGGCTTATGCGAAGATGCCTGCCCTACATACGCCATTCAACTGACGCCAGATTTCGAAATGTGTGAATATGATCGTCAAAATATGGTTTATGAAAAGGAGGACCTGCTAATCAATGGGCCAGGCAAGTATCACGACTACAGCTTCTATCAGATTGCGGGTAAGGCCATAGCAGGAAAAGACAAAGGCGAAGCCCAGAATGAATCTGAACCCATTAATGTGAAAAGTCTAAATCTCTAATATCGAAATCCAGGCACTCGACACAATAAAAAACGAGGCGACCCCTGTGAATTATATATTTTATCTAACTTCCGCAGTTGCCGTTATTTCTACGGCAATGGTTATTTTCCATAAAAATGCGGTACACGCACTACTCTATCTCGTCACCTCACTTCTATCCGTAGCAATCATTTTCTACCAATTTGGTGCCCCTCTAGCAGCCGCTCTAGAAGTGATTATCTACGCCGGCGCTATCATGGTGTTAATTATCTTTGTAATTATGATGCTCAATCAGGGCGACGCTTCTGTCGCCCAAGAGCAAGCCTGGTTACAGCCACACACCTGGATAGGACCAGCTCTGCTCTCAGCAATTCTACTAATTCAGCTCATTCTTCTGGTAAGCAGTGGGCAAATTTCAGCTAGCCAGTCCTACCACTACATCGGCCCAAAACAAGTGGGAATTGCGCTTTTTAGCCACTATATACTGGCGGTTGAGTTAGCCTCAATGCTACTTCTGGCGGGTCTGGTTGGTGCCTTTCATTTGGCCCGCCATAGAAAAACAACCATTGAGGAGTAAGGCTATGCTTATCGAATCTGCGCCCGGTCTGGAGGCGGGCGTGCTATTGGCCTCCATTCTCTTCTGTCTGGGCTTAGCAGGATTACTAATTCGACGCAATGTCATCTTTATGCTGATGTGCATAGAGATTTGCACAAATGCTTCAGCGTTGATGTTTGTTGTTGCCGGTGCACACTGGGGCAATGCGGATGGTCAAGTGATGTTTATCTTTGTAGTCACCTTGGCCGCCGCTGAAGTAGCCATCGCACTTGCCCTGGTATTACAGTTCTATTATCGAAAACACACGGTCGATATTGACCAACTCAATGAATTGAGGGGCTGAAATGAACGGAATGTTAGCCTGGATACCGTTACTCCCCTTACTGGGTTTCCTCGCCCTGGTCACTATTCCAATATTCACGCAGAGGGAGCCCTCACAAAAATTGGTGGGTGCCATCGGCGTTGGCAGTATTGGAATTTCAGCAATTCTTGTTGCCACTATTGCTATAACCGTATTTTTGGGCAGAGCAGAATCAGTACTGACACTATCTGTTTGGCAGTGGATACACGTGGCAAATCTACAGATTGGTTTTTCCTTCTACGTGGACTGGTTAACCCTGGTAATGCTTATGATCATTACCGGAGTTGGTTTTTTGATTCACTTATATTCTGCCGGCTATATGCACGACGATCCTGATTTCCGCAGATATTTCGCCTACCTGAATCTATTTATCTGCGCAATGCTAATTCTTGTAATGGCCGACAATCTTGTTCTTTTATATCTTGGCTGGGAGGGTGTGGGACTCTGCAGCTATTTATTGATCGGCTTTTGGTACAAGGAATCTAAGAACGGTGCCGCAGCACAGAAAGCATTTATTGTGACACGAATCGGTGACACCGCCATGGCTATTGGCTTGTTTCTCCTGTTCTATGAATTTTCTACACTGAATATTCCACAATTAATCTCTGCAGCAAGCGCTCCTGGAGTGAATGTCGAGATAGTTACCATCGCTACATTACTACTGCTCGGCGGAGCCGTGGGTAAATCTGCACAATTTCCTCTTCAGACTTGGCTCCCCGACGCGATGGCCGGCCCCACTCCTGTCAGTGCCCTGATCCATGCCGCCACTATGGTGACAGCGGGAGTCTATTTAATTGCTCGCATGCACCCGCTGTACCTACTATCGGAAACTGCGATGACCGCAGTGGCAGTCGTAGGTGCCCTAACGCTGTTGATATCAGGCTTTAGCGCTATCGCACAAAGTGATATCAAGCGGGTTCTTGCCTATTCTACTATCAGCCAAATAGGCTATATGTTTTTAGCCTTGGGCGTTGGCGCTTGGTCTGGCGCTATTTTTCACCTAATGACTCATGCATTCTTTAAAGCTTTACTCTTCCTGTCTGCAGGGTCTGTGATTTTGAGTGTGCATCATGAACAGAATATCTTCGCCATGGGCGGGCTGTATCGAAGAATTCCATTTACATTTGTCTGCTTTACTATCGGGTGTGCCTGCTTGGCAGCCCTGCCTTTTACCTCAGGATTTTACAGTAAAGATCACATACTACTGAGCGCCTGGGAGTATCACCAAGGTGTCAATGCACTTTGGATTGCAGGCCTACTCGGGGCCTTGGTAACGGGTATCTATAGCTTTCGCGTTTTGTTTCTTACTTTTTTGGGAAGTGAAGGCAACGCCTCATCTCATTGCAAAGACGCCAACACTTCCGTTATGACGATTCCATTGGGCATACTCGCCATATTAGCTTTATTTGGTGGGCTTTTGGCACCACCACTGCGGGGCGTTTTCGGGGTGGAGATTGATGAGGACCACTCCCGATGGATTGAAGCCATTGCCATTGCAATGCCGCTGATAGGCTTATTTATCGCTTGGAAAATGTATCTATATGAAAAGGAGGCCGGCGAAAAACGATCTCTTATTATGCAGTTTTGGTTTAAAGGCTGGGGATTCGACTGGCTTTATGATCGATTATTAGTCAGGCCATTTAGAGCAATTACCAACCTCAATCATAACGATATCATTGATAGCATATATAAAGGTATCGCAGCTCTGAGCACGCAGCTGAACAATGCGCTCAGCTCGTCTCAAAATGGCCAAATACGTTGGTATTTGGCCACCTTTGTCGTCGGCGCAATTCTATTTCTAGCCCTTTTGGTGGCCCTATGACTCTACTGGCAATTATCATTATTCTGTTTGCCGGAGGCATCTTAGCCTGGCTGTCCGAGCGGCACCTCCACAAAGGTGGACGCTGGATTAGTCTTGCCTCTCTTATAATCTCCACAATCTTGATATCCAGTTATTGGCCACAAGCAACCTCAGTTTCTACAGCTGAAAGCAGCCAGTGGTGGGATACCCTTCTAACCTCCTGGATTCCACGATTTGGTATCAGCTTTCACCTATCTATTGACGGTTTGAGTTTTCTGATGCTGCTGTTAACTATGGGAATGGGTATCTTTGGCCTGGTGATGACTTGGAATGATATTAGCTTCAGGCGCGGTTTTTTTCACTTCAACTACCTTTGGACTCTGGCCGGCATAGTTGGTGTATTCACCGCGATGGATCTGTTTCTATTCTTCTTCTTTTGGGAAGTAATGCTGATTCCGATGCTGCTTCTAATTGCAGTTTGGGGTTATGATCGAAGAATTTATGCCGCCATTAAATTTTTCATCTTCACGCAAGCCAGCAGCCTGTTAATGCTGATTGCGATTGTTGCACTGGCATTTATTCACTACCGAAACAGCGGTCAGCTTACGTTCAATTACAACGACCTCCTGGGCGCTCAGCTTTCAGCGAATGCTGCTTATTGGCTAATGCTTGGTTTCTTCATTGCATTTATCGTCAAATTACCCGCACTACCCTTTCATACCTGGTTGCCAGATGCCCATACCCAGGCACCAACCGCCGGGAGTATCCTTCTTGCGGCAATACTGCTTAAAACTGGCGCCTATGGTCTACTACGCTTTACCCTGCCATTGTTCCCAGAGAGTTCTGAAGCTTTCGCCCCTGTGGCAATGACCATCGGCGCGATTAGTATCGTCTACGGCGCAACACTGGCGTTTGCGCAGAGCGATATGAAACGACTGGTTGCATATTCAAGCGTCAGCCATATGGGCTTTGTTCTATTGGGCCTTTATGCCCTTAATACTATCGCCATACAGGGTGCTGTGATGCAAATGATTGCGCATGGAATCAGTACTGCTGCCCTTTTCGCACTAGTTGGAGCTCTACAGCACCGCCTACATACAAGGGATATGGCAGAACTAGGCGGAGTATGGCCACTATTACCAAAGCTTTCTGCTATAGCGCTATTCTTTGCTATAGCGTCGCTCGGGCTTCCTGGTTTAGGTAATTTTATCGCTGAATTTTTGGTACTTGTAGGCAGCTTCCAAACAAACCACTGGATAACCGTCGTTGCAGCTATTGGCCTGATCGGAGCTGCCCTTTACGCCCTACTGATGGTACAAAGAGTCTTTTTTGGTAAGTTCAATAAAAAACTGGAACGTTCTAATAAAGGTCACACGATCAGCGACCTGAGTATCAGGGAAACCTGTGCCTTGTTATCCCTGGCGGTACTTCTTGTTATTTTCGGGTTAAAACCACAAGCTATTTTTGATATAGCTCAGCCCACAGTTCTAAAGTCCATGCAACGATTTACGGTTGCGCACGATGTGGGACCAGGGTCGCGTGAAGCGAGTTCGTCTAATACTAAATCGCTATCCCCCCCCCCTGTTAAAGACCCGATTGCAGGTACATCACCATGAGTGCTCATGAACTATTTTCTATCTTGCCGCTACTGATTATTAGCGCTGGTATTGTACTCTTGCTGCTACAGGTATCATTCTGGCGCAATCATATAGGATCATTTATTACCACTTTAGTAACACTAGTATTCGCAATATTGTCTTGTTTTTGGGTCGCCGCCAGTTTATCGGGCAATGCAGGTTCCATTCAGGTAACGAGTCTTATCAACATTGACTACAATGCGCTATTTTTTAGTTTACTACTATTGCTTACGGCAATGGTGGTTAGCATTATGGGATACAATTACCTGGAACCTCGATGTTATCCAAAAAGAAATCCCGATAATTATCCAGAAGAATTTTACATTTTAGTCTTACTCGCAATATTGGGGGCGCTTACCCTAGTATGCTCTAGCCACTTTGCCACTTTTTTTCTGGGCATTGAATTAATCAGCCTAGCGCTTTACCCTTTGCTAGGGTTTACTGTCACCGGCAACTTGTCATCAAAAAAAGAACAACTAGATTCCCTTGAATCTGCCTTCAAGTACCTTATTTTGTCTGCGTTATCTACTGCCCTTGGACTATTTGGCATCGCTCTGATCTATGCAGCATCTGGTGCATTAGACTTTGATAGTATCGCTATACGTATGCCGGACCTGTCACAAACCTCTGCTCTATTTGCCACCGGCACCACATTACTGATTATTTCTATTGCATTTAAACTCTCATTGGTTCCTTTTCATATATGGACTCCCGACGTTTTTCAGGGGGCTCCAACTCCGGTCACTGCGTTGATCGCTACAGTTGGGAAAACAGCGGCTATCGCATTTCTATTACGATTCTTTAACACCCTTAATCTCTATCAAAGTCCAGTCTTGATTGATTTGCTGACCATCACAGCAATAGCCAGCATGTTGATAGGAAATTTACTCGCCCTGATGCAAAACAATGTGAAACGGCTATTAGCCTACTCCTCTATCGGGCATATTGGCTACTTGATTGTGGCATTTATTATTGGAAATAGTGCATTCGGGACAGAAGCTGTCATTTACTACTTAGTCGCCTATGTCATTACAACCCTGGGTTCCTTTGCTATCGTCGGTTTAATAGCGGACTCTGTAGAGACTGACCAATTATCCCGTGACAAAAAAGTCATCAGCCCCCCTGAGGCTAAAGATGATCCTTATCAGCGTGAATTCTATAGAGGTTTATTATGGCGAAGCCCCTGGCTGGCCATTTGTTTAGCACTAATGCTGCTATCTCTAGCGGGCATCCCGCTAACGATTGGATTTATTGGGAAATTTTATATATTTAGTGCTGGGGTTGAAGGGCAAATGTGGGCTTTGCTGGCAGGTGTGGTTATCGGGAGTGCGCTTGGGCTATTCTATTATCTTCGCCTGTTACTCACGATGGTGCAACGTGACATCAGCGAAAACACCACAAACTTCGGGGCACTACAAATTACAACGTCGGGACAATTATTGATTGCGACATTAGCCGCAGCCCTTGTTTTATTTGGTATTTTCCCACAAATTTTGATTAACTGGATTAATACTATTTAGAGAGAGGAGCAGGTACAGCTGTGTAATCTAATCTATCAATCAGTGGAAATCCGTTACCATAAGGTAAATATATGAAAACATTCAAGCAGGCATTTGAGGTTATCAACGATGCCGAAAAATTCCATCTGGACATAGCAGATGCCTATGAGACCTTAATGAACAAGTCGGAGGATTACCGGACCCAACTACTGCTCAAACACATGCTTGAACATGAGCAGCGAATGGCAAAAAACCTGGCAAACTACAGTGAAGTTGCTCAATACAAAGTCATGAAAACTTGGCTGCAATACACTCACGAGGAAAGTGCGTTAGACTTTATTCGCCGTCTCAACTTGAGTGATCCTCCAACAATTACAGAAATAAACAATATGGGACGGGAAGTCGACCGCTATTTTTCCGAACTCTACCAAGCCGTATACGGAGCTATAGAATCGATGGAGGTGAAGGAAGTTTTTGAAGATCTTAAACAAATTCAGGATAAAGAACGCATAACTTTGTCGATGGCCACAAATTCACTTTGGGACATGTAAAAAGCCCGCTGAATACAGCGGGCTTTTTCAGTAAGAGACGCATCGCGCTTGCTCACCGAGTACCTGAGCGTTCCCGGCAAGCAGAAAGCAGATTACCTAGAGTCAATTACATTCTCACCTAGAACTCATATTGCGCTCTCATATAGTAAAGAGCGCCATTGAATCCCATCGGAGCAGTTTCTGGATATTGGGCACCAGCAACTCCAGACCAGGGGTTCTTGTCAGGATAATTATTGAACACGTTTTCAGCACCTGCGATAAGAGTCATGGACTCATTAAAATCGTAAGCCGCTTCAATATCTACCGTCCACTCATCCCCTGCATCAATAGGCAAGCTATAGTCATCCAGATGCGCTTCCCAGTAGCTGCCGTAGTAATTGAGCCGTATAAGACCACGCCAGGTTTCAGCAGAATGAGTGATAGAGGCGTTGCCACGAACCTCTGGTAACCCTTCCTCCAACTGCCTGATACGCATTTCGTCCATGGTTTCAGGACTGTAATCAGTAATTTCAGTCTCTGTCCAGTTCATCGCCAAGTTGAAATCAGTTGCATCACCCAGTGGATAGGTTGCCACTAAATCAACACCGCGAGTCTTGGTATCAAAGTCATTGGTATAGAAGCGGAAATACTCCAGCGAGTCAGCACCACTAATGCCATCAGCCACTAACTGATCTCGCTCCTCATCGGTGAGCTCCTGGTTCGCAGACTGAGTAATTCGATCGGTCACTGCTATCTGGAAGTAGTCCAGGGTAATATCCCAATCACCTGCCGATAAAATTGTGCCAATCGTAAAGCTCCGAGATTCTTCTGGCTGTAGCTGCGCACCGCCCTTCACCATGGCAATGGGATTGGTTGGCGGAATAGTTCCTCGATTCGCCAACTCACCATTGGTGTAAGCCGTAGTCACATTAGTAATGTTGGACTGCCCAGGAGTCGGCGCTCGGAAACCTGTGCTCAGTGTAGAGCGCAGAGCAATCAACTCATTGATCGTATAATGAGCAGAGAACTTATAGTTAGAGGTATCTCCGAAATCAGAGAAATCTTCCCAGCGTACAGCGCTACCCAGGCGGAGATTATCGGTGAGCTCCAACTCAAAGTCGGTATAGAGCCCAATATTATCCCGATCAAAAGTCCCCACAACTTCTGGACCAAAACCAGAGAATCCATTGGACCCGATCAGGAAACCCTGCTCTGCGAGATCACCAACCACCCAAGAGGCGGTATCGCCTATTTTTACCTCAAACTCTTCTTCACGCCATTCAAAGCCTGCTGCCATATGCAGAGGCATTCCGGAGAGTTCGGTACTCTTAGTTAAATCAATATTAAAATTAGTTTCGTTTTGTACATAACCGCCAGGATTAAACTTGGTCGGACTATCCGGCCCAAGGGTGGCATTCACAGTATTGTAGATTATGAAGTCCACTTCATTGTGACCTGTACTGGCGCTAATATCGTATCCAATACCATCACCAATCTCACCACGGACACCAAATACAGCCGAGTAGTCCTCAAGTTCACCGCCGAAACGTGGTGTAAACCCACCTGGGAACATTTCGGTGTAGGAAAAACACTCGTCGCTGGACTGTGCCTCCGCATGGCTCATGCCAATGCAGTCATAAATACCGTTACTGGCATCCAGGTCACCAATCAGGGGGTCTCCCTCGATTGCATAGACGCCGGGACGACTTTCCGGGTTACGGAAGTAAAAGCCCCCATCGGTTGCACGGCTGGCATAGTTACCAAAAGCATATAACTCTGCTGAATCACTCAGCTCTATCGCGCTATTAATGAAGAACTTCGTATCATCATTAACCTCTGGTTGACCCCAGACTTGCGCAGGATTAGCAACGTAAGTATTACCATCCTCAATCAACTGAGCTGCATCATCACGCTGAACACTACGACTGGTAGAGTCCTGTTGACGATACTCCATGCTCACATTGACAAAGCCGGAATCTGTCAGAGGCAAACCAAAGTTGGCAGCAATAGTGCTTTGATCTCCATCCCCTTCAGCCGTGGTCGCATGCTTAACTTCAACGGCGCCCCCTTCTGCGGCATCTTTTAGCTGGAAGTTAATTACCCCAGCAATCGCATCGGATCCATACTGAGCAGCTGCACCATCGCGAAGCACCTCCACCTGCTTCAGGGCAATAGCAGGGATCGCAGAAATATCGGGACCCTGGGCACCATCAGATACACCACTGCCTAGGAAGGAAATTACCGCAGCGCGGTGACGGCGCTTTCCATTTACCAAAACCAGGGTGCTATCGGGCGGCAGTCCACGCAGATTTGCGGGGCGAACGATTGAGGCAGCATCCGCTATTGGTTTTGCATTGACGTTGTAGGATGGAACAACATTTCGAAGCAAATTATTGAGATCGCCATCACCCTGGTTAACAAATTGATCACCAGTGACAATATCAATGGGCGCAGAAGAGTCGGTGGCAGAGCGTCCTTCTACTCGGGTACCGATAGTAATAACTTCTTCGAGAAGTGCATCCTCAGCGATTACGGGACTGGTTGCTGCGGCAATTGAAATTGCCAGCAATGAAGGGGCGCTGCAGGTTGCAAGCCAGCGCTTCTTGCTTTGATTCATAGGAATAATTCCCTTTTATAATTATCTCTTTTTATCTTCCGGGCCAGACGAACCTGCTCTTCAGTCGACCCGCCCTCAAATAGCACGAAGCACCTAGGTGCACAACATCAACAAATCAGTAAATATCTCATTTACGCCCCCCAGTGCAAAGGGAGATTATCACCATTGCATTCACTGCAAGAAGTGTGACACATATAAAAAGTGCCAGAAAATGTACCAATTTGGAATAGTGAAAGTAGGAATATTACTAATTAATGCAGACCATCAATGAAGATACTGACAATAATGTCTTAAACAAAGAAAGCTAAAATCGGCAATAAATATCATTTCAGTTACCTTTATGCCGGCATAAAGCCTCATCTCGGCAACTATAGGTCAACATATACCAAATTAAGGGTTAATACGAGGACAGTAATAACGCAAAAAAGGCAATAATAAATAAAATTAATCGATTTCCAAGTAGTACAAGCATCAAGCATCACTTTACCTGTCATCTACATAGTGAACTACATCAACAGTAGTCGTAGCTTGAAGGCTAAGTTACTGCAAAATTATTGGAATATTTTCCACTTAAATATCATGCAAGACACCCAGCTTCCACTCTGTCCCCAATTACTTCTCGGATATAGAAAATGCTACAGCCTTTTGGGCATGAATCTCAGTCGAGTCCAGCAAAGTTACTGTAGTATCTGCTTGGGAGATCAGCATACATATCTCAGTACATCCTAGAATTACACCGTCTGCACCCTGCTCAGCCAACTCATCCACAATGCGAACATAGCTTTTCCTAGAGTCATCAAGTATGATTCCCTTGCAAAGCTCATCATAAATAACCCTATGCACAATACCCCTATCTGATTTTTCCGGGATGATAACCTCTACTCCATATTTGTCCTGGATATAACTCCGATAAAAATCCTGCTCCATAGTAAAAGCAGTTGCCAGCAAACCCACTTTTTTAATTTTCTTTACGAGGAGTGCTTCACCGATCGCATCACAAACATGAAGAAATGGAACACCGATAGACTCAACAATTGCTCTAGAAATTTTATGCATAGTATTTGTGCATAACAAAACACCTTCAGCTCCAGCACCTTCAATGCGCTGGGCAGCCTCCGCCAGCAATAAGCCCGCCTGCTTCCACTTCCCCGCCGCTTGTAACTGGGCAAGCTCCTCAAAGTCCAGGCTATAGAGAATAATTTCAGCAGAGTGTAATCCACCTAAACTTTTGGCAATCCCTTCATTGATAATACGGTAATAGATTGATGTGCTTTCCCAACTCATCCCGCCCAACAATCCTATTTTTTTCATAAATCACCTTACGTTTTACTTCATCAAATAAACAATGAGAATATCAGGATCTATTAGCAGATCAATAACTCAGCGTAGATAATAACTTCCCCGAGCGGGATATTTTGTAATCGCATACTAAATGTCATCCATTTAATTCACAACCGCCTTAAAAACTATTTATCACAAAGAGGCTCATTCTTGAAATCTTGAAGGGTCAACCCGCATACAGGAAGCAATAAGGTTTTTTTTGCTAAAGTTATATCCAGACAAAAGGCTAAGCAGATTTTCTCGCCCCAAAAGCCGACGGGTAATCTCTCCAAGAGATAGCCCCTGCCGATCAAGTTCCCGCGCTTCACTCGACAAATTCAGTAAATAGTCACACTTTGCTTGTAGTCGGCTTTTACCATTTTCCACAATCCCCCGATGAGGACATAATATGGTATCAAAATCATATTTCAGGACTTTATGTATACTATGTATCAGCATTGGTACACTTTCATCTTTGCGTAGCAATTTCAAATGGCTGGCAACATATAGGTCAGCGGTAAATATCCACCCTCTATCTTGCATCAAGTAACAGGTCATATCTTTTGCATGCCCTGGCGCTGAAATTGCTAAAACTTTTTCGCCCGCGAAACGCAGCTCCTTGGGTAACGGTGCCGCCTCAGCGATTCCAGCTCGCCCCCAAATCAACAACTGCAAAGGTGGTATACGAAAGCCCCGCTTTAAAATCTCAACGGTAGATTCTGGCGCTTTTGGTTGTATACCTGTTAATTTGTAAATTGCTCCGGCATTTCCACTATGATCTTCATGGTGATGCGTCAGAACCAGCTGCTTAAAGGGTTTATTCTTGACAAACCACTTTACATATTTCCACTGATTACTCGGGCCGGCATCAATAATGGTGTCATTTAGGCGATATACAATAAATGTTGTGTTTATCCCAAAATCAAAACGTCCTACACGTTGTGCATCTAAATCTTTATAATCAAAAGAGTCGATAACCGACACGCTAGTCTCCAGCGCAAAGGAAAGACCTTGTAAGCCATTGGATCACCTATACTGCCGCAATTAACCACACAATCACCTGCAATCTACTAAATTCGCTGCATGCTTTAACGGTAGTATCAAGATATTAAGACTAGCTGGCAATTTTCGGCTGTGTAGATTCTAGATCACCAAGAGCATTTAAACTGACAGTTTATTTCGTCAGCTTTAATCGCATGCTCAGACCTAACTTTGAAGTGGCACCGCTAGTAATCCAAGCAATATTCCCATCACTTCCTACAATCACCAAGGTTGGCGTTACTTTGATTCCCCAAAGTGTACTTAAAGTGCCCTGTGGATCATTAACCACTGGGAACTCCAGGGCATGGCGCTGCATATATTCTTTTACCACTTCATCATCACCAGACTGCATCGCAACGCCTATCACTTGATAGTCCCGCGCCAACTCAGTAACCGCAGGTGAGACAATACGGCAATAAGGGCACCAAGACGCCCAAAAGTAGATCAATACCGGTCCCCCAGTGTACATTTCATTGAGATTGAGCACTTCGCCTTGTAAAGAGTACCCGTCTAAAGGCGGTGCTTGGTTCTTAGGTATGTCTCTTTGATGGATGTAGCCCACAGCAGTTGCCATTAAAATGGCTAAAAGTATAAAAACTAATAGCTTAGAGATACGATTATAGATAGTGGCTTCCATCAAACGATTGGCTCTCTCAATGCACCACACCACAAATAGCAGTACGTGAGTTTGTCTAGTTTTATGCTTCTATACATTTATACTAACGCAATGCAGAATGGTTAAGCGTCAATTTATTCAAATGAAATAATAGCGCAACTCCTGCGGGCAATTGAAAGAGGAGTTTTAAACCCCAACTTGCGCCGCAAGTCTCGCAAACACTCCACTACGAATCAAGTAGTTACTCTCTTAAAGTTTGCCTTGCCGAACCTAGTTGCCCTTTAAGTATCGACGGGCAAGGCTTCAATAGCACCTACCGGTACCAGATTAGAAATAAAATCTTCCGTGGCGACATCCCAGGAGTAAGTTCTGGCATGAGCAATACAGTCCTCTCGATTTTGTAATAAAGCTCTTTCAATAGCCACTTTAAGATTATTATGTAAGGCGCCTACCGGGGCATCACCGATAATATCTCTGGGTCCTGTCACCGGGTAAGCCGCAACGGGAAGACCGCAGGCCAATGATTCCAAATTAACCAAACCAAAAGTATCCGTTATCGAGGGAAATACAAATACATCTGCTCCGCTATAGCATTCCGTCAGGGCTTCGCCCTCTCGGACCCCCAGATACACCACCTCAGGAAAACGTCTCTTCAGCTCACCTATTTGAGGGCCATCACCGACTATCACCTTTGTCCCAGGTAACTCCAAAGACAGGAACTTATCAAGTGATTTCTCAATCGCCACACGCCCTACATTCAACATGATAGGTCTATCCAAGCCATCAAATACTGAGGTTTCAATGGGGCGGAACTTATCCAGCTCTACTCCCCTGCGCCAACGCTGTACACGGGCGATTCCCTGTATCCGCGCTTCTGTGGCCATTCCCTCCGTTGTCACCATGGTTAGTGCCGCGGAATTATGGAAACGGCGCAAAAGACCATGTAGCCACTTCAAGGGTATTTTATAGCGAATGGATACATATTCAGAAAGTCTGGACAGCCAAGAAGTCGTAAAGCGAATATTTCTACGTCTGCAATAGCCTCGAACGGCCCAACCTATAGGCCCCTCAGTCATAATATGAATCGCATCAGGAGAAAACTGCTCGATAATCCGAGCAGCTTTTGGGCCGGGGAAGATAGCAATTTTTACTTCCTTGTAACCTGGCCAGGGGAAATTTTTGAAATCATCTGCGGAAAGTACCTTCACTTCATGGCCCCGTGCAGTGAGCTCTTTGTAGGTCTTTGCGAGCACCCTAGAAACACCATTAAGTTGCTGCGGATAGGTATCCGTAGCAATCAAAATCTTCATAATTCACACTCTTCAGGTATAGATAAGTACATTCAACCTGCCGAAATCAATATCCATTTTACAGTTTTAAAATACTATTTTTAGCACACTAACTTCACCACTGTGACACACAGGGAATCTTGCTCTGATCACACCGGCGTGCATATTTATTAGCTATTTTATCTACTTCAGCAATAATCTGGCTATTTAACATAATTGGTTCGAGTTCCATTTCAATTAACTGGTCATTAACCACCAGCAGATCATTTTCAGCAGATTCATTCCTCGGGTTATCCAGGCAGGCAATACCGACACCGGCCTTCTCAGAAATCATCATTGCCAGATCCCTGACTTTATGAGCTTCTGTCATCTGATTAAGAATTTTCACTCGACCTCCAATCTCTGGCGGATTTTCAATCGCTAGCGGTATACAACGACAAGTGTTCCAAATATGAATAAATACTCGCTTTTGTCCGCCAGTTCCATGCACAGTAACGGGGTAATTAATAGCTGCCTGCATGAGGAAGCGATTGAGAACAGTTCCGTAGTCCCCGTCATAATCAAAACGATTAATAAGGTATTCGTCTCTTTGAGTCCGCTTGATCTGGGTACCCGATACAATTTCCTGATGTAAATCAGTGATCCGTACCTGATCATTTTTATTGTAAAAAGCCAACAATAATTGATCTAGAGCCTTCTTCATATGATAGATTGAACCAGAATTACTCGGATAGAGTATTTTCTGCTCAGTCACGAGATCGCCAGTGCCGATCTGAACCTTAAGGTATCCCCCTGGGATTTTAAGGCCGGCAGTGCCATAGCCATATACCCCCATTGATCCCGAATGAATCAGGTGTATATCCAGCTTGCTTTCCACAATGGCTGCCAAAATATCATTCTTAGTATTTAAATTATTGTCTACCGTATAGTGCCGGTGGCGGGCAGACCTCACAGAGAAAGGGGCGGAGCACTGATCAGCGAAATGTAAAATTGCATAAGGCCTTTCTTTTTTGAACAGATCCAGCAGCCGCTCAAACTCCTGCCCTACCGTGATGGACACATACTTGATCGTTTTCCCTGACACCTCTTTCCATACATTTATCCGCTTTGATACGACTCGTATGGGTTTTAGAGAATCTACTTCCAACTCTACATCAGTTTTTCTTCGGGAAAGATTATCAACAATAACAACATCATATCCTGTAGAAGAAAGGTGGAGGGAGATCGGCCAGCCACAAAACCCATCCACAACCAGTATTTTTCTCACCCTAACCCCTGCAGCATTTCTGGTAACCAAAAATGGTACCTACACTTGGCTCATTAAAAGAAACAATCAGAACCATAGAATGGTTTGAATCACTAACAAGCACCCTGAGTACTTACAGCAAAGTGACACCGCTCTATTTATTCGAATTTTTGTGACAAAGTAGTGACAATCCATATCAGCTCTCAGAGTCATTGTTAATTGAGGCAAGATTGCTGAAAGAATCACCAACAAGCTATTCCCCGCCCCTTACTTGGTATCAAACTAGGATAGATCCAATATCTCAGGCGCAATAGTAGAACTATCTCACTATTTCTAGCTTGAAATATATGGCGACAAAGGTGCTTATGGCGCCATATGAATGAATAATCCGCCAATTTTCATCACCAAACTCTAAATCGCCGTAAACCTTGGCAAACAGCCTCACTACCAATGGTTTCTCAAGCTGTTACTCCAATCACTGTGCATAGAGAAATGTACGCCAATATAAATGTCCTTAGAATTTAATATTTATGACAATTTTAGGAATATCGATTAATAGCGGGGGCGTAGATCAGTACCGTCATTGCGAGCTGAGCTGGACATCAAGTACTCTGGTGGACTGATTATTTCAGACAAACGTACTGCGGAAGGCCAACCCAAACACTTTAACCGCCAAGGGCAGTCAATTTAGGGCGATGAATTTAGCAGTATTATATTCTAGTGTGAATAAAGCCCTGGAAACACAAACTCAATATTTACCAATGGATAGATACACATATCCAAATTCACCCCTATTACTGATACACATGTCACAAAGAACCGACCGCGTCACGATAAGATAAAATGTGCCGACAATAGATCTGGAGGGGAGGTGGAGCCAAAACCCCGATTTGAAAAAGCTCCGAAAAGCAATCTATCAACAGCCTGTATAAGACATCTCTAAGGGTTTATCGATAGAAGCCCTAGCCACCGGAAAAAACAACTCTCCTGAATACCCCCATAAACATCAGGCACTTTTCCAAGGGGGCAAGGTCATATCCACAGGGAAGCGACAATACCCCATAGCGTTGGATCTCTGTCACCGAAAGATAAGAATAGCTTAAGGAATAGCACCCAATGTACTGGGAACTTCCCCTTTAGTACTGGCAACTAACACTGCCAGACAACAAAAAAATGGCTATGTGGCTACACAGCAGGTTATGGGCTAAATCGACAAAATCGGGATCGCACTTCTGGGAAATTTAAAGTACAACAATTTGCATGCTTTAAATTTCACTATCGAAGTACTGAATCTCCCGTGGTCTTAAAGCCTGCCACAAGCGGCAGAACAAGTAACGTTCTACCTCTTAAAAGCTTGCAAGGATGCTTTCGAAACTTCACCGGATGCACTTTGCGAGATAACGATGTTTTCGCCAATAATCCAGACAATTTTTCCCTGCCGCACAACTGGCTATCAGTTTATTTTGGGGAGTGTGATAACAGAAAAAATTGTCGAAAATTTCTGCATCAAAAGTGTTTCCGCAGAAAAACTTAGATTCCATCCGCGCAATATCAGTACCCGGAGATATAGCTGATGATAGTAAAAAAACACCTGTTGCCCATATCACTGGCAATATCGGCCCTGACTTTTGGGGCCACCCCCGCTCTTGCCGACTTTGGTTCCAAGCACGACAAAAACCGAGTGCCCAAGCACGCAAGAAAGAACCAACGACAACAAAAAGCTGGTGCTTTCGACTTCAGTGAAATTTTTGACACCGTGCAAATCCTGAATGCCGGGGCGGTCGAAATTCACCTCGGAGGCCATCTGGAACAATCTGAACTGGAAGCCATGGATCCCCTGGAGGCCTATGTTCATGCTTTTGAAGAAGGGGACGAGTTATTTGAAATCAACTACAACGCCCTCGATGGCGTGGGTGTTAATGTCGGTAATGGCAAGCGCTTTACCAGCTTTCCCCGCCCAGACTTGAAAGGCCCCAACGCTTGGGCCAATATTCTCCCCCATCGAGCAACAGGCCCGAATGGCGACTCCTGTATCAGTTGTCACAATGTGCCAGTGGCCGATGGTGGTGGTGGTGTCAACGACAATGTGATTCGAATGGACCCCGAGCGCCAACAAAAAGGCTTTATCGAGCGACAGTCCCCACACTTATTTGGTATGGGTGCCGTGCAATTGGTCGCAGAGGAAATGACCACCGCCCTACATGCACAAAGAGATGAAGCTATCAGCGAAAGCTGCTCCTCAGATGCCGACACTACTGTGGAATTGACAGCCAAGGGAGTTAGCTTTGGAGAACTAACTGTCTCCTGTGAAGAGGTAAACTACGATAATGTCGAAGGTCTAAATTCAGACCTGGTGGTCAGGCCATTTGAGTGGAAGGGTCTAACCGGCTTTGTTCGCGCATTTGTACGGGGCGCAGCTCACCAGGAACTGGGTATGCAGGCCACTGAGCTTGTTGGTGACGTAGATAGCGACTTTGACTCTATCACTAATGAATTAAGTGTTGGCGACATCACCGCTCTGACGATCTACAACGCGGCTCAACCACGCCCTGTCACCAAGGTCGAGCTAAACAGTATTATCAATACTCTCAGCGAGGAAGAACAAGAAACCTACGGCCTACCGCTTAGCGATGCCGATATGGCGAGCATTGAAAACGGCGAAGCCCTCTTTAACTCCATTGACTGTGCATCCTGTCACTCGCCTGAGATGGAAGTTGCTTCGCCAGTGTTCTACGAACCATCACAACATGCCAACTATCGAGATGAAACTTACCCCGCAGGTGATATAGCCGGCTTGCCCAGTACATCCCTTCAGTTCAATCTCCTTACTGAAATCATGGATAACCCACAGGAGCTAGCATCCGGTCAGACACTCGGCCAATTTGAGGAATCAGAAAACGGCGGAGCGCTAGTTCGACTCTACGGTGATCTTAAGCGCCACGATATGGGTCGCGCCATGGCAGAAGAGATCGATGAAGGCAACGTAGGTGCCTCGGTTTTCCTCACCGAGAACCTTTGGGGTGTGGGTTCAACGCCGCCATATCTACATGATGGGCGCGCTACTACCATGGCCGAAGCCATCCTGTATCACGGTGGTGAGGCCGAATCCAGTAAAGAGCAGTTTGAATCCCTCAGCGACACTGAAAAAGCTGACCTGGTTAACTTCCTGGATAACCTGGTGCTCTATCTCGCAGAAGAATAAATGCAAACTATCTACAGTTGACCCGAAGCGGGGCGCCCCATCGGCTGCCCCGCCTCTCTTTCTCCCACTAAGGCAGAATCAGTCAGATCTTCAAGTTGTGCCGCTGATGCCACTTCGCTAAAGATTCTTCCGGATAGCGCTCAAACACTTCGTCACTCTCCCATATATTTGCTTCAAACTAGTTTGGCGCATGTGAAGCATCATATGGCTGTGTACTGGCGGTACCGGTAAAGCAAAGGGATACACCAACTCGGGCCAGTGTGGCTCCCAGAGCCATATAGCACTAGCACACAACGAACAAAAATATCTTTTGGCGGGACGGTAACGCCTTGTTTTTCTATTACTTACTTCAACAATACTTCGGACAGTTTTAAGAGGTGAAATGGGTAGGAACCATGGACATGTACTGAGAAAATAAGGTTCTCAGATCTAATTGACGCAGTACCTGCCCATGGAAGACGTAGTAAAAGCTATTTTCGTTCGAATGTCCAATATCAAAAAACCACAAAGAAAGTTCATGCTCACGCTGTTTGCTGTACTGATGGTTTTTCAGGGTAGGGCAACATATCTGAATATGGAACGGTACAGTTTAGTCAGTGAGAAGCGCTATCGGCGATGGT
>NZ_JALBWM010000527.1 GCF_023895975.1 Microbulbifer okhotskensis
TCACAGTGCCGACGCCGGTGGATGAGAGCAAGCAGCCGGATCTGTCGCCTTTGCGCCGTGCCAGCCAGGCTATCGGCTCGATCCTGCAGTCAGGCTCCGTGGTTATTTACGAATCCACCGTTTATCCGGGTGCAACCGAAGAGGTCTGCGTGCCCGAGCTGGAAGCGGCGTCCGGTATGACCTTCAACCAGGACTTCTTTGTCGGCTACAGCCCCGAGCGCATCAATCCTG
>NZ_JALBWM010000528.1 GCF_023895975.1 Microbulbifer okhotskensis
CCAGGGGGCGACACCTCGGGTGGGGCGGCCGTAGGCTTCATCGCGATTGGCGATCAGAATAAGGTTGTAGTCGGGGTGGGTCTGGTAGGCGAAGGTCATCAGGCACATGAATCGGCTCTCTGGCGCGGCTGCTTGCCCAGGGGCGATGGTGTGCGGCAGTTGCCTGCAAGGCCCCATAGGCTACTATAGGCGACTTTATCATGACTGCTGCAGGGATGTTCCATCATGCTG
>NZ_JALBWM010000529.1 GCF_023895975.1 Microbulbifer okhotskensis
CAGGCGGAAGACGTTTCAGTCGCCCGTACCTGATCCGAGGGGAGCTGTCCGATAATACTCAACCTACTGCGAACCACCTGAGTTTGGCTGTTTTTTGTGCTTTTTTGCGTTAAATAGAACCACTATTCGCCTTAAAACACCGCAAAAACCCGCTCAAATCATCCGGCTCTCGCTACGGCCAGCATTCTCGGACAGCCTCCTGGTCGTTTAGAATCATAGGCTATCTCATAA
>NZ_JALBWM010000530.1 GCF_023895975.1 Microbulbifer okhotskensis
GCCGGTGGGCTATGCGCTTGTCATCAGCTCCGGCCTGGCCGCTATCACCGTCGGCGGCATACCGGCCGTGGCCGCGGTGGTGAAAATCTTTCAGCCGACGCAGAGCTTCCCGCTACTGGCGATTCCGTTCTTCATGCTGTCCGGCAGCCTGATGATGGGGGGCGAGCTGGGCAAGCGACTGATCCATTTCGCCACCTCGCTGGTGGGACGTTTCCACGGCGGGCTCGGGC
>NZ_JALBWM010000531.1 GCF_023895975.1 Microbulbifer okhotskensis
CCCCAGCCGAAAAAGAACGTCATGGCGGCCATGCCCGGCAAGGTTGCGAACATCAGCAGGCGCATCAGGTGGGCAGAGCTGCCTGCCCGGCGCAGGTGGGGTGAACTCGAGCGAATCAGTGCCATCTTCGGTCAATCCTTATTCAAAACGGCTCAGCGTCTTGCTGAATTCGTCGGCGCGGCTGCGGGCCTGAAGCAGAGCCTGCTCCAGATCTGCAGCGGCGGCGCTGT
>NZ_JALBWM010000532.1 GCF_023895975.1 Microbulbifer okhotskensis
ATGCTATAGGCGGCGTTCCGATGCCTAATAACTCTGAGATGGGTAGTTTCTGGAGTGCAATGGCTCCAGCGCTGGGTAATATCACCTCTGGGCGCCAGCCTGTAAAAGAAGCGCTGGATAACGCAGCAGCTCGCATTCTGGGCGAATAAGGCTCTTTAATCAGGCGGCGTGTAGCCGATTTTTATAGCGCGACAGTGCTATATGGGTGGCACGCCCTCGACTGAATGTT
>NZ_JALBWM010000533.1 GCF_023895975.1 Microbulbifer okhotskensis
TGGTCGGCGAAAACCAGGTGTTCAACGATATGGATCACGTCGCCGTAGGGGACTTGCGCTGACACCCGCCCCCGACACGACAGGAGACCTGCGATGATTTTGAATGCTTTCGACCTGCACGATAAGGTCGCGATTGTGACTGGCTGCAATACCGGCCTCGGCCAGGGCATGGCCGTCGGGCTGGCCCAGGCGGGCTGCCATATAGTCGGTGTGAATCGCAGCGATGCGA
>NZ_JALBWM010000534.1 GCF_023895975.1 Microbulbifer okhotskensis
CTCGTTCTTTACCACTGAGCCGATGGAGCAGCTGGCGGACTTTCTTATCGCGCGGGCGCCCGCCGGGCTTGAGTATGTCTACTTTGTCTCCGGTGGCTCAGAAGCGGTGGAAGCGGCACTGAAACTCGCGCGGCAATACTTCACCGAAACGGGGCAGCCGCAGCGCAGGCATCTGATTGCGCGGCGCCAGAGCTATCACGGCAACACCCTCGGAGCCCTGGCCACCGGT
>NZ_JALBWM010000535.1 GCF_023895975.1 Microbulbifer okhotskensis
GCAGTTTCTCGAAGAGAGGTACGACGGTACCGTACGGACTATCATGTCCATTTTCTGGATCATTCTATTCGTTTTCATCAATATTGCTACCGTCCTTTTCCTGGGCGCGTTAGCCATTGAACAACTGCTAGACATTCCGCTGATGTGGGGCATTATTGGGTTGGTGGCCTATTCTGCCTGTTTTTCCATTTTTGGTGGATTGAAGGCGGTGGTCTGGACGGACGTTATC
>NZ_JALBWM010000053.1 GCF_023895975.1 Microbulbifer okhotskensis
TGCAAACGGGAAACGCTACAAGACCGCCAGCGGCGAGAAAGGCGAAATGCTTCGCATGATGGATATGCATCTGGCCTGGGCAACCGAGCGGGGGCTATTTCTGACGGTGCCAGGGGAAGGCGAATTCATGAAGCTAAAGCGGCAAGCGGAGAGCTAATGGCCATCCGATACCGCAAATGTAAAGTATGCAAAACCCGCTGTAATGTACTGCATGGCATAGTTAACGGGTTAGATTTCGTCTGTTGTGTTGACCACCTTGTTGATTTGGGGTTTCAGCGAGTAGAGAAGCAAAGGAAGCTTGAGGCCAAAAAATTCAGGGCTGAAACCAGGGTACGGAAGAAGGCGTTAAAAACAGACGCCCAAGTAATGGCTGAAGCCCAAAGCTCAATCAATGCCTATGTACGCGAGAGAGACCAAAGCAAGCCCTGCATCTCCTGCAATCGCCCAGAACATGAAGTTGAAGTAGAGCAGGGCTGGAAAGTTGGCGGGGCCTGGGATGCTGGCCACTTCCGCTCAAGGGGTGCCGCTGGCCACCTGAGATTTAACCTCTGGAATATTCATCGGCAGTGCAAAAGCTGCAACGCAGGCTCTGCCAAATTCGCCCACAAAGCGGAGACCGTAGCCGTGCAATACGAACTGCATCTAAGGGGAAGAATAGGTAACTGCCGAGTTGACTGGCTGAAAAACAATAACGGAATCCGGAGATTTAACCGGGAGTATTGCGAAAGGATTAAACGGATATTCAATAGAAAAAGACGGTTATTACAAAAGCGGAGGGAGTGCGAACAATGAAGCTAATGATTATGGGCTATGGCCGTCACGGCAAAGACACATTCTGCGAAGAGTCGGGCATCGACTACGTATCATCATCTAGATTTGCTGTCGAACCAATAGTTTTTCCTGCTCTGGCACCAGCATATGGATATAAAAATTTAGATGAGTGCTATGAGGACCGTGCCAACCATCGAGCAGATTGGCATGAGTTGATAAAGAAATATAACACTCCAGACAAGGCGCGACTTGCTCGGGAAATATTTGGTAAATACGACATCTATTGTGGCATCCGCTGCAAGCATGAATTCCTAGCAGCTAAAGAGGCGGGATTATTTGACCTAGCTATCTGGGTCGATGCTGGTGACCGATTGTCCAATGAATCCCTGGATTCAATCACAGTGCGCCCAGACCATGCCGATATAGTCATTGAGAATAATGGCTCTCTGGCTGAGCTTGAGATAAAGGTTAGGCGGGTTATAAGTGCAATCAAGCCTAGAGAGATGTTAATTAACGAATCCATAGTTTTAGATATTGTTCGGAGGGTCATGCGTGAGTCTGCCGAGAATGCTAGCGAAAACGGGGAGCATGAAGCTTGCGAAAATGCTGACCGTCTACTGGAGATAATCGAAGAGAGAGTGCAGCCCTTGTTCGCTCCTGGTGCAGCCAGTCTTCTACATGAATAAAGGTGAGCTCTATGTCAGAAATAGCAATACGTGACTTATTGTGGGAATGGTCCCGAGCTTATCCAGAGAGGGCTGGTGATTCTGTATCCTGGCCCCGTATGTCTGCATTCAGTCGGGAAATGGCATCAGGGAGTAGAGAGAGTCCCGAGCCGATAAATGAAAAGAGAGCAGAAGAAACCGATCAAGTTGTTGGCGCATACCTTCGCGCAATGAAGGGGTGCAACAATCAAAGCAGAGCGTTTGAGGAGTTAAGGGTATTTTGGCTTCGATATTACCGGAGGTGGGAGCTGCAAGAAGTGGCCAAGACGGTAGGGAAATCTGAGGGCACTGTCAGGACCACTTGCAGAGTCATAGAGAACACCATTGAAACAGTTTACTTAATGATGGAGAGGGCCGCATGAAGGGAGTGTCAGCATTTAACGCAGATTACCTGGCTGGTAGATGGAGGTATAAAGCGACATTTACCGTTATAGATGGGCGGCAGGTATTGGCTCGACCAAAAGGTAAAACTGACATTCGAACTCGGCTTAAGAGGGCCTGGCAGGTGTTCACCGGCAAGGCGGACGTACTTCTCTGGACTGGGCAATAACTGATTTTACATACAGCTGTGTTTTAAATCAGTAGTTACTTGACTGTTAACGGTGAAATGGCTAACATTAGGTAAGCTGTCGAGTTGTATGTGCGACAGTGGATCATCCTTCTTAACCGGCCCCCAAGCCGGTTTTTTTATGCCTGAAATTTGAGACTCCTATGTTCCAAAACGACTACTTCACAGAGTCGGAGTTGGCCTGTCGCTGTTGTGGCAAAAATCATTTTAAAGAAGAAACTCTCAGGCGCCTGATAAAAGTCAGAGAGCGCTTTGCCAAGCCAGTGATTATCACTTCCGGCTACCGCTGCCCAGCACATAACGCTCGGTTAAATGCCACTATGACCCATACCACCGGGCAGGCTGTTGATGTTCAAGTGGCCTTGGGTCGAGCTTACCGGTTAATTCAAATCGCCCAAGAGGAAGGTTTCACCGGTATAGGTGTTAAGCAAAAGGGTGCGATTGGTAAGCGATTCCTCCACCTGGATGACCTTGAATCAGTACCCGGCGAGCGCACCCGCCCCACAGTCTGGAGCTATTAATGATTTCAGCCATATCAAATCTATTCGGCAAAGTCATAGATAAGGCTTTTCCGGATAAGACAGAAGCCAACCGCCTAAAAGCTCAGGTTGATTCGCAGCTGATTGCGATGGATATGGCAGAACTGCAATCAGCTACCCAAGTAATCACGGCAGAGGCATCAGGGGAGTCATGGCTACAGAGAAATTGGCGGCCAGTAACAATGCTTACGTTCGTCGGGCTGATTGTTGCCCACTGGCTGGGCTGGACAGCCGAAAACCTAAGCGAGGACCAAACCCTGGCCCTGCTGGAGATAGTAAAAATCGGCCTCGGTGGTTATGTCGTGGGGCGCAGCGCTGAGAAAGCAGCTAAGGCTTGGAAGCAATCATGACCCAACAAACAGAGCACTGGCACCTTAGCAAAAGCATCTCTATCACTCAGATAGCTAGCATCATACTTTTGGCTGCTGGTTTATTTACTTGGGGCTCAGATGTAGAGAAACGGGTAGGTGAGAACGCACAAGCAATCAAACACGAATCAGCTATGCGTGCCCTAGAGCAAAAACATATTGCTGAATTCAAGGACGATATTCGAACCAGGCTTCAGCGTATTGATAGCAAGCTGGAGCGGTTAATAGAGAGGGGTGAGTAATAACGATGAGAAGCAGAAAGTCGCCAAAGGAAACTGAAAAGCAAGGCTTCCTCAAAACTCTCTTCAAGGGTAAGCCGGACCCATTTAAACCGGGAACCCTGGTCAACATAGAGGCCCAACGCCTCAGGGTGATAGCGTCGGATAAGGATACTGTCACATTCAACGTGAACGGAGTTCCCACTGTATGGCAACGCCAGTGGCTAAACGATTATGACGATGGCCACATAAGCATCTTGGACAAGTAATCATGGCAGCACCTGAAGGCAACCAGTTCTGGAAGGCACGGACTAAGCATGGCCGCGACAAGCTGTTCGCTAACTCTGAATGTCTATGGGAAGCCTGCTGTGAATACTTTGAGTGGGTAGAGGAAAATCCTTTATTCGAATCAAAACTGTTTTCATATCAAGGCGCAATTAGTGAGGGTGTCATACCTAAGATGCGGGCTATGACCATATCTGGGCTTTGCCTGTTCCTGGATATAGACCGCTCAACCTGGACTGCTTGGAAGGCTGACGAAGGTTTTTCCACAATCATTTCGCGAGTGGAAGAGGTTATCTATTCGCAGAAGTTCGCAGGCGCAGCAGCTGACTTGTTGAACCCCAATATCATTGCCCGTGAGCTGGGATTGAAGGACGCCAACACTCATGAAGTATCAGGCCCAGGTGGCGGCCCCATAGAGCACTCCATGACTTTGGCTGAAGCCAACAATCTCCTCAAAGAAGCCGGCATTGACCCTGACACCATATGAATAAGCTGCAATTAGCGGCAGCAATCAAACTGGTAAGACAAGAGCGCGAATTCCTCCAGACAGTGCCGCCCAGGCTTAGGGAACTATTCACAGCTATCCAGCGAGTAATCATTCTTGTTGGTGGGCGCGGCTCAGGTAAATCAATAGCTGGGGCAAAGTTTGTCAAAAAGCGAATGGATATCGGTCAGCGCTGGATGATGGCCCGAGAGTTCCAAAATAGTATTGATGAGTCTGTCCACGCGTTGGTCAAGGCTGAAGTAGATGCTGACCCAAAAGGCCTCCGCTGTGATGCCACCAAGGTTTACGGCTCGAGTGGTGAGGCTCTTGGCATTTACCGGGGGCTAACTCGCAACCTTGAGTCGATGAAGTCCACCGCCGGCCTTAACGGAGTGTGGGTTGAAGAGGCGGCCACCCTTAGCGAAAAGAGCCTGGACTTATTAATCCCCACAGTACGGGAAGAGGGCTCGCAGCTCCTGTTTACTCTGAATCGTGGTTCAAGTGCAGACCCGTTTGCTAAGCGCTTTTTACAACCATACGAAAAGGAGTTGGCCAAGAGCGGGCGCTACTGTGATGACCACCTGCTAATTATCCAGATTAACTACGACGACAACCCTTGGTTTCCTGATGTTCTGGAAAAGCAGCGCCAGCGGGATTTTGAGCTATTGCCAAGAGCCAAGTATGAGCACATTTGGAGCGGGGCTTATTCGGATACAGTGGAGAACGCCATCATAGAGCCTGAATGGTTCGACGCCTGTGTTGATGCACATAAGAAGCTGGGCTTTGAGGCCGTTGGTCAGGAGCGTATTGCCTACGACCCAGCAGACGCAGGCGACGCAAAGGCCCTGGCCTATGTGCATGGCTCCGTGGTATTGGACACAAGGAGCACACAGGCCGGGGATGTGGCCAGCGCAACCGACTGGGCGCTCTCATACACGAACGAGAAGCGCCCCGATGCATTTATCTGGGACGTGGTTGGCATTGGTGCAGGGCTAAAAGGCCCAATCACTCAGGCATTAGAGGGTAAGCGCATAGAGGTTGAGGGTTTCAACGGCGCGGCCACTCCAGAAAGCCCTGACGCGATCTACAAGCCAGAAGACGGCGAGATAAAAGAGCCCAAGACTAACAGGGAGACCTTCGCAAACCGGCGTGCGCAATACTACTGGATGCTGCGTGACAGGATGTTCAAGACTTACCTGGCGGTGAACAAGGGTAAATATATAAACCCTGATGAGCTGCTTTCGATTAATCCTGATATTGAGGAGCTGGCGCAGCTTCGCGCCGAGGTCTGCCGGCTACCACGCAAATATGTTGCTGGTGGAAAAATCCAACTCCTCAGTAAGCCCGATATGAAAAAGCAGGGCATCGATTCACCCAATATGGCCGACGCGCTAATGATGTGCATGGCTGAGGTGACCGTCGACGATGATGACTTCGATTACTCCCAATCAAACCCTGGAATCCGTTACTGATGGCAAAGACTAAAGGCGAAATTCTGAAGCTAGCTGAGCAGTGTATTCAGCTATCAGAAGGTGATGACGATTCCACCAACTCTGATGACCGTGCCCAGGCCTACAAGTATTACTACGGTGAGCCCTTCGGTAATGAACGTGATGGACGTTCTGACTATGTGAGCCGTGATGTATTTGATGCGGTGGAGGATGCCAAAGAGATTTTATTGGAGGTGTTCGGCTCCAACCGGGAGACCGTGAAGTTCACCCCGCAAGACCAGAATGATGTGCTGCAGGCAAAGTTGCGCACCAGCTACTGTAACCGGGTGTTTAATAAAAACAATTCTGGGTATTCTATCCTGCATGACTCTATCCAGGATGCGCTATTAGCCAAGAACTGCACCGCCAAGGTCTACTGGAATGAGGAGACCGAATATAAAACTGAGCAGGTGCAGGGCATCACAGTTGAAGCTTACGAACAGCTTGAAAGTTCTGAGGCTGATATTGTCGAGGCTGTGCAGGATGAAGCCAACGGCCTGATTGATGCAGAGCTTAGGGTGCCCGTTGATGCCTCCAAAGTTGCTATTGAAATCATTGCGCCTGAGCGTGTAGTTCGAGACCCGAACGCCACCGATCCAAGTAAGGCCCGCTTCTGGGGAGAGAAGAGTGAAGTTACCCGTTCCGAGCTGGTTGAGATGGGCTTTAAGCCTGAGCTGGTTGCTGACCTAACTGCTGACGGTGGTTCCCGGGATGAAATGGAAGAGCAGGCACGCGAGGGTGTGACGACTGGCGATGACCTGCTTGGCGAGCCCTCGCAAGAAACCCTGGAGCTTTACGAGCTGTTTATTTGGTGGGATGACGAGGGCGATGGCATTGCCCAATTGCACCAAGTCTTTAAGGTTGGCAATACCATCCTTGAGACTGAAGAGGTGCAGCGGATGCCGTACTTCAGCTGGGCAGCGCTTCGGGTAGCTCACCGATATGATGGCCTATCTACCTTCGATATTGTCGGCGATATCCAAAAGCTCAAGTCGATAATCAAGCGGCAGATAGTAGACAACCTACTGATTTCCAATAATCAGTCTCGCATTGCCAGAAAAGGAGCGTTTGTTAATCCGGCAGACTGGATTGAGAACCCAGTTGGTGCGACTCACTGGGTTAAGGCTGAGAAAGGTGAGCCGATTTCCAACTTTGTGATGGATACCCCAGCCCCACAATTAACACCGCTGACAATGCCCGCCCTGGAGATGCTGAACCAGGACAAAGAGCACCGGGCTGGCGTGTCTCGTTTAACTTCCGGGCTCAATCAGGACGTTATCAGCAACCAAAACGCTGATGACATGATTAACCGCATGACCAGCGCAGCAATGCGACGAATGATGGGCATGGCCAGGCGTTACGCAGAGCTGTTTTTAATCCCGATATTCCAAGAGATTTACACCTTGGCTCTCGAGCACGACCAGGAGGGTTTGCTAGCTGAAGTTGATGGCGAGTGGCAGCAGCTGAACCCACAGGAAATGGGTGAGGGCGTTGATATGGAGGTGACCACAGCCCTGACTCCAGATGATGCCGAGATGCGCGCGCGCACGCTGATGGTGCTGCATAACTCGCTGACTCAGGGTGCGCAGATGGACCCTTCATTGCAGGCCATTTACTCACCACAAAATAAATACTCTGTGCTGCGCGAGATATTCAAACTGTCTGGCCAGCCTTCGCCGGAATTCCTGACGGATCCAAACAGCGCTCCGGCACAACTGCAGCAACAGCTAATGCAGGCCCAGCAGCAGCTGCAGCAGATGACCATGCAAAACCAGCAGCTCCAGATGGCAATGCAGCAGCTCAATCAGCAGGAGCTTGGCATTAAGGCTCAGGACGCGCAGACAAGACAGGCGAAAGCCCTGGGTGACCTGGACCTGAAGCGCCAAAAGCAAATAACAGACGCCTCATTGGGTGACCGCAAGCAGTCCTTGGCCGAGGATGCTGAAGCGCACGACCAAGCAATAGATGACCTGGGGCTCGCCATGGAGCGCGCTGAGGTCAGGGTAACAATCTAGCCATCTAATTAAATCCTATGAAAAAACTACTTAAGCGGGTTGCTAATGCCTGCCTGCCGCCCTGTGCGCGCTCGGTACATGCCAAGCAACTCTGGGATAGCCCTGTATTCAAACAGGCGGTCAAGGACGTGGTAGCCGATATCCAGGGCGAATGGCTCCACTGCGAAAACCCACAGCAGCGAGAGGAACTGCACCGCCAGTCCCGCGCCCTGCATCGAGTCACCGAAAAATTAAACAGCTATTACCAACCAACAGAGGAATAACCGGCTATGTCGGACTCCAGCAATAACGCGATCGATGAAGCAATCTCCGGTGTATTAGGCGAGATGGAGGACTCGGAAGAGCAACCAGAAACCGAAACCGAAAACCCGGAAGTAACCGAAACTGACCTTGATACTGAAACCGAGGAAGAGACTGAGGCTTCGGACTCCGAAGAGGAGCAACCAGAAACCGAGGAAGAATCCGAAGAGGGGAGCGAGGAAACCACCGAGGAGGCGGGCTCAACTGAAGAGTCTGCTGTTGATGTCGACGGTGAAAAGGTATCGCTGATTCAAGTGAAGGCTTGGCGTGATGCCGAAAAGAACTTTCAGGCCGGTTACACCAAGAAATACCAGAAACTGGCGGACACCCAAAAGCAAGCTGACCAGAAATACCAGCAGCTTGACCAGAATTTGCAGTTCCTTGAAAACCAGCTGAAAGGGCCACTGGCACAGTTCGACAGCGTTAATTGGCAGCAGCTACAAGCCAGTGACCCGGCGAAATATCAGCAACTGCACGGGCAATACAAGGTTGCTCTGCAGGGATTTCAGCAGGTTGAGGAAGCCCGCAAGAAACTAAAGGAACAAACCGAGGGGCAGCGCAAGGCCGACCACCAGCGCAAAGCTAAGGAAGCAGTAGAAGCTTTGCAGGGGATGCATTCTGACTGGAGCAATGAGCTGTACCACTCAGTGCTGAAGTATGCAGTCGAGAAGGGCGTGCCCCAGGAAGAAATTGCAAGCGAAACCCGCCCTTGGGTGATTTCCGCATTACTTAACCAGATGAAGGCCGAAAAGGCCCAAGTCAAACCTAAACCAAAACCCCAAACACTAAAACGCACGACTAAGCAGAAGGTGGCACTGAAACGCGTTGACCCAAAGGTGAAGAGTAAGGCAGAAATGTCAGCTCTACGCAAGCGGGCGTTAAAAGGTGATGCCAAAGCGGAAGCTTTCTTGATGGATAAAGTTCTGCAAGATGCGGGCGCTTACTAAGGAATTTAAACCGTGACTACCACTTATGAAGTTGTCGGCAATGCCGAAGATATTGATTCCATTATTCACTCTGTATCGACCGTGGATACACCAATGCACAACCTAGCCCGCAAGGGTAAGGCTGATGGCATCCTTGTTCAGTGGCAGCAGCGCGAGCTGGCCCCGCCAGGGGAGAATGCGCGGGTAGAGGGTGCGGATGCAGGAGCAGCGGGATATACCGCGACTGAAATGCTCAACAACTACACCCAAATTATGGAAAAGGTTTTTGAAATTTCGACCTCGCAGGAGGCTGTAAAAAGCCACGGTCGCAAGTCAGAGATTCGCGACCAGGGCACAGTCAAAGCCAAAGAGCTTAAGCGTGATGTTGAGTATGCCTTTACTGGGGATTGGGATGCGGCACCAAATGGCGGTGCTGTAGGCACTGCGCGACGGATGAAGTCCGCTGGATACCAAATCAATGCGGACAATCGTGTTGACGCATCCGGGTCCGCCCTGGACAAGGATAACATGGAGACTTATATCCTTGACGGCCTACAAAAAACCTATGAGGCGGGCTCCCAGGTCGATACTGTCTACCTTACTCCCACCCAGTCCCGCATCTGGTCTGATATTGCAAGGGCTGAAGGCCGCACGCGCGATGTAAAAGGCAGCACGGTGGTTAATTTTGTAGATACCTATGAAACCCCTTTTGGTCCTGTGGCCATTGCCCTATCTCGCTACCAAGACCCGGAGACGATACTGGGTGTTGACAGCGATTTATGGCAGGTAGATACGCTGCAAAAAACCAAGCTGGAGTCGCTACCAAAGACTGGTCATGCCAAAAAAATGATGTATTCGACAGAGCTAACCCTTAAGTGCTTAAACAATAAGGGTTCGTTTATGGTGAATGGGGTTAATTACTCCTAACAGTTAACAGCAAACCTAACCAGGAGAGGGAGCCTTTGTGCTCCCTTTTTTTATGTTCGAAGATTTTTTAATTCAAGATGACAAAGTGGTTCAGGTTCGTGCGAGCAGTGATAACACCCTGAAAAAGAATGCTGCAGACCGCAGGGAGTTGGCTTTGACTTGGCTGAGGCAGAACCCGGAAATTAGGCCTGTTGCAACTCTCGATACAACTATCCAGTTCGAGATCATTAAAAAATATGGGCCTGAAATGGACCCCATACGCGTTGGGAAAATGACTGCTGCCGAGTACAGAAAGTACAAGCGCATTATTGCATCCGAATATCCAGCGCTCTGTATCAAGCCATCTCAGCGCTATCACCACGGTAACTAATATGGCAATCACCAAGTACGGCGAATTAAAAACCGCAATTGCCCGATGGATGGAGCGTGAAGACCTGGACGATACCATTCCGGACTTTATCAGCCTGGCGGAAATGCGTATTTGCCGAGAGTTGCGCGCAAGGGTGAATGAATCCCGGCAAACCTGGACGGGATACGACAGTGGCGCGGGCCTGGATGTGCCTGCCGATTATCTCGACGCCCTGGCCTTTACTTGCGATGACAAGCCATTAACCCGTATCGGTGAACAGAAGTATCAAGCATTACTGGCGGACGGCTCCTATTCAGGCGACCCCAAATATATTGCCCGGCAGCTAGGGCATTTCTTTATCTATCCGGCCCCTGATAGCGATTCAATTATTGGCCTCACGTACTACCAGGATATCTCCGGTTCACTCGATGCCGACAGTGACACAAACGCTGTGCTTACCGCTGCGCCGGACATTTATCTATTCGGCGCTCTCGTTGAGGCTGAGTCATACATGATGAACGACAGCCGCGTTTCGCTCTGGGAGGCGAAGTTTCAAGACCAGCTCAAACAATTAAACAGTATGGCAGATGAGGAAGCGCTTTCTGGCTCAGCCTCAATTGTTTGCGCCGCTTATTAAGCCTGGAATCAGAATATGCCTATTGAAGATGCTAACTATATCTCTGAGCTGGATAGTAATAACCCTGCGCAGGGGGACCCTGCTGGGTCAGGCGATGACCACCTCAGAATACTCAAAAAGGCCATAAAAAACACTTTCCCGAATCTATCCGGGCCAATAGATTTAAACCACGAAGAGATTAATGAATTACCGGATTCAATAACCCAAGGAATTAGCGAGGCTATTGACGCTCTCTCCATAATTCCTATTGGTGCAATTGTTATGTGGTCCGGCGATACAGTCCCAGAAAATTGGGTGCTGTGCGATGGCGAAAATGGAGCACCGGATTTACGTGACCGGTTTATTGTCGGCGCTGGCTCTGATTACAACGTGGGTAGTTATGGCGGCGCGAAAACAAAATATACAAGCGAGACAGGCGGGCATGACCATAGTGGTAAAACCGGTGGAACGGCTATCACTGTCGACCAAATGCCATCACACAATCACGGGTATGCAGGGCAAGTTCTAGTCTATCCCGGTAACGAAAGCTCTAGCTTTGGCCCGGATTACGACCCATCAGATAAAGATGGCAAGACTGCCTCCTTGCAATCTGAAGGGGGTGGTGAAGTGCACGACCACGCGATTGATGCAGGCGGTGAACACAAACACACCGTAGACGTGAGACCCCCATATTACGGTCTCGCATTTATTATGAAGGTCTCCTAATGCCATTTTACCCAATTCGACAACTTGGCGAGCGAGGCATTAATGCCGACCAGCCTGCCTATGAACTGGCAATCAATGAATTCAGCTTTGGCCGCAATGTTCGATTTGCTAATGGTGCAGCCCAAACCATGCCAAGCCCACTTGCCCTAGAGGACCTGGCAGAAACCCCGGTATGGGGTGAGGGTTGGATTGCTGATGGTATCCCTCAGCTGGCCTATGCCTCAGCAAGTAAGCTGTACCGCCGTGAGAATGAGGCGTTTGTGGAGCGCACCGGCAGCGATTATTCATCCGGATACAACAATGATGACTGGCACAGTGAAGTCTGGGGAGAGTCTGCAATATTCAACAACGGCATCGATATTCCGCAAATCATTGAGCCGAATGACACTGAATTTAAAGACCTGCCGAACTGGCCAAGCAACCTGCGGGCAAAGTGCTTACGGATTTACAAAGGCTACATGATTGCACTTGGTGTAACTGAGGATGGTGTGAGCTATCCCAATACAGTGCGCTGGAGCGATGAAGCTGAACCTGGGACAGTGCCAGAGACTTGGGATGTTGCCGACACTTCAAATTTGGCTGGTGCAAACCCCATTGATGCGGGCGCAAGCGAGCTTGTCGACTGCCTGCCAATGGGCTCGGCCAATATCGTTTACAGCCATGACGCCACCTACTTGATGCAACACGTTGGTGGCCAATTTATTTTCTCATTCGAAACACTTTTCGACCAAGGCATTCTCTGCCGGAATTCGGTAGCCGCCTTTGACCGAAGTCACTTCGTGGTCGGCTCCACGGAAATCTTTATCCATGACGGCCTAACTCCTCAGCCGATTGCTCACCGCCGTGTAAATAAAATGTTTTACGGCGAGCTGGCACAGCGAGACAGGGTGCGCTGCATTGCCAACCACAAAACCAAAGAGGTTTGGGTTTATTACTCCACCAGCACAGAGGGGCCAGCAAACCGCGCCTTGGTTTACAACTGGCTGGATAACACCTTCACTTTTGTCGACCTGCCAAGCGTTACCTGCGCGGTATTCGCACCAAAGCAGGGAAAGATTATTACCTGGGATGAGCTGGCGGGGCTGAGCTGGAAAGAATTAGCCCAGAGCTGGGGCGATATGTCAGAGACGACATATTACCCAGTGATGTACTACTTCACTGATGGCCAGTTGATGGAGGCCGACTATCTCGCCACTGCTAACAGCACTGAAGCAGTTTATCTTGAGCGCACTGGAATCGACCTCGACCAATTTATCAAAGCACCCTCCAAGCGCTGGAAGTTGATTCGCCAAATAGTCCCGCAAATAGAGGGCTCTGGCCAGGTACGAATAACTATCGGCGGCTCTGATACCCCGATGGGTGCAGTACGTTGGAGGCAGCCGCGTACCTTTGACATTGCAACAGGATTAAAAGTGGATTGCCGGGTGAAGGCTCGCTATCTCGCCATTCGCATCGAATCTATTGATGATGGATTTTGGCGATTAACTGGGTGGGACTTGGATTTACTGCAGGTGGATGGACGATGAGCTATAGAACGGGGCCAGGACTGCCGCGCACACTTCCAGAACTATGGCAGTTTGTGCGCCGTGAATTTATGTCCATCGAGCGGCTTTATACTCGCGTAGAGAAAGAGGCGGCTGACGCACAAGAGAGTGCAGACAGTGCAGGTAGTACAGCAGGTGATGCGCTCTCGCAGGCTAGTAGCGCCACTCAGGCAGCTTCTGATGCTCAGGCAGATATTGATGGGGCGATAACAGAGCTTGACAATATTGCCTCGGATGGCCAACTGCACCCTTCTGAGAAGCTTAGAGCAAACCGTGAATACAATGAGCTAATTAGTGAGCAGGCTGGCATAGAAAACCAAGCTTCCGCTCTTGGTATTGTGGCAGAGAAAAATAGCTATACCAATGATATTGCAGCATTAACCAGCTATCTATTGGGTTTGTCTCCAACCTGGAACGCTACTGATAGCACGACCTCAATCTCTCGTATCTCTTGGAATAGTAGCTGGCAAGCTGTTTATGGGGCTCGACAGACACTACTAAATAAGATCGCCTCCGTTTTACAGGGGCTAGCCAATGCCGCTCAGGGAGCTGCTGACGCTGCAAGCGATGATGCTCAGGCAGCCCAAGAGGATGCTGATAGCGCTCAATCCACAGCAAATGATGCTCAGACTGATGCAGCTACAGCGCTGGCTGACCTTGACAATATTGCTTCTGATGGTCAGCTGCACCCGTCAGAAAAAATAAGCGCGAACAGGGAGTACAATGAACTTATTAGTGAGCAGGCGGGAATTGAGAGTCAGGCCACAACCCTGGGAATTTCTACAGAGAGGGTTAAATACACTGACGACCTGAGTGCCCTAACTAGCTATCTACAAAGTTTAGCGCCGACTTGGAACTCACCTGATAGCGTCACTCCTATTTCTCGCACATCCTGGAATAGTGTGTGGCAGGCGGTTTACAGCTCCAGGCAGGGACTGTTGAATAAAATTTCGGCTGTTTTGAAAAGCTTAGCTGATGCAGCCCAGGCTTCCGCCACTGATGCAGGTTCACAGGCAGGGGCAGCACAAATGGCAGCCGACAATGCTCAATTAGCGGCAGATGGTGCTCAGGCTGATGTTGATGGAGCCCTGACGGACTTGGCAAATATTGCCGCTGATGGTCAGCTCCATCCTTCCGAAAAGATTAGGGTGAACCGCGAATACAACGATTTAATCAATGAGCAAACAGGTATTGTTAATCAGGCAGCCGATTTAGGGGTTACTACTGAAAAAAATAATTATTCCAGTGACATAACTGCATTGACCAATTATTTATTGGGCTTATCTCCCGCTTGGAATGCAACGGACAGTGTCACGCCAATTTCCCGTACCTCATGGAATAGCAAGTGGCAAGTAGTTTATGAATCCCGGCAAATTTTATTAAATAAGATTTCCGCAGTCTTACAGCAGCGTGCTGATAACGCGCAAACCACTGGCGATAACGCTCAGGCTGATGCTGATGCAGCCCTGATTGACCTAGGGGATATATCTTCAGATGGCGTGTTGCATGCGAGTGAGAAGCTGTCCCTAGCTCGCGAGTACAGCCAGCTAATCAATGACCAGACTGAGCTGGATGTACTGGCAAGCAACTTTGGAACCGCTCTTGATGCTGAACGAGCTGCATTTACTAATGCTTTGGCCGCATTAACTAGTTATTTGCAGGGGCTAATTCCAGCTTGGGATGACCTCTCTGAGAAAACCTCAATTAGTCGCACTATTTTCGATACTAATTGGGACTATGCCCACGATATGAAAACTGCGCTATTGAGCGCAGTGGTTGAAGCCACCCGAGAACAAGCCTTTTATGCTACTCGCAATGTTATTGGCTACGATGAGGCCACTGGACAGTTTACCGACGAAGGCATATTGATTGGCTCAATGCAGAGCGTGCGCCGTGCCCAGCTGCGTGCACAGCAAGCATCGGCTTCGGTTTTTATTGATGCATTTTTGGATACCACGGCCGTCAACGATTGGCCTATCGTTGCGGGTAATAGCGATAGCAATATTTACTACGTAAAAACCGACGACTCTGGTGCGCGCGCAGGCGGCAATGTATTGCGTATCGGTGGTGATGGCAGCGGAAATTTCGCTTCGGATGGTGAGGCGTGGATTGAGTATGTGGAGCGCTTCCCGTTTGATCCTGGCGAACTCTACCGCATCAAGACGCGGGTGTGGGTAGGCAACGAGGGGGATACAGACAGGAAGCTGTATATCGGGGTTAGCGGTTTTGGCCGTGATGGAACTCGGTGCAACATCGGCGGTGAAGACAGTACCAGTAGTCAGCATTATGTGGCCTGTTCGGGAGTATCTGCGGCGGAGGATGGCTGGCAGGAGTACACCGGTTACTTTCAGGGGAATGCTAGCTCCAGCGCAGAGATAAATTCGACCGGGAAAAATACTATCGCGCAGCCTGCAAAACTACATGCTGATGTGCGCTATTTCTCCCCATTTGTTGTTGCCAATCATGGCGGCAATAAAGAGGGGCGAACGCAGCTGGATTATGTCCGCATTGATAAGGTTGAGCCTACCGGCAATGGGCTTTACCTGAAAATAAATAGTGGATCGAGCCTGGGAGATGATACGAACCCAGGTGAGGCGCAATTGTGCGGCTTTGATTCCAATGGCAACCCCGATGGCAGTTTGCCTGGCTGGTTTATCTGGGACGGCGAGAGGGTAACGGTTCCGGCTGTTCAATTAAACCCAAGCTTGTCTGGGCAGTTCTATATCGTTACCGATACAGATGGATCTTGGACTTCAAGCCGCTCAGCGCTGCCGGTATCTATTGAGCGGGGGCAGTACAAGTATCACTACTACGACGGGTCTACGACCCAACGGGTTTCATTTACTCCAACGGAAAAACTGTTGATTATTGGGGAGATTTATCTCTCGGCAACTGAGGTGGTTGACAGTGGTGGTGTCTACCAAAACCCGCGCCCCCTTATTGGATTTTCTCAATATCTCAGCGGCCTTAATGCAGAGGGTCAAATCGCAGACCAGCGCAGCCTACAGCAAAATATGGGCTCAGTGGCGAGTTTGCCAACAAGCAGTAGCGTACTATCTTCCTCCGATAATGGCTCTACCGCAAAAATAACAATCTCTTCCCACTCAGTTCAGTACGCTGGTTTTACTGTTAGCTATAACAGTGGATCAATTACCGGTCTTAATTTTTCCACTACTTATTACGTTTATGTAGATGATCCAGGCTATGACGGGGGAGGGGTCACTTACTACGCGACCACCCAGATTTGGCAGTTGGCAGCCGGTATTGGCCGTCGCGCGGTGGGAACCATTCAAACCCCCGCTAATGGCGGCGGTACTACAACCCCCACTGATCCGTATTGTGTTGCTGCAGGAAGCTGGTTGCGCGAGGGCTTACTGGCCGATAATTGTAAGACTGGCGACCTGATCGACTGCTGGGACTTGGGCGACAGTGATACCCATCTAGCCCCTATTGAAGCGACAAGTCCCCAACAGGAAATCCCCTGCGTGCTGCTGACTATGGAGAGCGGCGCTCAGGTTATTTGCAGTAGAGAAACCCCGGTTACAGATAAGTCTGGCCGCGTCTATCTGGCTCAGGATTGCCAAGGCGTTGAGCTGGGCGTGCTGCATGAAGATAAGCCGCTTATCTGGAAACCGGTGGCCAGTGTCGAATGTGCAGGCCTGCGCACCGTATACAAAATTTCCGTTGGCAATATCAGCTATGCCGCAGGTGTTGACCCTCAGCACCGAGTAATTACCCATAACGCAATTTATAAACCTTAAGGAGAGTGGAATGCCCAGCTTTTCCCCGAAAACTATTGATAGCCTTGAGGCTTGGCAGTTCGCTTACACCATTGATGATGGCCATAGCGCCGGCACTATTGTCAGAGCTTCAATAACCTCCAAAACTGAGGCGGCAACCTCTGATGCTCAGGCTGCAGCGGTATTGAAGTGCACCATTGCCGTGATTGATGACCAGGGCAATTTGCTAACCGATGCTGCTGGCGATGAAATGAGCAGCGTCTATGTAACTACAAAAACACTCCAGACTGATGCGAGCCAGACGGTAAATGTTGCTGACCATGTTGCAGATTTGGTATCCGACTGCATTGTTGAAGTGGCGAATCGCCTGGCCGTTCATAGTTCAATTATGGCTATGGCAATTCCCAGTAGCTAAGAGAAAGGTGAAATCATGAGCTTTTTAGATGACCTCATGGGCGGCGGTAGCGAGTCCAGCAGCCAGTCATACATCGACGAAGACCAAAAAAACTACCTCACTGATATTTGGGGGCAGGGTCAGTCGCTCTACAACTCCGGACAATCCACGGTCGCGGACATGACCCCAGAAATGCAGCAATATATTCAAGCTGCAATGGGGTTTGGTAATACAGCTAATAACTATGCCGGCCAGATGACAGGAGCTTCCAGCGGCTTTGGCAATACTGCAAGCACAATGCAGAATTACCTGAATCAAGTGATGGGAAGTGGTGGGTATCAAGCACCGATGCAAAACGGTGTTGATATGAATACCGTGAACTCGCTGATTGATAACGACCTACTGAATTCACAAATCACGGCCAGCACCCGGGACATATACCGCGACCTCGATGAAAACCAACTGCCGGGCATAGCCTCAAGCGCTGTTTCTACAGGTAACGCCGGTTCAACGCGCAGAGGGGTGGCTGAAGCTATTGCCGCTCGCGGTGCTGATGACAGGGCCTCAGATGTTGCCGCTGGTATCCGTTCAGATGCCTACAACCAGGCCGTGGGCGTTGCAGCAAATCAGGCCAGTGCAAATCAAAGCGCCCTGATGAACACCAACAGCCTTAATGCCAACATGGCCGGCAGTGCGTTCGGGACCGCCGGCAACCTCTTCAATACCGGTTACAACAACGCCTACAACATGGGTATGGGCGGCGTGAGTTCGATGGGGCAGGGTGCAAGCGCCATGCAGAACTACATGCAGCAGGTAGCAATGGAGCCCTGGCAGGCGTTGCAGTTATACCAGGGCTCTGTGGGCTCACCGGTTGTACTGAATGAGTCCACCCAGACTCAAAGCGGTTCACCGTTGGGGGCTCTGGGTGGGGTGCTGTCCGGGCTCGGTACAGGCGGTCTTGGGTGGGCGCCATTTGCCTCAAGTGCGGTCGGAGGCTGATTTATCCCTCCTCGATTTGACTTCGCTTCATTCGGAAGTAATGAGTTTCTCCATCAATATTCACTTGGATGTTGAAGATACCATTAGGTGTTTTATGCAAAGCTTTAGTGTCTATAACAATGCGGCCGGAATTGTATTCCCCTTGAGCAATGGTCCTCGTTTGAAAAATCTCCTCAGCTAATTTTATTTTCGCGTTTTCGAGTTCAAGGGCAGCTATTTCGTTATCTATTCTGTACTGACGAGCTTTCTCAACTGCAACAAATTGACCTTGAGTGTTGCCGGTTGCCCCCGCTCCTGCCGCCTCAAGAGCCGCGCCTAGTCCGGACATTTTATTTCCGCTCTGTCTTCTTGCGGCCTTTAGCTCTAGTTCATATAGGAGGTCGTAATAATCAAGGACTTTGAGGTGTTTTTCTGTCTCTGAGATGAATGTTGCTGAAATGTTCTCAGTGCCTACAGTCACCGGCTCTAGGTTGATATTTTTAACCGCTAGGAGGTAGGACGTGTTTCCGTTCGCGTTGCCCACCAAGTCGTATGGTGTGATTTCTACCTTATATCTCTTCTGAGAAGAGATGATAGGCCAGCCATTGGCTAACCGTTTTTCTTGTTGTGCCCCCTGAATGGGCTCATGGCGAACCATCACTACAGATGAGCATCCTGCCAGCAGGCACAAACAAAGCAATCCAATTGCTCGCATACGTTTCCCCTTTTTTAGGGATTCAAACAAATACCATTTTTTCAGTCAATCAATAGGTTGAATTATGCGCCCGGTATTAACAATAGGGGAGCCACAAGGCGCCCTGGACTCGGCATTTATTGAGCCAAAACAATCTCCTGTATTTGATAGCGGCGACCCATTCGCCCTCGAAATGGACCGCCGCCAGCAGCAAATCATGGAAAACGACAGCCGAGTGGAGGCCCTGAAAAAGGACAAGCTTGGCGGGATTGGCCGAATGCTGACGGCTATGAATATGGGCTATCACGGACAAAACCCAAGTGCAGCCTTTGCAGGATTCAATAGCCAAGTTGCTGCACTCCAAGAGCAGAACGCTCAACTTAATTCTGAGGTAGGCGACATAAACCTGAAGCGAGCAATGATGGAGCAGCAAGGGGCGGGCACACCTGACACAGTGGGCTCCCCTTTAGCGCTTGCCAATGGCAACTATGGAATTGCGGTAAAAAATCCAGATGGCTCAACTGAGGTGCGCGATTTAGGGGTTAGGTTTGACCCGAAGGTGCACAAGGTGGGTGACCAGCTTTTGACAACAACTGGCGGAAGCACACCCGTAGAACTCCTGTCTGATGAGCAGCTCCAGAAAATTTATGACCAGCGTATAAAAAATAAGAAAGGCGAGATTGATTTAAAAAATAATTCTGAGGCCGAAAAAACTGCGGCGCTTAATGCTAAAACCTACAAGGCGTATCAGGCTGGAATGGAAGGTCTATCTAAAGGGATGGAGGGGACCACCACCAACCCCATTGCAGGATCCCTTCCTGCGTTGACCTCAGAGGCACAAACGGCTGATGGCGCAGTGTCGGCCATGGCTCCAGTTCTTAAATCCCTATTCCGTGAGGCTGGTGAAGGCGTCTTCACTGATAAAGACCAAGAGTTGCTGATAAATATGATGCCGACCCGGAAGGACCACCCCGAAGCGCGTAAGGCAAAGCTCGATATGGTCGATCGAATTGTACGCGCGAAGCTGGGAGTTGGTTCTGGGGGGCATGAGAGCAGCAATCAGGGAGAACCTCCGGTCAGTTCGACAATTGACTCCCTTGGCCCTCCTTCTGGACCCCCTCAAACAGGCGAAGTAATAGACGGCTATGAATTCCTCGGTGGTAACCCTAACGACCCAAGCAATTGGAGGCAGAAATAATGACAAAGCCCTGGGAGAGGAACTGGGAAACCGCATCAGAAAAACCCAAGCCTTGGGAGCGTCAATGGGCAAAAGGGGAGGCTGAGAGTAGCGGGGAAGGCTCATCTATGCCTCTTGCTGCCTCCGCCCCTCTGGAGTTCATGGGCGCGGTGAACCGCGGCGCAACAGAACTTGTAGATTTTATTGCTGGTGCAGTACCGAATGCGGTGGCCTATACAGCTGGTTCTGATTGGAGAATGCCCCGCTTAACTGATGCCCTGGAGGCAGGAACGGCGGGTAACTTTATGGAGGAAGGGCTAAGCAAAGACGTAGTTCGCGAAGCAGGAGAAGTGATACCAGCTGCTGCAAGTGCTGGAGGTATGTTGAGGCAGGCAGCCGCAAGGTTGCCGCAGTTCGGAGCATCATCTGAATCAGCGGCTGCTGGAGTTATCCGGGAGGTGGGCAAAACCTCATCTGCCGCTGACATTGGCCTTGGTGCAGCCTCTGGTGCCGGTTCTGAGCTTGGCGGAGAGGCTGGCGAGTATGTTGGCGGGGAATATGGCCGGCAGGTTGGCGGGATGCTGGGAGCATTGGCTCTACCGGTGGCGGGAACTGCGGCTGCGACAAACTTAGCGCGAAAGCCTGCAGCTATTCCTCGCGGTGTACTTGCTGATGAGAATGGCGTGACTCGCGAAGGGGCTCGCCTCGCCGTGCAAGGCAAGATTGAGCCGGCGCAACTCAAGGGTGCTCTCGATACTGTCGAGCAGAAAGCGAGAAACAAAGTATTTAGCGAGGTAGGCGTGAAGCCAACCAGGGCGCAGTTGACCCGGAATGCTGATGACTTTAGAGAGCAGCAAGAAGCAGGTAAGTACTCTGGCGCTATCCGTGGAGCCCTGGAAGAGCAGGATTCCGTGCTGACTCGCCGCGTGAATGAGTTAGCAAGCAGGACCGGGGGGGCAAGCAGAGAGGCGCACGAGGCCGGTTATGCGATTGAGGACGTTATTACACGCCGAGCACTGGATGATGACGCGCTTGCGTCGAATCTGTACCAAAAGGCTAACGAGATTGCCGGCGGCCAGCCCAAAGTGCTGCTTAAGGGTTTCAATAAGTTACTGAAAGACAGTATGACCTCGGACGATGCCACTAATGGTGTATTGAAGGCGATTAAGGGCCGATTGCAGCGTAAGGGGTTGCTGCTGGATCAGACCCCGTCAGGGATTAACTCTGCAGGCATGTCGGAGAAGCATGCACGCCTAACGCCTAAACAAGTAGAGCGCGAGGTCCGACAGTTAATCAATGAATACTGGGATTCCACCAGCGGCGTGGGGCGTCGCATATTGAATCAGCTGAAAGACGCGGTCGACAAAGATGTCTTTACATCTACTGGTGACGACTTTTACAAAGAGGCTCGCGCCGCTTTCGAGCAGTCCCGGAAATCGCTGGAGGCAGTTAAAAAGCACAACTTCTGGAAGAACGAAAAATCCGTAGTGAAGCAGATACTCGAAGGAAGGGTTGCGCCCGAGGATATCTTTAACCGTTTGGTTGTAGGTAAGGGGGGCAAGGTTGATGACCTGAGCCTCTTGAAAAATTACCTGAACAGCGGTAGTGGTGAAGCCGGCAAAGCGGCATGGAATGACCTTCGGGCCCAAACTCTGGTGCATCTCAGGGACCGGGCAACAAAAGCGCTTGCCACAAATCAGCGGGGCGAACGGACCTTCAATGGGGTTGAGTTCCGAAAAGCTATAGAAGGAATTGGCAAGCCGAAGTTAAGGCAAATCCTATCAGCCGAAGAGCTTGAAGCGTTGGAGAGTATCGCAAAGGTAGGTGAGTTACGTATTCCTGTTCCTGGGACAGCTTTGGGCGATGGGCCGACAAGTGTAGCGGTGAATTCTTTGAAAGAAAGCCTTGGTATTATTGAGCGGGCAAGCCTGAAGCTGCTTGAACTTGGATACAAAGGGCGGCGTGCCAAGGGGGTTTTAGATGCCGAGATTATAGACATGCCAGCGATCCCAACAACGGAAGCAGGTAAGTCGCTCGCACCTTTGGTTGGGGCCTTGGATGTCGTAAACCAGTAATGGCTATGAGAAGTGCCAATCTTTCACAAAGGGGGCTATAAAAATAACAGCTAACCCGAATGTAAAGACAATTTCTTCGATTAACTGTTTTGTTTCTTTATTCATTCCTAAACCATATCCCAGATAGCAAATACAAAAAGTGTCTGGCAGTGGGCGTTAAGGAGAAGCGTGCCATAAGGTAAAACCCCCAATTGGAATGAGGGGGCCAGCTACTTGGGGCGCGTGAGTCAGCCCCAAGTGGTACTGTTTGCATGGTTACTATCAGTAATTCCCGGATGGCTTTAGCTCTTTAGGGCGACTAGTTATAATTTGTACCTCGGGCTCCTTACTGCTAACCGGTTTGATATTGGAGGCTAGCATTTTAATTGCTGCAGACCTTATATAATCAAACTTTCCTTGACGTTTAAACTCACCTTTTTCAGGTGCTAATATCTTCCGCATTTGCACTGCCCTCCCTGCTTGTACTGATGTCCTGAAATCGATATTTTCTCATTGAGTGTAGATAAAGCTCTAACTCGACGCGGTCAGCGATGTCATCCAATACATTTTCGCAGGCCTTAAAATCTTCATTACTATCTGCTGGACATATATTTTGACCATAAACTGCAATAGAGAAAATGTAAACATAATTACAGTTGTTTACAGTTATTCTAACTGGCTTGCAATAAATTGATCCCTGTTTGGCATCTCTAGATCGTTTAGAGTGCTCAAACATATTCTCCTTGATACCCTTTCTAATATCTGGAATCAATAGGCTATCACCAGATTGAAAGCAGGTGGCGGCTGTAGAGTTTCCGTTCATGATGTCCCGAGCTTTTGCGTATTTTCTTTGTGTTTCACATCGCAACTCATACCACCACTTATCTTCCCTTGGGTTGCCTTGAATGATTGTTATTGCAATATTTTTGGCGTCTAATCCAAAAGCTTCGACTAAAAATCTTTTTGTTTCAGCCAGTACATACTCTAATTGCTCCTTTGGGTGTGTGATTGCTTTGAAGGTATCACCGGTTGGTTTTAGGTGCTTTGCCTTGTCGAAAAATCTACGTTTTTTCTTATTTACCAGGCTCTTGAATAGCATTATTAGAGCCTTGGTTATCTCGTTTTTTTGTTTGCTTACCTTGCTGCGCAAAAGCTCAGAAATCGTTTTAAATATTATCACTAGGGATGTGATAAAGAGGAGGGCCAGAAAAGCTGACTGATGGAATTCTATGTTGTTCTTGATTAATTCAAAGTCATCCCCCCAAATATCAAGGGTTAGATAATACATAGTGGTAAAGGCAGGTATACAAATGCTTAATGCGGGGTGATTTAAGAATCGTGTAAAAAAATTATCCCCAAATGCAAGAAAAATTAATTTCTTCAAAACCATTCCTTGGCTTATTCAATTTTCTTTCGATATTTAACTAGTGGTCCACGGGGATTATCGTGACTTGCCACGTAATAGTAAACTCTTGTTAATTCCTAAAAATTAATATATGAAAACCAATGCTTAATGTGCCGAGCTGTATTTGTTCCTTTTGCCGGCCTTCGGTACGATCCCTTTAAACAATAAAGAGGGGTCTTCATGCGCCTATTGCTACCAATTATCCTATCCACCGCTCTATCTGGTTGTTTTGAGGCTGTAGCCAACACCAACGAATACGACCGCCACGAATGGCTGCCACGCTGGTCTGATACTGACCGAGACTGTCAGAGCACACGTCATGAGCTGCTAGTTCAGTTCTCACTGGCTCCAGTAACCTTCACCAATGACAAGCAGTGCACGGTAGACGCCGGCCTCTGGTTGGACCCATACACTGGAAATTTCTATTTCCTGGCCTCTGACCTGGATGTTGAACACATCGTGCCTCTTTCATGGGCTCACGGGCACGGTGGTGCCAATTGGACTGTAGAGCTAAAGCGGCAGTTTGCAGAAGACCCTGAGAATCTGTGGCTAGTCGATGATGGCCGGAACCAGAGCAAGGGCGACAAAGGCCCCGACGAGTGGATGCCACCCTATGAGCCCGTCCAGGCTGTCTATGTGAAGCGGTTTATGGCGATAGTGGAGAAGTATGAGCTGAAGTTCTCGCAGGAAGAGTCAGCCCAGATTTTGGCGCTTTTGGACGAGTAAGTCTTTACAGCTCTAAGAGGTCGTAGTCAGCCTTGGTTCTTAGAGCTGTAGCCTTGCCGTCATTGATGAGTTTAAGTGGGCCTTGGCAATTCAGTCCTAAGGAGTTTTCAGGGTTGTGAGGGGCAACAGCAAAGAGGCGGTGCCGTGCTTGAAGGCAAAAGTCAGCGTGCTTCATGGTCCCGCTTGATGTGGCTGACTCCACTATGACTGAAGATTGAGAAAGCCCTACTTGAATCCTGTTTCTAGCTACAAAGAAATGTCTTTGAGGTGTCACACCTTCGGGGTGTTCTGATACCCAGAGGCCGCCAGTCTCAAGTATTCTCAGCGCCAGTTTATAGTTTGCTCGAGGGTTTGCGGTGTGTAGGCCGTGGGCAAGCACGGCGATAGTGCCCCCACCAGCGGCGAGGGCGCCCTCATGTGCCGCGGCATCAATTCCAAGCGCCAAACCGCTGACAACGGCATTTCCTTTTGAGACTGCGTAGGCGGCGATTCTCCTGGCAATTTCTAGCCCGCTTGTAGAGGCATCACGAGAGCCCACAATGGCAATGCCAGGCTTAGAAAGAAGGTCAATATTCCCGCGAGCATACAAGACGGCAGGCGGGCTAGGGGCATCCTCTAATCCTAGTGGGTACCTTTGGTCACCGCGTTGAATCTCAACTATGTCCATTATTGACCGTTTTACATAAAGCTAAAACTAAAACCACATCAGCACCGGCTCTCCTGAGCAGCTCCGCAGCCACTTTCAGAGAATTCCCACTGGTAGTCACATCATCCAATAATACCACTTTTTCTCCTGGGATAATGTGGGAAGCTGTAACCAAAGATTGTCTGTGTATATCTAAGGTGCGGGTTCCACCTTTATGCAAGGGGTCGATAGACTTCACCCTTTGCAATAAGTTGCCATTATTCCTGATAGGAAAGGAACCTTTAAGATTCCTAACCATATGGGAAAAACCGTTATGAGCCTTCCCTTGAGTTGATGAAGGAACGGTGGCAACACTAAATGCAGCACCGGGAGGAAATGTTGATGCAAGCTTGGCTCTCACGTGCTGCGTAAAGAAGTGAATAGCTTCCGAATCCCCTTGTTTAAATTTAACCAGCTGTACGCTTATGCCAGCGTGTTTGGGGTTTGCGCCACCACGAGATGGATGATATTCAAATAAGTGTTCCACTTGCACATTTACCTCCTAGGAATTTCCGTGCTCCACTTAGCTTCAGGTCAAATATACAGATGATGCCTGTAGTATAAAAACTGGATTATTTTCGACTACTTGCAGACGCAAGAGAAAAGAAAGCGCGGGCACCCTGGGTGCTCCTGGCATTCAACTCCCCCGTATACCTCATAGTCTACATCTAGGTACAAATATCATTTCTCGGGCTGAATACTGTATATTTATACAGTATTTTGATAGATTGACCTCGTGTCGACGGAAAGAAGGAGTTGAACCATGACATTCATAGAGGTTGAAGCCGAGATACGCGCTTGCTTGAACACTATTGAGATGACCGCAGACACTGCCGACCCGAAAATCAGGGACATGCTAAAGGTGCAGATAAACAACCTGGATGCAGCAACCAACACGTTGGTTGATGAGCTAAACGCTCTCAACGAGAAGCAAGAGCGGCTTCGAGAATTATTAAAGTAGTCAGGTAGGGCTAAGAGGAGGCGCTGTGGGGAAGCCCCTCCAGATGGTGGGGCTAGTCAATTAATACTGGGTCAGATTCTTGCTGAAGAACAAGCCATCCAGCGATGATGCTTCTACCGCTTCTTTGAACGCCTCGGTGCAATAGATACTGACATTGGACTCTTTCGTCCTGAATATCGGCACCTCTTTAAGTTTATCTTCATCGAACTCAATAGCTGAGATTAGGTCGTTATCTCGCGTAACTGATCCGGGCACTACCGCATTAAGGTCTTCGGCAATTGTTAGTGGATTGAATAGGTAAAATTTGGCCCCTTGATGGGTGCAAGGTAGAAACTCGCCGAAAGGGCCTAGTGTGCCTTCGAGAGCGTTGTACGCAGCTTCATGCAATACAAGATAGTTTTGCCACCGAGAAATCGTTGGAATGACCGGAGCAGAATCGCAAGCCTTGATACTTAGCTCTAACGGTTCCCATTCTTCACTATAGGACTTAGGGGCTGTATTGAAAAGGAACTTCATACCCACTCGCTTTTTAAGTACCGCAGTAGGTTCGAAGTAGGGTGTCATAAAGTCGCTGTCGTTTTCAGATACTTTATAGATACTCATGCTTTTCCTATACGTCTAAGTTCGTCCGCTGGTAACATAACATAGTGCGGAAATGATGAGAATTTGAGGTCATACTCGATACCCTTTAGCAGCTTCTCTACACCCTCTAGATTTAGCTCCCCGGGCTGCATGGCTAGTGTATCGAATTTTTCCCTTAACCATATGTAGTAGCCACTTCTATGAATACGAGAGTGAGGAACTGCACTAGGCATTTTGGGGTGAGGAGTGTCTGCTGTTCTAGAGGGGAGCCAAGTGCCATTTCGTATATCATCTATCCGAATTTTTACATAGGCCAGAATGGCCCGCTGCTGTACGGCTTTTGGATGAGAGCCAGATACTATGGCATGGGCATCACAATTACCGCCAGGGTGCGGCTTGCCATTTTTCTCCATAAACTGCCCCATTCTGGCTGAGTCATGCTCTTCAAGCAGTAAGGCTTCTTCATCCATATCCTTGGATGCTTTACGGTACTTGTCTAGCCCCTCTTCAACTTGCTCTACGACCCGCAAAGCCATGTAGTCCGCTCGAGTAATGTTTTCCTTTGAGGCAAACATATCAATGGCTACTTCGCGGCGATCTTTTAGGTAGAACGGCTTTGGTTGTTCCTAGTGACCCATTCTTGAAGCTCCCTCTTTAAAACTGAGGCGTATTATATGAAGGCAGCTGGCGTGCAAAGTCTGCTGTAAGGCAATGAAATGTGATCTGGTTCACCAATTAGATCGAATAAATTCTCTCAATTGATCAACTGTTCACCTCACTAGATTGAGAAAACGGCATTGCTGTGGAAAGGATGGTTAAAGCGTCAATTCGGTACCATCAAGGAGGGTGAAGAGGAGCTGTTTGGATGTACAGGTTTTGAGCGATTGCCCTATTTTATTTGCACCACAATTTGCACCACAACAAAAAAGGGCTTACGCGGTGAAACGTAAGCCCTTGATTTGTATGGCGCGCTCGGGAGGATTCGAACCTCCGACCGCCTGGTTCGTAGCCAGGTACTCTATCCAGCTGAGCTACGAGCGCGTCGAGGTGGCGCACTTTATGTGTTTGCAGTGATCGAGTCAATCTTTTTTTGATTTTTCCGATGCGACTTTGCCAGCTGGAGGGGATGGGTTAACTCAAAAGGCTTGTACCCTTCAGTACAGTCTTATGTATAAGGCGCGTCCGGAAAGGTCCAAATTTTTGACTAATTGGTTCTATCCTTTGAATTTTTCCTGAATAAACAACAGGTTAGAGTTTTATGTAGCTTGTTTTGAATTGTATAGGGGAAACACCACGCAAGCGCGGATGTCGTTATCTGCCAAATCGGACCGGCCCATCGCAACGGTAGCAAATTCAGGGCGGAATGGTTGGGAACAGAGCGTCCCGGCGGTTCTGCCGCGCTTGGGTAAAGCGCGTTTGTAGGTAACAGTGTGCGTGCCACCATCTGAACTCTGCCGACCCAGGCTCCGTCACCAACCCAAGGCCCTGACATTATTGGGGGCTGTTACAGATCAACACTTCGGACAGTTTTAAGGGGCGAAATAGGTAGGAACCACGGCCAGATACTGAGAAAATAAGGTTCTCACTT
>NZ_JALBWM010000536.1 GCF_023895975.1 Microbulbifer okhotskensis
TTCATGCTGCGCAACATATATTCTTCTCCTTTGCACATGTCGAACAACGAGCATTCGACGAATTGAAAAATAGAGCGTGATGAATTGCTGCAACGCCACGACTAACGGCGCAAACGTCTTGCGAGCACCGTAGACGATTGCCGCCAGCGATCCAGTACCAGGGCCATCATAGCCTCGGCAGCCAGGCTGCTCTGTACGTTGGCGTACAGACTGGAGCCTGGACGAGGA
>NZ_JALBWM010000537.1 GCF_023895975.1 Microbulbifer okhotskensis
GAGCGAAGATCAGGTTTCCAACGTACGTACCGGCCTTATCGCCGGCTCCGGTGGCGCTTCATCCGCCGATATCGTTGAAACCGCGGACATTCTTCGCACCAAGGGCGTCCGTCGCGTCGGTCCCTACCGTGTCACCCGCACTATGGGCAGCACCGTATCCGCCTGTCTGGCCACTCCCTTCAAGATCAAGGGCGTGAACTACTCCATTACCTCTGCCTGCGCCACCAG
>NZ_JALBWM010000538.1 GCF_023895975.1 Microbulbifer okhotskensis
GAGCAGTACAGTGACTATGGGGCTATAGCTGCATGAAACTGTCCGAAGTGTTGACCTAAAGAACTAGCAAGAAAGTGCGACTGTAACATAAAGTAATTAGCCAAAGAGGTGCCCCCAAGAATGCCGAAACCCTTCAATTGGAAGAGTACCGCACTGATAAGCGTCAAGGGTGCCCCCCCAGGGCTGTCCCATATAAATCGGTGTAAAAACGAACAGAATAGACCTAG
>NZ_JALBWM010000539.1 GCF_023895975.1 Microbulbifer okhotskensis
GGTGTTTCAACCGGCGAGATGGAAGAGGCGCTGTCCATACTGGTTGGCCCGGAAGCGAAAGGCCTTTCGGCCACGCCTGAAGGGGCAGTGGAAGAGTGAATACGATACTTGGCGAGTCAAACGACGGGATTGGGTGTACATCTGGGCAGACGGCATATACAGCGGCCTGCGCTCAGAAGAAAGCAAGCTCTGCGCACTGGTTGTGATCGGCGTAAACGAGCGTGGAG
>NZ_JALBWM010000540.1 GCF_023895975.1 Microbulbifer okhotskensis
GTACGTGGCTGAAGAAGTGGTCAAGCTGATGATCAAGCGGCGCGTGCACGTGTCCGATGCGAAGGTGCTGATACTGGGACTCTCGTTCAAGGAGAACTGCCCCGATATCCGCAATACCAAGGTCATTGATGTGGTGCGCCAGCTTGAGTCCTATGGTGCCCACGTGGATGTGCACGATCCCTGGGTGTCTGCGCACCAGGCCCGGGAAGAATACGGCCTTGATCTGC
>NZ_JALBWM010000541.1 GCF_023895975.1 Microbulbifer okhotskensis
CCTGTTTGATCGGTGTAGGATCGTAAGGGTCGGGAAGGTGACTGGTTTGGGCCCGTTCTACTTCCCGGATATATTCGACCGGCATATAATATCCGCCCGTGTTCCCGTCACGGGTATCGATCTTGTTTCCGCCATTTCCCCAAAGGTTGCCCTGACCAATATCGTGGTCGTCGGGGATGGTGACGGTGGGCGTATTGCGGATGAGGTCGCCAAATGCCTCCCCGAAT
>NZ_JALBWM010000542.1 GCF_023895975.1 Microbulbifer okhotskensis
CCATGCCGATATTGCAGCTCGGCAGGTAATGCAGCTCAGTGCAGTCGTCATTCACCCGGGCGTTGAGGATGGGAAAGGACTGAATCGCCAGTGCCATCGCCTTCATGAAAAAGGGCATCAGTGTCAGGCGCACATCCTGCTGTTCGGCCTTGAGTTTCAGTTGGCCACGCAGTTGCAGCAGCGCGCTCATGTCCACTTCATCGCCGTAGGTGAAGTGGGGGATGCTG
>NZ_JALBWM010000543.1 GCF_023895975.1 Microbulbifer okhotskensis
TGTCGATGAGCAGGGCAATCTGTTGCCACTGAAATCGGATCCTTATGCCAGATCCATGCAGCATCCCCCGGAAACAGCTTCCCGTGTGGTGTACGAGTCCAGCTACACCTGGGCAGATCAGCAGTGGCTGGATGAGCGTGAGTCGCTGCAAAAGCCTGACAAGCCCATCGCCGTGTATGAAGTGCACGCGGGCTCCTGGCGGCGCAAACACGAGGACGGCAACCGCT
>NZ_JALBWM010000544.1 GCF_023895975.1 Microbulbifer okhotskensis
GCGTCGGTCGTTTACCCGCCAGGCATCGCTGACATCGGTATAGAACAGCGGAAACAGCACCATGAAGGCCAGTCCCATACTCTGTACCCGACAGCCCGCGCGCTTGGCCATATAAGCGTGGCCGAACTCATGGCACAGCTTGGCGAATACCAGGGCGATGCCGAAGGCCAGTGCACCGCCGAGGCTGAACAGGTGCGGGAAGGTCGCGAGAAATCGTTCCCAGTCG
>NZ_JALBWM010000545.1 GCF_023895975.1 Microbulbifer okhotskensis
GGATTTGACGGCCCAGCGTAACAGTTTCAAGGCACTTAAAGATGAGATCGGGGTGGCAGTTAACCAGCGACGAGCCGACAAGGAGCGGGCGTTGGAGCGGGCTAAAAAAGAACTCAATACATCAGAGACCCGACTGAAAGAGAATAAACAGCGCCTCGTGGAGCATTATCTTGATCAAGCGGTGGAGCTGAAGGGCTATTATGCTACCCAGCTGAGTGAGATTGAG
>NZ_JALBWM010000054.1 GCF_023895975.1 Microbulbifer okhotskensis
CGAGCGGTACAGTGACTATGGGGCTATAGCTGCATGAAACTGTCCGAAGTGTTGAATATTCAGAGGCGCTGGATAGCAAGTGCAAGAAAGCTGCTGTATTTGCTCCATTTGCAAACTTACCTCCTGTTACTTTCGAAACAGTACCACCAATTACTGCATGCATTAAAGTTCGTATAGGTATTCCCGAGGGCCCGGAACCTCCAATGCCATCAATTTTTCCTTTAATAGTCCAATTCACACCGGCGGAAACAAACCCATGCCCAAATTTTCCACCTCCTAGCACACTGGTAATACCACCTGCTACGCCATAAGCAGAGAACTCGGCAATGCCTGCAAACGAGCCCAATCCACCAAAGTCCATTTGCCCCACCGCTCCAAAAGCAGCAGCACTTATCCCCCCAATCAAAGCCCCCTCTAAAACGTTCCCTCCGTTAGCGGCAGCACCTGCCGCACCGGAAACGGCTCCAAGGGCGACCATCTCCCAACCAAACTTTGCACAAGGTGCACCGCAAATACCCCCCCCCTACGACAGCGACTATAACTCCTACCCATTCTCTAAGCCTGAAGTAACCACTGGGATCGGTGGAATTCAGTGGGTTATTCCATATATACGCATAGCGATTATGAGACTGGCTGTAATCCGGCGACTGCACATAGGGGTCAGCCTGGAGGAAGCGGGCCAGGCGGGGATCGTAGATGCGCCCATTCATATGGACCAGTCCAACTTGATCCAACATCTCGTGGCCGGTATAGCCGCGACTGGTTAAGCTGGATGAGAAGCCGGTAAGTTTATCGCCCAGTAAGGCACTCCAGTCTACAGCGTTGCGCCTTTGTCCCCAGGCATCAAAACTAAAGACCTTCAGCACGAACGCCTCCATCAATTGCAATGGAAAAGTTACCCGCCTAATTATTCACAAAAACAGTGGTGTATATCTTCAAACAGACAAGACTTGCTCCCAAACTTGGTGCAAGATTGACTTCCCCGATGAAACCCAGATCTCCCGAGCCTATTCCACCTTACTTACAGCAAGGATAAGCCAAATGAATATTAACTTTGTTTGGAGCACCTTGACGTCTTGTGAAGAAAATAACGAGACACATGCATCACCAGATTTTTTAGCATTTGATGCCCTAGCAGCGTCCCGGGCATCGGGATTGGAAGTCAGTCATAACACTTTCTGGGAGGGGGGGGGCAGCTCTTCAGGCGCTACAAATTACTTGATAATTAAAGCGCAGTACAGAGTGATACCCTCAATAAAAGAATTAACTTGGAAACAAATTCGCTTCAACAAAAAAAGGGTACATAAAGCACCCTTATAAACTAATTACAACAATCCAACTCAGCCCACCTTTTCCCCGTGTGCCTGCTTATCCGCATGATAGGAGGAGCGCACCAATGGGCCACAAGCTGCATGTTTAAAGCCGATCTGTTCGGCGTAGCGGCGATACTCTTCAAACTCGTCCGGGTGCACGTAGCGCTGTACCGGCAAGTGCTCTTTACTGGGTTGCAGGTATTGGCCGATGGTAAGCATATCGATATCGTGCTCACGCATATCATCCATTACCCGGAAAATTTCTTCCTTTTCCTCACCCAGGCCAACCATCAGACCGGACTTAGTCAGTACATCCGGGCGGCGTTTTTTGTATTCCTGCAGTAGCTTCAGAGACCACTTGTAATTGGCGCCGGGACGGGATTCCTTATACAGGCGCGGCACCGTCTCCAGATTGTGGTTAAACACATCGGGAGCTTCTTTTTCCAGGATATCCAAAGCCACATCCATACGACCGCGAAAATCCGGGGTCAGGATTTCCACTTGTAGATTTGGGGACTGAGCTCTGGACTCACGAATACAGTGAGTGAAATGTTCGGCGCCACCGTCGCGCAGGTCATCGCGATCCACCGAGGTGATCACCACGTAGCGCAGACTCATCGCGGCAATGGCATCAGCCAGATTTTTAGGCTCTTCTGGATCTAATGGGTTGGGCTTACCGTGGCCCACATCGCAAAAGGGGCAGCGGCGAGTACAAATTTCGCCCATGATCATAAAGGTGGCCGTACCACCACTGAAGCATTCTCCTAGATTGGGACAGCTGGCTTCTTCGCACACGGTTGACAGTTTTTGTGAGCGCAGGATTTTTTTGATGCGGTCCACTTCTTTTGAAGCTGGTACCTTCACACGAATCCAATCGGGCTTGCGCAACACGGTGTCACTCGCAATCACTTTAACCGGTATACGCTCAACCTTTTCACCATCACGCAATTTCTCCCCCTGCTGGAGACGGCGGGTGCGCTTTACTGGCACCAGATCGGGTTTATCAGCCATTACTCAATTCCTGCTGTTCGGCGCTCAGTTGCGCAAATACTTTTTCGTCAATGGATTGCCACTGTGCGTCGGGCAATTGAAGTGTGCGGAGCAACTCACGCACAAAAATTTCTGCAACCTGATCCCTGGCGGGAATCGGTTTCAATATTTCGGCCATCTGCACCATTTGCATATCGGCGTAGCCGCAAGGGTTAATCCTCAGAAATGGCGCTAGGTCCATATCAATATTGATGGCGATGCCGTGAAAGCTGCAACCGCGCCGCACCCGCAGACCAATGGAGGCTATCTTATTTCCCTTGCGCGCCCCTTCGATCAGGTAGACACCGGGAGCGTCTGGGCGGGGAGCAGCAGAGATACCGTAGGTTTCAAGCATGGCGACAGTGGCCGCTTCTAAGGCGCTGACCAGATCTCGCACGCCAATTTTTGCCCTGCGCAGGTCGAGCAATGGGTATACCACCAATTGACCCGGCCCGTGATAGGTCACTTGCCCACCGCGGTCCACCTGAACCACGGGGATATCACCAGTGTTCAGCAGGTGCTCGGCTTTTCCTGCCTGCCCCTGGGTGAAAACAGGCTCATGCTCCACACACCAGATTTCATCCACGCTATCGTCATTACGGGTGTCCGTGTAGCGGGACATGGCCTGCCAGACACTTTTGTAATCGCGTCGCGCCAGGTTGCGAACAACCGCCATCAGAGCACCATATGTACAGCGGGGTGCTGTTTCAATTCTTCAAATAGCGCTTTGAGCTGTTCCTCGCCGGTAGCAAGGATAAAAAAGGTCATGGAGGTGAATTTGCCGGTACTACTATCCCGCAGGGTAATACGCTCTGAGTCCAACTCGGGGGCGTGGCGGCGCATCACATCCAGTACAAACTCGTGCGCCTCATCATTGGCATCGCGCACCACTTTGACCATGTAGTCTTCGCAGGGGAACTCAATTTTTGGGGGTTTTTGATTGGGATCTTGACTCATACCACTCTCCGGGGCCGGGCTGTTAGATATTGAGGTAAGCTTAGGCACAGCCGGGCGGCGATTATACAGCGGCTATTGAGCAGTGGACAGTGAGCAGCGGGGGAAGTGGACAGAGCTGTGGGGGGAGATAGACAAGGGCGGGAAGAATTCCCACCCTAACAGGTTGCTGAAAAAGCCTTCAGCGATATTTTCAACCGCCGGCTAAATGCCGAATCAGCTGAAAAAGCCCATCACAAAGCGCTTAACGGAGTCCCACATGCGCTTGAAGAAGCCGGCCCGATCCACATCTTCAGCGGCAACTGCTTTGACATCGGCAACAGTTTCACCGTCCAGAGTCACAACCACTTTACCCACTGGCTGCCCTTTCTGAATAGGCGCTTCAAGTTCACCGTCAACAATCAGATCTGCCTTGATACCGTCCTCGCCACCGCGCGGAATGGTGACGAAGACATCCTTATCTACGGCGATACCGACACTGGGCTCTTTGCCACCCCAAACTCGCTCAGTCTGAAGCTCTTCACCTTGCCCATAGACTTTGTGGGTCTGGTAGTAACGGAAGCCATACGCCATCAGCTTTTGTGTTTCGGAGGCCCGCTTCTCATCGCTGTCGGTACCGACGACAATGGCAATCAAACGCATACCGCGCTTCATCGCAGAGGCCACCAGGCAATAGCCGGCCTCCTCCGTGTGGCCCGTTTTGATTCCATCTACCGAGGAGTCACGCCACAGTAAGCGGTTGCGGTTTGGCTGGTTAATGCCGGAATAACTGAAGTATTTTTCGGAGTAAATATCATAGTGTTCCGGGTGATCCATAATCAGTGCACGGGCCAGCACCCCCAGGTCGCGAGCAGTGGTCACGTGCCCGTCTGCTGGCCAGCCAGTGGCGTTGACGAAATGGGAATTCTGCATACCCAGCAACTCGGCCTGCTGGTTCATTACCTCGGCAAATACTTCTTCACTGCCAGAGACATGCTCCGCCAGGGCAATACTGGCATCGTTGCCGGATTGGATAATCACGCCGCGCATCAAGTCGATAACCGGAACCTGGTCACCCACTTTCACAAACATCTTCGAGCCGCCCTTGCGCCAGGCCTTCTCGGAGATACGCACCATATCGCTCTCTTTGACGCTACCCTTGAGGATTTCCTCGGAAACAATGTAGGCCGTCATCATTTTGGTCAGGCTTGCCGGGGGGACTTGGGTACCTGCTTCATGCTCAACCAGTACCTGACCAGTATTAGCGTCCAGCAGCAGGTAAGATTTTGCCGCCAGCTGGGGCGGCGCCGGGATAAGAGATTGCCCCTGGGCCAGGCCCGCACATAACAACAGAAAAGAACAGGCGATAATCCGTGTGATCATAGGTGTGAGTCTCGTCATTCCTCGCTTTCGCTGGACTAACCTGCAACGAAAACTAAAGATTAATCAGCCGCATTACAGCTTGTCGCCAAATGCCGCCCATCATTACAAATAAACAAAATACAAGAAAACGCGCGCCAGTGCGCAGCATTTTGTGAACGGGTATTCAGGTGACTCTCAACGGGCAGAGCCACCACTCAATAACGGACAGCTCTACTAATTCCAGTCACAGCACAAAAACCCGAAACTAATTACTCATAAACAACCTGAGGTTGCCCGAACTGCTTTTGCTCAACCGTCTCACGCGCTGTCGCCAACGCCCTCTGTTGAGTCAGTGGACCCACTCGAACCCGATAAAAAGTCTTGCCGCTACTCTGTACAACACTAACCGCAACAGGATAGTCAATCGCCGCAGCCAACTGCGCCCGAATATCCTCAGCCTGTGCTGAACTGCTATAGGCTCCCACCTGTAAATAAGTGTTGTCGGGTAACTTAATACTCGTATCCTGCGCCAGGCCGGCAGTGCCATCGCTATTGGCAAAGACCTCTGTGGCAGCGGGCAGAGAAGCAGGGTCCAGCGCCTCGACTTCCACACGGGCAATGCCCTTATTCAAATAGCCCAGTTTCTGCGCCGCCGTATAACTCAGGTCAATTATCCGTCCTTGTACGAACGGGCCGCGATCATTCACACGCACGACAATACTGCGGCCATTATCTAGGTTGGTGACCCTGGCATAACTGGGCAACGGTAAGGTCTTGTGTGCAGCGGACATGGCATACATATTGTAGACCTCTCCGTTGGCCGTGCGCCGACCGTGAAACTTGGTCCCGTACCAGGAAGCCTGCCCCACTTCTTTGTAACCCTTAACGTCATCGCGGACACGGTAGGTCACCCCCCTGACTTTATAAGGGGATTTATTCCCTGCGACACCTATGGGTTCACGCACGGGAATAGGTTCGGGAGTAGCCTGCATATTGACCGGGGCGGCGGGGCCACTGTCCTTGATGCTATTGAAGTCCGGTTTTTTGGTAACTTCGGTGTTCTTTGGTTGTGTCTGCGGGCCACTACAGGCAGCCAACAAAATGGCCACTAGGGCTAAGCCCCGGCGTGCATTGCACTGAAACATTATTCCCCCGGCGCGCGGCAACTGGGTGTCGCCGTCTCCAAACCGCTATTATCTAAAACTGCTGAATAAGATAGAAGGTATCAGATTACAGGCGGTGCAAATGGTTCCACTTCATTTGCACCGAATTTAGCGGCTCGAAGGTAACCGCCTTAGGATTTTCCGCCCCGCGCTTTTACAATTTCCTGGGCCAGATCATTCACCGCCATGGCGTAAAGGCGACTGCGGTTGTAGCGTGTGATAGTTGCAAAGTTATTCAGCCCCAACCAGTATTGCTTGCCCTGTTCAGTCTGCAGGGAAAATACATTGGCTGGCATCTCTGCTGCAACCTGGCTGGTGGCATTGAAGCCCTTATTCGCCAGCTCGCCAACGGTCCACTCCGCTTGCAGGGTATCGTTGACGATTGTCATATCTGCATTCGGGCGCGGACTAGCCAGCACGGCCACGGGCTCTCCCGGTTTCCAGCCGTGTTTGACAAAGTAGTTGGCCACACTGCCAATAGCATCAGTGGGGTTATTCCAAATATCCGCTTTGCCATCATTGCTGAAGTCCACCGCATATGAGCGGTAGCTGGACGGCATAAACTGGCCATAACCCATAGCTCCAGCGTATGAGCCCTTAAGGGCTAAAGGGTCCACTCCCTGCTCGCGGGTGAGCAGTAAGTAGTTCTCCAGTTCCTTGGTAAAGAACGCGGAGCGCCGGGGGTAGTTAAAGGCAAGTGTCGATAGCGCATCCAGTACCCGATAGCCTCCCATATTGCCGCCATAGCGGGTTTCAATACCAATAATGGCCACTATCATTTCAGCGGGAACGCCGTATTTTTTTTCGGCTTCAGCCAGCGCTTCTGCATTTTTGTCCCAAAAATCCACTCCCCCGGCAATACTCTGAGGAGTGAGAAACATTTTGCGGTATTCGTGCCAAGGCTTGGCTTTTTCAGCGGGGCGCTTGATTGCTTTAAGAATGGAATCCTTGCGCTTGGCCTCCCGCATCAGCTGCTGCATTTCCTCGCGACTAAAACTGTGTTCCTGGACCATATAATCCACGAACTTCTGCGCCTGTTGGTTTTTATCGTGACCCGGTTCCTGCGCACAGGCAGCGAGGGTCAAACCCAACCCGATCAATAATCCCGAGGTCCACTTCAAAACGACCGCTCCTATCTTCATCTCGCGTCTCTAAATCCAGTTATTTTCCTTTTGCAGTGTCCATCAGAAATGCACTCTGCGCCGCTCCGTACCCACCGCCATCAGAATGCCGAATCCAGCCATCAAAGTAATCAGCGACGTTCCTCCATAACTGATTACTGGCAGGGGCACCCCAACTACCGGCAACAATCCTGTAACCATACCAATGTTTACAAATACATAGACAAAAAAAGTGAGGGTTATACTCCCGGCCAGCAGCCGCCCAAACACGTGCTGAGCCATAAAACTGATATAAATACCACGGGAAATAATCAGTACATATAGCAAAAGCAGCAACAGGGCGCCACGCATCCCCCACTCCTCTGACAGCACCGCGATAATAAAATCCGTATGGCTCTCCGGCAGAAAGTCGAGCTGTGACTGAGTCCCCTGCAGATAGCCCTTGCCGTAAACACCGCCCGAACCGATGGCCGCCTTGGAATTAAATATATTCCAACCGGCACCAAAACGGTCATCGTTGGGGTTGAGCAGAGTCAGGATTCGCTGCTGCTGGTAATCGTGAAGCCCCCAATGCCAGATAGGATAGGCGGCAACCAGTAACGCCATCGCAGCGGCACCGATCATCTTCCAGCTCAATCCCGCCAGATAGAGGGCAAATAGGCCTGAGGCCGCAATCAGAATCGAGGTGCCCAAATCCGGCTGGCGCACGATAAGGGCTGCGGGAATCGCCACGATCGCCAGGGCGCCGATCACCGTGGGCAGGGACGGGGGCAAGGTGCGCTGGTGCAAGTAAGCCGCCACCGCCATTGGCACACCAAGCTTCATCACCTCTGATGGCTGGAAACGGAATCCGGCGATCTCCAGCCAGCGCTGGGCCCCTTTAGCACCGGTGCCAAATAACAACACTCCCACCAGTAAAACGCAGCCCCCCAAATAGGCCCAGGGCGACCAACGTCGGTAGAAGTCCAGTGGAATTTGCGCCACGATAAACATACCCACAAACGCCATGCCCATAAAGATCGACTGGCGCCGTACGTAATTCATATCGCTACCGGAGGCGCTGTACAATACCCCCACGCCCACCACAGCCAACACCAAAAGCAACACCAGCAGGGGAACATCAATATGCAGGCGGCGCGACAGGCTGGCCGGTTTGCGTAAGCTGCCGTGCGCATCAGACAACCGGTGAGAAAAATCACGACTAGCCATTGCCCGCCTCTTCGCTCAAATTCATCGTATCTACCGTTTCCTGATCCTCTTGCGGGCTTGATATCCACTCGGCGAACAGCGCTCGTGCCACCGGGGCCGCCACCTTGCCGCCGCCCTCTCCATTCTCAACCAGAACCGAGACTGCAATGCGCGGGTTATCCACTGGCGCAAATGCCACAAATAGCGCATGGTCGCGGTGGCGCTCTTGCAGGGCTTCTGAGTCATAGCGCGCACCCTGGGCAATACCCACAACCTGGGCAGTGCCCGATTTACCCGCGACGCGAAAGTCCAGCCCCTTGCCGGCACGTTTGCCCGTACCACTTCTGTGGTTAACCACCGCTTCCATCCCTTCGAAAACCAGGTCCCAATGAAGTGGGTTGGCCTCCAGGTTATGCAGAATTTCCGGTGGCTGCTCCACGCCATTGATTGTTTTGACCATCTGTGGCCGATAATGAGTACCGCGATTAGCGATAGTAGCGGTCATCACTGCCAGTTGCAGTGGTGTTGCCAATACAAAACCCTGTCCCAGTACCGCATTGAGGCTGTCGCCGGGAAACCAAGGCATGCCACGGGCACCGCGCTTCCAGTCGCGCGAAGGAAAGAGACCCGGGCGCTCCATAGGCAAATCGATCCCTGTCTTGGTGCCCAGGCCAAAGTGAGAAGCCATGCTGTGCATTTCATCGATATCCCAGCGGTGTGCCATATCCCAGAAATAGACATCGCAGCTCTGTGCCATGGCCTGCACTAGATCCACTTTATCGCCGTGACCCCAACGAATATGATCCCGGTAAATTCGTGGGTCATTGGGCAGTTTGTAAAAACCGGGATCCTTGATCTTGGTTTCGCGAGTGATAACCCCAGCCTGCAGGCCTCCCAGCCCCATCAGCGGCTTCAGGGTGGAACCCGGAGGATACTGTCCCTGCACCGCCCGGTTAAAAAGCGGTACGTCGAGGGAATCGCTGAGGGCACGGTAATCGGCAAAACTGATCCCGGTTACAAACAGATTGGGGTCGAATGACGGTTTACTGACAAAGGCCAGGACTCCGCCACTATTTACATCGATCGCAACGACGGCGCCACGGCGGTCACCGAGGGCATCAGAGGCCACCTGCTGCAGGCGCGCATCCAGATTGAGAGTCAAGTCTGCTCCCGGTTTCGGGTCCTGCCGCTCAAGTATCCGCAGAACCCGGCTGTGGGCATCAATTTCCACATTTTCGTAACCGGCCTCCCCCAGTAGCAAGTCCTCGTAAGAGCGCTCCAGGCCCACTTTGCCAATGCTGCGGGTACCTCGGTATCGACGCACATCGTCCTGGGTAAAATTGCTCAGATCCCTGTCACTGATACGCCCCACATAACCGACGCTATGGGAGAACAAATGCCCGAGGGAGTAGTAGCGCACGAGTTCCGCTTCCACGGATACTCCAGGCATACGGAATTGATTGACGCTAATGCGTGCGATCTCATCTTCATTGAGGCGAAAACGGAGGGGTACCGGTTCAAATGGCCGCCGGCGCTTCAGGCGTTTTTGGAATTTGGCTACGTCGCTATCATCCAGTCGCACCAAATGACCAATCAGCTCCAGGGTGGCATCCATATCGCGGACGCGCTCTCGTACAATCGACAGGTTATAACTGGCGCGATTATCCGCCAGCAAAATACCGTTACGGTCGTAAATTAACCCTCTGGTAGGCGCAACCGGGCGCACCTGAATACGATTTTCATCGGACTGAGTGCGGTAGTCTTCGTAATTAACCACCTGAAGATTGTAAAAGCGTGCGACCAGAACGCCCAGAAGAAAAACAACCCCGACAAGCGCCACCAACATGCGATTGCGAAACAGCCGCTGCTCGGTATGGGGGTCCTTGAGGTGATAATCGTGAGGCATCAGAATTTATTCGACGGTTTTTGACTGGCGCGCAAAAAATCTAATCGCCCTACATTAACACAGGGCGACACAGGAGAGAGAACCGAGTCGGCAAATCTCTCCGTGACTTATCGTAAATGCGTTATTTATGGTAGGGATGCCCGGCCAATAGCGTCCAGGCACGATAAACCTGCTCGGCTAAAACCACCCTCACGAGTGGGTGCGGCAAGGTCAGCGGAGACAGAGACCAGCGCTGGCGCGCGCGCGCCAAACAGTCCGGTGACAACCCATCGGGCCCACCGATCAGCAAGCTGACATTCTCCCCCAGCAATTGCCAATCCCGTAGCTGAGCAGATAATTGCTCGGTACTCCAGGGCTTGCCCTGCACATCCAGGGCAACCACATGATCGCGCGGGCCCAAAGCGGCGAGCATGGCCTCGCCCTCTTTTTTTCGCGCTTTTTCGATCAGGGCAGCAGAGCTCTTTTGGCCCCGTTGGCCGAGGGGTATTTCTACCATTTCCAAGGCAATTTCACGGGGCAGGCGCTTGGCGTATTCGGCATAGCCCTCCTGCACCCAACCCGGCATTTTACCTCCAGCTGCGAGGATGCGGATTTTCACAACAATTAACCCTGGTGCGGATCACTGCCATCGGCATCACTGCGCGTATTCGGAGTCATTGACCAGAGTTTCTCCAGGTCGTAAAAGCCGCGTGCCTCAGCCAGCATAACGTGGACAACCAAATCCCCGTAATCCACCAATACCCACTCGCCTTCTTCTACCCCTTCAACGCCGATAGGACGAACGCCTTCTTTTTTCAGCTCGTCCACCACGTTCGCCGCTAGAGATTTAACCTGGCGACTGGAAGTGCCGGTACAGATCAGCAAGTTATCCATTACATCTGAATATCTAGAAACATCCAGAGCAACGATGTCCTTACCTTTCAAGTCCTCCAGAGCTGTGAGAGCAATATCTTTAATATTTGTCATAACACCTTGATTCACTACTGGTCGCCGGCGGCGGCCTCTCTATAAAGTTGATGGTTTTCAATGTACTGCAGCACCGTCACGGGCAACAGATAACGCGGCGACTGGCCGCTTCTTATTAACTCGCGAATCTGGGTCGCGGAAATAGGCAACATGCTTTGCTCGCGCAATAACAGACACCCGAATGTTTTGGTATGCAAATCGGCAACACGGCCCCGGTGGCGCGCCAATAACTCCAATAGCGGCCGATGCTCTTCACTGTCCCCATCCGGCAAATGCCATCCAGGTCGAGTCACCACTACCAAATGGGCCAGCTCCAGAAGCCGCTCCCAACGATGCCAGCGGTGCAAGCTCAATAGGGAGTCCAACCCCATACAGAAAGTGATGGAGACTTTACTCCCTAATTCACCACGCAGCTCCTCCAGGGTGTCCACCGTATAGGTAGCACCGCCGCGCTTGAGTTCGCGCCTATCCAGCTGCAACTCATCACATCCCTGTAGCGCCAGGGCCAGCATTTCACTGCGGTGATGTGAAGAGACTCCCGGTGTTTGTCTGTGGCAGGGTTGATGACTCGGCAGCAAGCGCATTTCGTCAAAGTTCAAGAGCTGGCGTAATTCCAGCGCCATACGCAGGTGGCCAAAATGAACCGGGTCGAAGGTTCCACCAAACAGGGCCAAACTGCGCCTTTTACTCGCCACAATCACCTCACGCACTCAGGCCCGCACCGGAAAGTTTTCCTATTGCCGAATATGCCCATCTCCGAGAACGATCCATTTCTGCGAAGTGAGCCCCTCCAGGCCAACCGGACCACGCGCGTGGATTTTATCCGTACTGATACCAATTTCCGCCCCCAAGCCGTACTCGAATCCGTCGGCAAAGCGAGTCGAGGCATTGATCATTACCGAACTGGCGTCCACTTCACTGAGGAAGCGACGCCCGCGGCTATAGTCCCGGGTAACTATGGCCTCGGTATGACCGGAACCATATCGAACAATATGCTCTATTGCGCTATCCATACCCGCAACAACGCGAATAGCGAGAATCGGAGCCAGGTATTCTTCGCTCCAATCCTCTTCACGCGCTGCATTGCAGCTAGGGAGTATCTCCTGGGTCCGTGCACAGCCACGCAACTCCACACCCTTCTCTTCGTAAGCCCGCGCCAAGCGCGGCAGTATATCCACCGCGACAGCCTCGGCAACCAAAAGTGTCTCCATGGCATTACAAACGCCATAGCGATGAGTCTTTGCGTTGAGGGCAATATCGAAAGCTTTTTGCAGATCTGCACGGTCATCGATATACACATGGCATACACCGTGTAAGTGTTTGATCACCGGCACCCGCGCCTCGCGACTGACCCGCTCGATCAAGCCGGTACCACCGCGAGGGACAATAACATCCACGTACTCTGGCATAGTGATCAGGGCACCCACTGCGGCGCGATCACGGGTGTCCACAACCTGCACTGCGGTTTCCGGCAATCCCGCCGCACGTAAACCCGCAGCAATACAGACGGCAATTGCTTTATTGGAGCGCAACGCTTCACTGCCGCCTCGCAAAATCGTGGCATTACCGGATTTGAGGCAGAGACTGGCCGCATCGATAGTCACATTGGGGCGGGATTCATAAATAATGCCAACCACTCCCAGGGGGACACGCATCTTACCGACCTGAATACCGCTGGGACGGTAGCGCAAATCCTTGATTTCCCCTACCGGGTCCGGTAAATCTGCAACCTGCACAAGCCCTTCAATCATGTCTTCAATGCGGGCATCATTCAGCTCTAAGCGGTCCAGTAAGGCAGCATCCAAACCGTGTTCACGGCCCGCTTGCATATCCAGCGCATTGGCCGCCATTAAAAGCGCCCGCTGTGATTTGAGCTCGCCGGCAATGGCCTTAAGGGCGCGATTCTTAACGGAAGTATCGGCAGCGGCTATCTGCCTCGCTGCGGCGCGGGCGGCGCGACCCATCTGTTCGAGTTGGGTGCGGGTGGATTGCTGATCGGCAGTCTCTGTAGCGGTCACTTGGCTCTCCGTGCAAAATCCGGTCGGCCGCGCAGTATACCCCAGCACGACCCGGTTGAAAGCGCCTATCGCTCCGCCTCCAGGCCCATCGAGCCGGCATTCACTCCCGGGTCCAGCGGTCCAGGTTTTTGGCAATCGTGGCAAGACGCGCAAGTGGGTCTTCCATGCCCAGCAAATCTGAGCGCACTTTATCCTCCAACGGCAGTAGCTGTGCCAGCTGCCATGACAGAGCGCCAGCAGACTCGACCGGCTCAAATTTTAACGACAACTTGTGCGCTCGGTCTTTGAGCTCCTCCAATACCGACACAAGGTCACCGCAATCTGCCGGTATAGGCTTTGCTTCTTCTTCCGACAACCACGCCACATCGCCCAGGAGCAATTCGTCTTCCGCTCGGGTCGTGCGGGTAATACGGAAGCGTCGCCGGCCCTTAACGTCCACATGCAGCAACCCTCCCTCCCCCTGTCCCTGCCCCTGCCCCTGCCCCTGCCCCCAGTCGACAATGTCCACATAGATCCCCAAAGGCCACACCGAGGCGCGGCCAACTTCCCCACCGGAACGAATCAGCACAATGCCAAAACCACTGTCGGTTTTTAGGGATTCACTCACCAGGTGAAGGTAGCGCTGTTCAAATATTCGCAGGGGTAAGGTGACACCTGGGTATAGGGGAACACTCAGTGGGAAAAGGGGTATCTGTTGCAAAGTGATCACTCATAAATTTTTATGGGTCCTGGCAGGTTGCTAAAAAAGCCCCTGAAGACTTTTTTCAACAACCTGCTAAAGATACCACCACAGCGAAAACTCTGTGTCCCCAGGGAAGGCCTTCTGACGCCAATCCTCCCAGCTGAAAGGAAATTTTTTTAGATTCAGACAATTGTTGGTGGCAAGGCTACCAACCAGCCTTTAAGCTGCTGCGGTAAATTGACCAAACGGAGATTTTTCATGCCTACAGCAACCGCTCGTCATATCTTGGTAGAAAGCGAACAGAAGTGCCAGGAGCTCAAACAACAAATCGAGAATGGCGCAGACTTTGGCAAGATTGCTGAGCAGCATTCTCAATGCCCGTCAAGCCGTTCTGGCGGTGACCTGGGCGAGTTCAGCAAAGGGATGATGGTGCCGGAATTCGACAAAGTCGTATTTTCCGAGGAGCTGCACAAGGTACACGGCCCAGTCAAAACCCAGTTTGGCTACCACCTGCTTGAGGTCACCAGCCGCAAGGACTGAACGCCTCACATTGGAACAAGTACAAAAAAGCCGGGATATTCCCGGCTTTTTTGTGGGTGGAATCTACAGGCTTCAGGCGCTGGGTACTTCTTGTAATGGCACCTGGGGCTCAGCCTCTCCCTCTTGACGCCCCAGCGGCTTAAACATCACCAACAACAACGGCAACAGGGTCAGAGAACCCAGCAATGCTGCGGACATTGCCAAGGCCGTAAGCAGGCCAAAGTAAATTGAAGGCACGAACTTCGACAGAGCTAGGATAGAAAAACCGACAATAATCGTGATCGCGGTATAAAACATCGCGCGACCGATCGTCGCGTGGCTGCGGTGCATGGTCGCTAAGTAATTGCCGTCTTTGGCGAATTCGGCGCGGAAGCGATACAGGTAATGAATCGCATGATCCACACCGATACCTACAGTAATCGCGGCAATGGTGATAGTCATCATATCCAGGGGAATACCCGCAAGCCCCATTCCCCCCAGTACCACACAAGCGGCCAGCATATTCGGTACCAGCGCGATCAAGGCAATGGGCAGGGAGCGGAACAGCACCAGGAACATCAAAAGAATGCCCACAAAGACCGCACCCAGGGTCAGGATCTGAGACTTAAACAAGCTCTGTAGCATATTGTTATAGAGAACCAACAGACCTGTCTGATGGATATTTTCCGGGGCTATGCCCATTTCATCATGGGCGTAGTTATAGATACGCTGAATCAACTCATCACGGCGCAAGTTCGGGTCCGTCTCCATTACACGTAGGGTAATGCGGGCCTGATTGTTCTCCACGGACAGATAGGGGTTAACCAGTACCGAGCGGATTTCCGCTGGGAGACTGGTATTAGCCACCGCCAGCTCAAAATCATTGAGGGGACCGCCTTTCAGATCGCGGGCAACCTTGTACAGGGTCGCCAACGATTGAACCTTGCCAATCTCCGGCTGTTGCTCCAGGTAATCGTGCAGTTGTTCCAGTTTTGCCAGGCCAGCCACCGTAAACCAGTAGCTCTGCTCCGGCGACTCCTCTTCGCTGCCGAAGGGATCATCGACGGCAAATGGGTCCTCTTCCACGGCAAAGGGACCTTCCTCAGCCTCCATAGCAAAGGGGTCCTCTTCCCCCTCAAAGGCCGCTTCCTGGTCTTGCGGCTGATCCAGAATAATATCCAGGGTCACTGTGCCCCCCAGGCGGCGGTCGATCACCAGCATTCCCTGATAAATTTCTGTGGAATCATCGAAGTAATCGATAAAGCGGTTCTCCACTTTCAAGCGTGAAATACCTACCACACTCACCACCGCGGCCAGAAGCGAAACAGCCAGCACCACAAATTTGTAGCGCTCGGCAAAACGCGAAAACTGCAGGGTGAATGCGTGGGAGTTATCCGCACCTACATTGCCAGCACGCTTCGGCAGTAACATCAAAAAGCAGGGAATAATAAGGAATGACAACATCAGGGCCATAGTCACGCCCATCGTCATCATCCAGCCAAAATCAATAACCGGCCGAATACCACTCACCACCAGAGATACAAAAGCCACAATAGTGGTCAGCGCAGTGTAGAGACAGGGTTTGGCCATAAAGCGCACCGTCTGCAACACCAGTTTGTCTCGGTCCCAGTCAGGATTCTGCGCGATATATTCCCGGTAACGCACCGCCAGGTGGATGGTGATGGCCAGAGTGATAATCAGCAGCAGTGCGACAAAATTGGCCGAGATCACTGTAAGTCGCCAATCGAGCCAGCTGAGCAGCCCCAGGATCATCACTGCGGTGGTAACACAGGTGAGCAGCGGCAATAATACCCAGCGCGGCTGACGGAAAATTAGCAGCAAGGTCAGAACGATAAAGGCGAGAATTCCCACCCCGAACACTATAAGGTCACTTTTTATAAACGAAATCATATCCGCTGTGATCATGGTGACACCGCCGAGGAATAACTCCGCCTCACCGTCGTAACCGGTGAGAATCCCGCGCACAGTATCAACCCGCTGGTGGGCTTCCTTTTCCTGGACTGTACGATGCGCCAGGTAAACTGCGCTGATCTCTTCCAGGTGAGCCGCTTCTTCCGGGGTCAGTCCCTCGGCGTTGCGCTTGCTGCGCAGCGCATCCCGCTCACGCACCAGTTCGATGCCGCGGCTATCCAGGGTCAAGTTGGCCAGCAGTGCAGTGGTCTGACCATCTGGACTCAGAATCAATTCCCGGTAGATAGGACTGGAGAGGAACTCCTGCCTGGCCATATCCCTATCGACATCGGGTCGCGAAAGAGTGCGGATCTCATCGCTGATATCGGTCAATGCCAACTTGGGGCTGTAAAGCAGGGGGACATCGAGAATACTCTGCACACTGGAAACCCCCTCAACGCCAGCCAGCTCATCGCGTAGCTTGCCGAGGGCCTGCAGGGATTTATCACTGAATAAATCCCCGCTTTTAGATCGGTATGTTACGACCAGGAAGTCACCACTGGCATAGCGCTCTGAAATCTCACGGAAGTAGTCCACGGATTTATCGGCTTCCAGGGTGAGAGAATCGGCGGAAGCATCGATCTTTACGCGGGGCAACCCGAGCGCCGCCAACAAAGTTAACAGGCCAATAACCACCAGCACCGCAGCGGGCCGTTTAGTCACCAGGTATTCGTAGCAGTTTTGTAAAGCTGACAGCATAAATTTCCGCTTCTTTCCTAACTAAAAACTGGCCGCGTTGCGGCGCACACTTTGTTCGCCCCTGCGATGATCGTGCAAACAAAAAATTTGCCATCGCACTGATTTATTGGAACTATCTTTAAGGGGTGTCGATATGCCCCAGGTCACGGCCGGGAAACAAGGTGTCCCGCACGCGCCGCTTAAGCTCCTTTGCTCCGGGAAAACCGCCATCGCGCTTGCGCTCCCAGATCATTTTTTCACCAATTCGAATCTCGAATACTCCCCCAGTACCCGGTTGCAATGCAACCTGCCTGAGGTCATCGGCAAAAGTATGCAGTAATTCCTGGGCCATCCAAGTGGCTCGCAACATCCAGTTACACTGCACACAGTAATGGATGGTGATACTCGCTTTTGCCGTTTCAACCATCCTGATCGCCCCAGCTAGGCAATAGTTTTTGCTCAATACCCAACTGGTCGAGCAGGCGTGCCACCACGAAATCGACCACATCCTCAACCGTGCGTGGCTTCTGGTAAAAGCCCGGGCTGGCCGGGAGGATCATTGCCCCCATCCGGGTAAGCTTGAGCATATTTTCCAGATGAATCTCTGAGTACGGCGCTTCGCGAGGGACCAGGATCAACTGGCGACGCTCCTTAAGGGCCACATCTGCAGCTCGCTCAACCAGATTGTTCGAGGCCCCGCAGGCCACGGCCGACAGGGTTCCGCCACTCGCAGGGCAAATCACCATACTGGCCGGGGCACCGGTACCAGAGGCGACCGGAGAAAACCAATCGCGCTTGCCAAACAGCGTCAGTTGTCCCTCGCGCGCCGCAAAGCGATCGGCAAGGAAGTTCTGTAACTCATGTTCATCGCCGTCGGGCAACTGCATATCCGTTTCAGTGTTGATCACCACCTGGGCGGCCTCTGACATCAACAACCATACGCGGACACCCGATGCGAGCAGACACTGTAACAGTCGCAAACCATACTGGGCGCCCGAAGCGCCAGTCATCGCCAGGGTGACCGTTTTATCAAAAGAGGATTGATGCAAAGTCGATACCTTGTTGAATCCTTGTAAAGCCGAGTTCCCCCAAAGGGGTAGTTTGTCTGACTTATCGATCGTACTTCTGTTCCAGAGCGCCGATCAGGCGTTGGTGAATACCGCCAAAGCCGCCGTTGCTCATCACTACAATGTGGCTTCCCGCATCGGCGAGCTCCAGGGCAGATTCAACACCACTTTCAATAGAGTTAAAAATTTTTGCCGGCACCGAAGAGTGATCAGTCAGATCCTCCAGAGACCAACTCATCCCCTCGGGCTGGTACCAGAGCACCATATCGGCTCTAGCGCAGGATTGCGCCAGCTTGCCCTGGTGTACCCCCATCCGCATGGTATTTGAACGCGGTTCTATGAGGGCGATAATTTTGTCTTGCCCCACCTTCGCGCGCAGGCCGTTGAGGGTGGATTCAATCGCCGTGGGGTGATGGGCAAAATCGTCATAGACACGAATACCAGCCACTTCCCCCAGGCACTCCATCCGCCGCTTCACGCCCTGGAAACTCTCCAGTGCCGCGGCACTCAAATCAGGAGTGACGCCCACATGTCGCGCAGCCGCCATCGCCGCCAAGCCATTGGACACATTGTGCTGCCCTGTCAGGTCCCACTCGACCCGCGCTTCCGCTTTACCTTCAAACTGAACGGAAAAACTGCTGCCATCAGCGGCAATATCCACCGCGCACCAGTCGCCAAGCCGCACACCGTCCTCAGACTCACTGCCGACACGCTGTACCTCGCTCCAACAGCCCTTCTCCAGCACTTGCTCTACGGCTTCTTCCGCAGCCGCCACAATCAAGCCGCTGGCAGGCACGGTGCGCACTAGGTGATGAAATTGTTTTTGGATGGACGCCAGATCTTCAAAGATATCGGCATGATCAAATTCGAGGTTATTGATAATCACCGTGCGTGGGCGGTAGTGCACAAACTTGGAACGCTTGTCGAAAAAAGCGGTGTCATACTCATCCGCTTCGACAACAAAGAAAGGGGACTCACCCAAACGGGCGGACACACCGAAGTTGCCCGGTACTCCACCGATCAGGAAACCTGGCTGCATATCTGCCGCCTCCAGAATCCACGCCAGCATACTGGCGGTGGTGGTTTTGCCGTGGGTCCCAGACACAGCCAATACCCAGCGACCGCCGAGGAAATGATCACACAACCACTGGGCGCCCGAAGTGTAGCGGAGCCCCTTTTCCAATACCGCCTCCACCGCTGGATTACCGCGAGACAGAGCATTGCCAATAATCACCAGGTCGGGTGCTGGCTCAAGCTGTGCGGGATCATAACCCTCGGTAATTTGGATGCCTACCTGCTGCAACTGGGTGCTCATCGGCGGATAAACATTGGCGTCACTGCCGGTTACACGATGTCCCTCGGCCACCGCCAATTGGGCCAAACTGCCCATAAATGTGCCGCAAATACCTAGAATATGAATATGCATAGCGGAAAAATGTACTCCTACGGGTTGCGGCGCAAGCTTAACACGGCAAATCGGGCCAGTAATTGCCAAATACCCCAGTTTCCATGCAATTTAATCGCTATTCCATTAGACTCCGCCCCCGCATTGATCGGCCTCATCCCCATTACGGTGGTAGGAATATTCCCGCGAAGGCCGACACCCGATACGAGCTCCCGGTTACCCTCACTGGCACAGGTAAAAAAACGAGATGCGAGGCGGACTACCGGATCGGGACACATCTCAATATCTCTATAAACACAGGATACCCATGTCGAAAAAGAATGCCTTTTATGCGCAGTCTGGTGGTGTTACCGCCGTGATCAACGCATCCGCCTGCGGCGTAATCGAAGCTGCGCGTGAAAACCAGGACCAGATTGGCAATGTCTATGCGGGGCATAACGGTATTCTCGGCGCATTGCGCGAAGAGCTCATCGACGTGAGCCTGGAGAGCGCTGAAGCTATTGCTGCGCTTCGTCACACCCCGTCCGGTGCTTTCGGTTCCTGCCGCTACAAGCTGAAGAGCCTTGAGGATAACCGCGCTGAGTACGAACGACTGATCGAGGTATTTAAGGCGCACGACATTGGCTACTTCTTTTATAACGGCGGTGGGGATTCAGCAGACACTTGCCTGAAGATCTCCCAGTTGTCAGAGACCATGGGTTATCCCATCCAGGCTATCCATATCCCCAAAACTGTGGACAACGACCTACCGCTAACTGACAACTGCCCCGGCTTTGGCTCTGTCGCCAAGTATGTTGCCGTATCCACCAAGGAAGCGGCAATGGATGTGGCCTCTATGTGTGCCACTTCTACCAAGGTGTTTATCCTCGAAGTGATGGGACGCCACGCCGGTTGGATTGCCGCTGCCGGTGCCCTGGCCCAGGAGCAGGAAGGCGATGCGCCGCATATTATCCTGTTCCCCGAGATTGCCTTCGACAAAGAGAAATTCCTCGCCAAGGTACAGAAGACCGTGGACGAGAAAGGCTACTGCGTTATCGTCGCTTCCGAAGGCGCCCAGTACCCAGATGGCACTTTCCTCGCCGACGCCGGTTCCACCGATGCTTTTGGCCATAAGCAATTAGGTGGGGTAGCACCCACTTTGGCCAATATGGTCAAAAGCGAACTCGGCCTGAAGTACCACTGGGCTCTGGCAGATTACCTACAGCGCGCCGCCCGTCATATCGCTTCCGCCACTGATGTAGAGCAAGCCTACGCAGTGGGCCGCGCTGCAGTGGAAATGGCCGTTGCAGGTAAAAACGCTATTATGCCGGCAATTATTCGCGGCGAAGGTAGCGAGTACAGCTGGTCTATCGCCGAAGCACCGCTGTCTGAAGTCGCCAACGTGGAAAAATTCATGCCACGTGACTACATCAGCGAAGACGGCTTTGGGATTACCGAGGCAGGCCGCGCGTACCTGCTGCCATTGATTCAGGGCGAGGACTACCCTCCCTACAAAAACGGCGTTCCCCGGTATACAACTCTGAAGAAGCAGCTGGTGAAGAAGAAGCTCGGCACCGATTTCGAAGCCTGATCGAAACGGTTAACAGCAATAAATAAGCCCCCGAATAAAACCGGGGGCTTATTATATGATTATTTGCCTTAGTCTAAATTGTTACAACTCTTCACTCTGCGATTCCACGTCTGACCAAACCGCAAATTCATTGCCACAAGGCTCTTTAAAGTGAAAACGCCTACCGCCGGGGAATGTGAAAATCGGTTTGGCGATGCTGGCTCCACAACGTGTTACTTTTTCCAGTGTGCCTTCCAGATCACGACTGTATAACACCACCAATGTGGCCCCATTTTCTGTGGCGCTATGTAACTCCGCCTGAAAAAACCCACCATCCAATCCAGCATTGGAAAAGGCACTATATTCAGGGCCGTAATCAGTAAACGTCCAACCAAAAGCTTCACTGAAAAACGCCTTGGTTTTCTCCAGGTCTCTGGAGGGCAACTCAATATAATTTATTTTTTCACACTCTTTCATAAGCTCTCCATTTTTTGCCGATTGCCCAGCTTTCATAGCTTGGGCCGGACGGGTGTATTCACCAGCTGAAAACTGCCATTCGCCAATGCCAGCGGGCGATCCTCATAGAGAATAATGGCACGATCCATCATCTGCACAAAATCAAGCATTGCATAGAGCAGCACATTTTTTCGACCCTGGTAAATTTGTGGCCTATAAGTTAATGCGGCCATGCGCTCATCCATGGCTTCATAAGTATAAGAGGCTTCTCCTACCAATTTACCAGCCGCTATAACATAGCAGTTTGACGCAGTTTCATAGACTACCGTATGAGTTGAAAGATCGGGGAAATCACCATTTTTTGAATAGTGGGTGCCGGTCCACTCCAAACTCAAACCCTCAAGTGTTTTCAATGCCTGCATATTCTTCCCCCCTCTTATTGATTCAACATTCTGGCTGGCTACTACTTACAGGTATCAATTCGAACGGCTGGCATCCTGATGACGGAAAAAATCAAACTGAACTCAGCCAATAAATTGCACCGCCTTTTCCCGATAAATATAGCCAAAATCCAGACTTTCCGTGTTACTGGCCTGAGTTCTTGCCTGCCCCTCATCACGGCGATTCCAGGGGTAATCAAAATGGCTCAATCTCACCAGGGACTCAAATTTACCCGGCTCTTGTAAGGGCATACAAGTAAAGAACAAGCCATCCAAGGGGAAAAGTAATTCCCTAGGAATTTTGTCACTCATTGCCAGTAAATTCGGCAAAATACTCTGATAGTAGTTTTTAATCGATTTGCTGGCCTTGGAGCCCCTTCGGGTTCTTCCTTCAGAATTGATGCCGATAAAGTGCTCGCCCAAACGTTTTCTCAACGACCGTTGGTGCTTGCCAACATACATTGGGTAAAATCCGGTTGGATAGCTAACTGCATGCAGACCGAAAGCTGCACTTTGCGGAGCCATGTAGCCATCTTTCCTAAAGCCTATTTCATAGACACCCGCAGTAGCCGGTGCCTTCAAATAATGTGCCAGTGGGCACATCGGCCCCCAAGAAGGTGTTTTCAGTGTCACTTGCGACTCCTTGTCGTAATTTCCTAGAGAGGCTCATTATTTACAAGCGCTCCATTACTTTCTCAGTTGGGTCATCCTGAATGATCAACCTCTCGTCAAGGGCGTCCTATTGCCAGGTTAAAATTATCCGGAAGAAAATCTTATCCCTCTACCAACTGGCTATAGGAGCCAATTGAGTACACGGCTATACACGCAAATCACCGGAAACTTTTCGTAGCAGTTTGTCTATTCTGAAGGGCTGTCAACCAGATCGGCAGTCCTCCAATTCGAACAGGGTTGCTCAGGTCGCAGATTATGTCTGTAAATACTGAACCTGTCGTAAAGCGTTTGTGATCAGACGTCTTAAATTCAAGCTGGAAAAGTAGATGAGGGGAGACGAAAACAACTCGCCAACGTGAGTGCCAGGCATGAGGAAAGAATACGGCCGGATATTCTTTAGCTAGATATCTGGCCGCTCAATATATGTCGGTAGTTAATTATTGTTACTGATACTCAACTCAGAGCCAAAAAGGCTTGCGCACTTCAATTTGACGGTGGGCTTTATCTTCATTACCCACGTCATCTTTGAGTGTCAGGGTAATTTCGTAGCTACCTCCCGTAGAGTAGCGATGTACAGCCCAGGGGCCAATGTGGGTAGCGCCGTCACCAAATCCCCACTCGTAGCTAAGCCTACCCTCGCCATCGTAACTGCTGCGATCTTCAACCCACATCCAGCGCAGGAAGCTGTGTACTTTAAAGTCAGCGTGAAGCTCTACAGTTTCCTCAACCTGCACAATCTGTTCAACTGCGGAAATCGCTCCACGATCATCCTCGACTTGCAGGATGACAGAGTATGAACCCGCCACATCATAACGATGGCTAGGATATTGCTCGGTACTGACAGCACCATCACCAAAATCCCAGGCCCAGCTTACGATAGTGCCGTCACTATCCGCGCTGCTGTCGATATAGTCCACCTTAAACCCTTCAACATTCCAGTCAAAAGCGGCCAGCGGCACTATGTTATCTGCGCTCAGGTCCAGCTCTACCACCAAAGGATCGTGATCTGAGGCGCGGAAGGCATCGGTGGAGTAGAAGCTCTCCTGCTGCTCGTCCGTTTTGTGTTCGGTGTTGTAATCAAGCACGCGAGGCTCATCGGCGTTGATATGCCAATCCGCTACACCCGTTACCAGGGGAGCCAGCATGACACTGGCGAGAGCATGATCCAGATAGCCACTTTGGCCGCTGTACACATAAGAGTAAGCTTCACCTTCACCAAATACTTCCAGAAGATCGGTGTAACCCTCTTTCTTCAGCGTCGCGATGGGGTTTTCACGGGCATAGCTGTTCAGGTCACCAAGCACCAAAATACGATCGATTCCAGCGCCAGTAGGATCGGTATCAACCCACGAAACCAGGGCATCCGCCGCTTCAGTACGCAGGGCATTCCAACAGCCCTGACCATCACCTTGGTCGTCATTTAGACTAGCGTCATTCGGGCAACTGCCCTTGGACTTAAAGTGATTTACAACGACAGCCATTTGTTCACCACTGGCAAGCTCTCTAAAGGCTTGTAACAGCGGCTGGCGATTGCCGGCATCGAACGGGTAGCTATCGGTAGTCACAGCGCCGCCCACAGGCATCATCCGATCACTTCGATAAATCATCCCCACAGTAATTTCATCTGTACCCAGCTGAGTTAAGTCAGGATTGACTAACTGATACTTTTCGCTGGCAGTAACAGCGTTAAGGCCATTAACCAGGTCCTGAATTGCACTATCGCTGCCATAGCCATCATTTTCAATCTCCATCAGGCCAATTACATCCGCATCCAGACCTAGAATGGCAGAGATAATTTTACTTCTTTGACGCAGGAATTCTTCTTCAGTATCAGCGCCTCGAGAAGTTGGAAATCCTCCTCCATTGCCATCGCCATTGAAGTAATTCAAAACATTAAAGCTGGCAATTTTCAGGCTACCCTGTCCGGAAAGAAGCGGGGCGCCTTCACGAAGATTTGCAGAGACAAATTCCGGTGCTTCTATTGGGTGAACACGGTAGGCACCATAACTATATCCCAATACACCGCGCAGTCCCGATACAGTATCGCCACTGCGCAACGTGTTACTGGCACTCAAGCCGGATACGGGATACGGCACTTGTTCCGGATTTTGCACACTGGAGCCATCATCCAGTACCACTTTATTCAGTTCGTTGGCCATCTCTTGCGCAACCGCCGCAACACCCGGTTCATTGTTGTGGGTGGGAATATAGAGACGACCATTGGCGAGAGTCACTTCGCCATAACGGCCCAGGTTATAGTGATCATTCACCATCAGGGCTTGTGGGAACTCCACCAACATCCCCTCGTATTGCTCCTGCTCTTCGGCAGACGCAAATGGCAGCGACACTTCCTCGGCGGCAACGCTGTAACCGTCACCACAGATGCTTACGCCATCTATTTCGTCCAATTCAGTAAAACCGTAGTACTCCGTAACGACACCGCCAACACGTACCAGATCACCAGGCTGAACCTCTACACCAAAGCCTTTCCCATGAACAAACAGGCCTTCAGAGGTGTTGATCTGGCCATCCTGATCACTATCTTCCTCTTGCACGAAGAAGCCTGAGAGCCCGCTATTGACATCCTGAAAACTGCCGACAACCACCGCTTCAATTTCGTGGCGCTCACCTGCCAGGGCACTATCAAAATCAGAGCCCTGCACTTGGCTTATCAAGGTTGAGAGATCCCCACACTCACCCAAAACAATATCGTCGTCACCGCCGCCGCTACCATCTTCGCCGTGCCAACCCAGATTAGAAAAATCATCCTGACCCGCGCTGGTCCATTCAGCTGAGGGAGTAAAATCTGAACTACCATCGGTGCGTCCTTCCGTCACACTCCAATCGCGAACCAACGTTTGATTCTGGGTACCGAGACTACTGTCTCCCCACTGGCTACCGGGGTCGGCCCCGATCTGGCCAATCACATCGATATGGCCATTCGGGCCGCTGAGGGCCACGGCGTCATCGCCATTAAACAGAGCACTGGTATAGGTCCGGTCGGCTACAGACAGGATTGAAGTATCGGCGCTGCCATGGGCAAAGACATAAACCGCACCATCAGCGAGGCTGCCACCCAGCACAATGGTGGACGCCGCCGTAGACGAGCCATTAAAGAAAAGCTCAATACTGTAGTTGCCCAGATCTACTGCAGCACCAGTACCGTTGTATATTTCGAGCGCTTTGTTGTTACTGCTGCCCTCAATATACTCTGAAATAACGAGGTCGCTGGCTTGTACCTCTTCCGCCAAAAATGGTAACCCCAGAGCTGCCAGGGCAGCCAAGCCAATCTCTTTCATGATTTTTCCTTCAGGTTGTACCTGACACATATCAAGTGGCGCAAAGATTGGCGGTTAATTCCTAAACTACGATGATCATAATGTGAAATTTAAATTTCACATTTGTGACAAAACATCAGACCTCAAAAAAATCTTGCCTCCACTTCACAAAGGAGAAACTGGACAGACTTGATGACCCCGAAAGCGATATTTCTCGCAGCTTGCAATATGCCAGTGCGGATACATAGTTGCTGATATAAGTACTTATAGATAAGTTCGATTATGAAATACGGTCCGCTGGGTATCCAACTGCGTCACATACTTGAATTGTGGATGGCCATGTTGCTCAAAGTTACAGAAGCAACGGCTCAGTGTTTACAGGCCCCGCTATACCCTCATTATGCGTGCGCTTTTAGACAAGAGAGATGTAACCAGCAACGAAGTGTTGGCGAGTACTAATATTTCCCAGTCCTCTGTAAGCCTGACCGTCAAAGATATGGTCAAGCAGGGACTGGTACAAATGTCTTCAGATGAGGATGTACGAGAGCGCAAAGTTCGCCAGACCCGCAAAGGCAACCGGCTATTACCAAAACTGAAGAATCACTGATAGCTACCTTGAGCGCAGAGAAGTCACTCAACGCAGAACTCGTCATGCCACTGCCGGGATTACTCGCTGAAGTAATTCAAGCTCTGGAAGAAAACCTTTATATCGAACGGATACAAGCAAACCTATAAAAGGAGGCTGGCGACCCATGAGATACCGTCACGGATTGTGTTTAGCATTATTCATCAGCTTTTCCATAAACTCACTTACAGGCACCGCCAAGGAAAAGGTCCCATGTCGATTTGAGGTAGCCCCAATAATCAGGGCAGCTGCATCAGCGATAAAACAACAATATGTGATAGAAGAGAAAGCGCGGACGCTTTCAGCTCAGCTCAGCTCAGTTCAACACACTGGCGGAGTCCCGCCAATTGAGTGATTTCTGTAATGATTACCAAGCATTCGCAGACAAGCTTATCGAAAAAATACACGCCCAGTCGGAAGATAAACATTTTTACGTAGCGCATACCAATTCACAGGAAGCTAATCGCAACTGGATTGAACAGTGGCGAGCTGAAGCGCCAAACAATAATTACGGTGTTAAAGAGATTAAACTACTACTTGGTAATATCGCTTACTTTTCCCTCTCTTCTTTCCACTCTTTTCAACACGCCAAAGAAACCCTGACCGCGGCTTTCACTCTAATCCAATACAGCAATGGTCTGATACTGGATCTGCTTGGCAATGGCGGCGATAACGAACAGACCGCTAACGCTATCCTCGAATCCTTCATCGATGCAGAGACTCCCTTGCCCTTTGTGATCGAAAGCAGACAAGAAAAAGTCATCCCACCCGTACCGTCTCTCTTCCCTGGCCAATCTATGGTAACATCAGGCCACAGGTGATCTTGATTAATCAACGATCCTTCTCCGCCTCTGAAAGCACTGTATTTTCTCTGCAGCAGTTAGGTAGAGCCTCCGTCATCGGCAGTGCCAACGCTGGTGGTGCTCATATAATGGAAACACCACAGTCCCTGCCATTTGGCTTTGAGATCGGTATTCCCGACAGTCGCCCAGTATCCACGATTGCAGGGGGCCGCCTTAACGGGGAGGGGTACGGGGTAATACCTGACATCGAGGTCAACAGCGAAGACATTATCGAAACTGCCCTCACTCAACACTTCGGACAGTTTCATACAGCTATAGCCCCATAGTCACTGTACTGCTCG
>NZ_JALBWM010000546.1 GCF_023895975.1 Microbulbifer okhotskensis
TTTCTCTGCATCCTGCGTCCGCGCCTCTGAAGTTCCTGCTTAAGACACGGTGCGTTGAACGACACGCGCACTCGACGCACAGCGTCTCAAGCGAAGAATGCCTGGATTGAAAAATCGCTTATCGGGTAAACACAGGTTCTTCTCGCAGTAGGTTTTCGTAGGAAAGTCGACCCGTATTGATGAGCGCCGAACGAAGGTGAAAACGCAGCGCCGGCCTCACCTGCGG
>NZ_JALBWM010000547.1 GCF_023895975.1 Microbulbifer okhotskensis
CGCTGTAGGGTTTACCGGCATTCCCGCGCTGATCCTGGCTCTGGCCATTGTGCTGCTTAGCTCCTGTCAGCCCGCCTATGCAGAAATTCCTGGGGCCTCGCAAACCTATAAGCGCACTTTGATACGGGCCGCCCACGCCCACTGGGGGTTGGATGCTCCCATTGCCACTTTGGCCGCCCAGGTTCACCAGGAAAGCCGCTGGAAAGTGGATGCGCGCTCGCCGGT
>NZ_JALBWM010000548.1 GCF_023895975.1 Microbulbifer okhotskensis
CCCGAGCATCTGCTCGATTTCGCGCCCATAAATGACGGCGCACTTGCTGCCGGCCTTGAGAATACGACCGTCGCCATCGGTGATCATGATGTTGTCACGGGATTTCTCCAGCACCAGTTCCAGCTCAGCGTCAGCCACCGACGTGGTTTTCTCCGTCATCAAGCTCCCTCCGTTTCTGTGTGTTGGCGACAACCACTGTTCTCTGCGAGAGAACCCTGATTCAGT
>NZ_JALBWM010000549.1 GCF_023895975.1 Microbulbifer okhotskensis
CGGCCATGCCCTGGAGTTCGCTCGCCGCCGGTATGCTGGCGGCCAGTCGGGGGAAGTGCAGCAGGCAGGAGATCGCCTTGTCGCACAGGTCCAGGTTGCCCGTCTGGCTGCGTGGCCGCGGCCGGCGGCTGGGCATGTTCTGGCTTTGTGGCCCCGCTGAGCGGCTAGCCGGTGGGCCGGGCTGTGCCGGCGCTGGTGGGCGTTCTGGAACCGTCGTATCTGTGG
>NZ_JALBWM010000550.1 GCF_023895975.1 Microbulbifer okhotskensis
GCGGCCCAGATACTGCAAGGCAAGCTCGATAGGATGCTACCCAATGCGATTGGGCCTGCCACGGTATCCACACTCCATGGGGCAATCTATTACATGGCGAGCCTGAGCGTCGACGACACGCGCCCAGAGGAAGGGCTCAGTGCTGTACAGATGGATTTCCCAATCCGGCAGCAAGGTAACCCCTTTGATCTGATGATCGTTGATGAAGCATCGATGGTTGGCGAT
>NZ_JALBWM010000551.1 GCF_023895975.1 Microbulbifer okhotskensis
GGCGACTCGGCCGAAGAAGCGGACGAGGATGCGGTTGCCGCCCTCGCCGCTGTCGACTCCGACGCCGGACGCTCCACAGACCCGGTGCGCATGTACATGCGTGAAATGGGTACCGTCGAACTGCTGACCCGCGAAGGCGAAATACTGATCGCCAAACGCATCGAGGAAGGCATTCGTGAAGTCATGTCCGCGCTGGCGTGCTTCCCGGGCTCCGTCGAAACCCTG
>NZ_JALBWM010000552.1 GCF_023895975.1 Microbulbifer okhotskensis
GCCACGCGGACGTGGCCTGGGCACTTATGCACGCCCTTAGCAATGAACCCCTAAACCGATACCAACGTAAAACCACTGTGGCACTTGCCAGCTAGAGAGAGTGATTAATGGGACGCAAGAGAAACCGCTTCAAAGCAAAGGCAACAGCCAGTTCTGAGAACATGAAGGAAACCCCCGTAGATAACGGCCCCACAATGTTTAGCTTTGGTGATCCTGAGCCGGTC
>NZ_JALBWM010000553.1 GCF_023895975.1 Microbulbifer okhotskensis
TTTGACAAGGCGCGGCTGGCGGATGCCATCCTGATGCAGGCATTGATGCAATTAATGCAGCTGGATGAGTCGCTGCCGCGTTCAGAGGAGGATTACAGGGGCAGGCTTGAGAAGGCGCGTGCAGACCTGTGGGAAAAGGTTGTTCAGCTGGCTGGGTTTGTGCGCGACTGCCACCGGGATTATCACCAGGTACGCAAACAGTTGGGCGGAAAGATCCCGTTGC
>NZ_JALBWM010000554.1 GCF_023895975.1 Microbulbifer okhotskensis
TCATTGCCATTACCAGCAACAGCCAGGGATACCAGGCCGGATTCATGGCGATAGACGTCGCCATGCCATCCGTTTTCGGCAGGCCCGTGGTATAGAGCAGTGCCGCCAGTAGCAGCACTACTGCGCCTATCCAGAGGTCAATGAATCTTTTCATGGCCGCCACCCTTACTGGGCCAGGCCCAGCTTATTGATTAGCCGGGCATTGGTCGCCGACATTGTGTG
>NZ_JALBWM010000555.1 GCF_023895975.1 Microbulbifer okhotskensis
CGGTCTGGTCGACCTGCACGACGATGAAATCCTCACCTGCTGCTGCAAACCCAAAACGCATATCGAGATAGAGCTTCCGTCGGAATAAGTGAGGGCTACAGGGGCGCAGGAGGTAGAAGCATCCGGCGCCACTCTTTATATCGACATGCTCGATGGTGAGGTGGAAACCGTACAGCTGTCCACAGGGAGCGGTCTGGTCGACCTGCACGACGATGAAATCCT
>NZ_JALBWM010000055.1 GCF_023895975.1 Microbulbifer okhotskensis
GTCATCTCTTTTTTGCTAATAGTAAAGAAATGACACAGAATTCTGAACACTACCCCGCAAATTCTCAAAAAATCGCTTCCGGCGGCCTAGGGCTGTTCAATGCTTCGATTTGAGGTTTAACGACTCAAATGCTTTAACCAAGCTCGCCAGCTGGCAAAATGGGTAATATTGGTTGCCCCTTTAATACCTGAGGCTTCACAAATAAAGCCGGTTTCCCAGCTGCCGTCAGCAAGTTCCACCTTACCAATTCCCAGCGGGGCCGGAATGGCCGCGACAAGGCTACCAAAATACTTAGCTGGCAGCTGCCATACTTCCACTTCAATAGCCTGGCCATGATCTACTTCATTACGCATCATGGCTGGGCGCTTGCCGTCGGGCAGGGCAAACAGCTGGTATTGCCCACTAGTCCTGGTTTTCTTGATTAGCTTGGCCTCGCGCTCGGTAAGCTGCCAGTTAAGAGGCTGTCCCTCAAGGTGGCCACCGGAAACCACAACGTTGACTTGTTTATTTGGTGGGGCCAGTTGATAAAAGGGTTCGGCTTGATTTGCAGTTTGATGTTGATGAATGCCGGTGGCGCCCAATGGCAATTCAAAGCACCGGTGTAATCCATCAGCGCAGCTCAGCAGAGCCATATCACTGTATTTTTCGCTGAATAAAGTCACACCCCAGCTGACTCCAGAGTTGAGAAAACCGACGGGTACCGCAGTTGCTGAATAATCCAGAAGGTTCATAAAATTGGTGTAGGTACCAAGAATAGAATTCCGTTTAATGGGTTGTTCAGCTAACTGCTCGCGTGTGTAAGGTGTCGGTAGGGTTGGGGTGATTACAAAGTCGAAATTCCCCAGGGATTCATCACAAATCCGCTTAAGTGCCTTTAAGCGATATTGTCCCTTAAAAGCGTCGACAGCCGTTTTTGACTCGGCAGAAGCAATGATGGTGCGAATTACTTCGAGCATAGAACCCGGTTTCACATTTTGAGTGGCAATCCAGCGCTCTGCGATCCAAGGTCCTTCATAGAGCAGTTTTGCAGCTTTCTTAAAAGGTTCAAAGTTAAAATTAACGGCCGTGCCGCCCAGCGCTTTCAGGTATTCAATAGCCCGATTAAATAGCATTTGAGCGTGTTTATCCTCTTGAAAATCCAAATCTGAGGGTACGCCAAAAGTAAAAGAAGCATTATTAGTGATGCGGTTTTTCTGGAAATAATGAAGGCGATTGTAGTGCGGATTGGTTCGGCTGTAACTATCGTTAGCGTCAAAACGCGCGGCGACTTCAAGAATGCTGGCTGCATCCTGGCAATTAAGGCTGAAGATTGAGACGCAGTCAAGGCTCTTACAGGCTGGGACTACACCGGTATTACTGAGTAAGCCTCGTGTCGGCTTGTGGCCAATTAAATTATTTAATGCTGCGGGTACACGTCCAGACCCAGCGGTGTCTGTACCCAATGCAAAACTGACTTGGCCGAGTGCTGTTGCGATGGCGGAACCCGCACTGCTACCGCCAGATATATAATCTTGGTTGAACGCATTCTTGACTTGGCCATAGGGGGATCGAACACCAACTAAGCCTGTGGCAAATTGATCTAGGTTGGTTTTGCCGAGAGGAATTGCACCTGCTCGAATTAGGGCTTCAACAACAAAGGCGCTATCGCTGGGGATATAACTGAAATCAGGGCAGGCGGCGGTGGTGGCTACTCCAGCGAGGTCAATGTTGTCCTTGATGGCAAAAGGAACTCCATAGAGGGGTAGGTCTTTCGGTTGCACAGTATCCAGATTGTCAAAAAAAGGTTGCAGCTGCTCGATGGTCAATAATTTAATCCAAGCGTTATAACCTGCTTGCTGTTGGGCTTGATCCAGTAGCTCATTAATGAGTTCACGCGGTGTGGTGATGCCTTGTTGATAGGTTTTTTTTAGCTGATTGAGCGTTAAGTCGTAGGTCATGGCAAAGTCCCTGTTATGTTTGAACTCGGCGTGTCAGGGTCGCCTAATTCGAGTCCGTGATTTCGGTTCGGGAAAGCGATTGCCGTGTGTCCGGCCCTCTGCTATGAATGCGGAACCCTCCAACTTTCATTTCATGGATTGCAGGTTACTGCACGGTCACTTTGCAATATGGCTGTTGAAAGTGAACCGCTACAGATAACCCCATTCACGGAATAAGAGGTGTGATTCAGTCTGAAGATCTCTCTGGAGGGCAGGGAGTTCCTGCGGCAATCCACTCTTTCATGGCTTCAATCAGTTTTGCGTGGGAGATAGTGACAGGTTGCCGCTTGTCTCCGGGAGACCATCCCCAAAGTGCCAGGGGGGTTTCGCTGACAAATTGCAGCTGGCTCTCCGGTGAGCGGTCACCGTTGTCCTGAGGAGTTGTCAGCAGCTTGCAAATCTGCGCCGAGGACATCTGTGACCAATTCAATGTGATTGGTGCCATCTCCCATCCTGAGGCGCCAGGAGCGCCAGTGACCGGGTTGTTCTTGTTGGAGTGGCAATTTATGCAGCGCATCGTACCCGCCCCCATATTGTCTGCACCTCGCTCTACCCGGGGGATATGAGGAGAGCCTTCATTTATCAGGGGCATTTCCAGTTGATGGCAGTTGAGGCAGCGGGGGTGGAGCAGGACTTCTACGATGGTTTCCCAGCTTTGGTGGCCTTCGCTATCGACGCTGGACGCCTGCTTAGGCGTTGTTTCCTGGCGTTGATTGCACCCGGCTAATGTAAGGAACAACACTGCCCCCACAGTGATAGTGCGCAGGATGAGTACCTCTGGCCGCGTTTTCATTCGGCTGGATCCTAATTAGAGTTTGAATCTTCAAAACATAATTGGGGCTGGTGAGTTGCGATAGTTTAACGGTTAATTTGAGTGTCAAAAGATAGCGTTGGCGGAAACTGTCTTGCCAGTTTATGACTTGGGGTTCATTGGGGAAAATTGGGACGCCAGCTTACGTGGTATCATAGGCGCGTTTTGATTGTTTTAGTGTGATATTAGTGGGGCGCCGCTTAGAGCGCAGAGGAGAGAGTATGTCCTGGTTAGGGGCGGGGTTAGGTGCTGGTTTTGGTTTTATGTTTGGTGGCCCTATTGGTGCGGCGCTGGGTGCCTGGGTAGGTAGCTCCTTTGGTTCCAGTTTGCAGCAGCGTTTGGGTAAGGCTGCTTCAGCATTGAGTCGGGATGGAGCCCAGACCATTTTTATTGTGACCTTGTTTTCAATGCTGGCCAAAATGGCAAAAGCAGATGGCCTGGTGTCCAAGGCCGAAGTCCAGTTGATAGAGGGCTTTATTCAGAACAACCTCCGTCTTGGTAAAGAAGAGCGAAAACACGCAATTCGCATTTTCGAAAATGCCAAGACCGATAAGTACAGTATTTACGATTACGCAAAGCAGTATCGACAACTGGTGCGCGACCAAGCAATGCGCGAGCTGGTGTACCGCCTGTTGTTTGCTGTTGCCTATGCCGATGGGGAGTTGCATGCATCGGAAGAAGAGATATTGCGCCGTATCACTACGGACCTGGGGTTGCATGAATCGCTCTTTGCGGCGATGCAGAATGAGTTCGGGCGCCACGGTGGTAATCCTGTGGCGGATCTTGAGCAGCACTACGGGGTACTGGGATGTACGCCAGAAACCAGTGATAAAGAGCTCAAGTTGGCCTATCGGCGTAAGGCTGCTGAGTATCATCCGGATAAAATTGCCTCTAAAGGTCTGCCTGAGGAATTCATGCGCCATGCGGAAGACCAAATGAAAAGTGTTACCGTCGCTTATGAGGCGATCGTTGAGGCACGAAAACACAAGGCGAAGGTTGTCAGTTAGTTTTGAGCTCTAGGAATTTTTTGGGAGAGAAAACACTGCTTAGTGCCCTCTGGAAATTCTTAAGGGCGAGGGCAATTTGAAGTTTCGAAAAATGAAACTGCCTGTGTGGCCAAGGTGAAAGCCTCGTTATGTTGTAAATTAAGGAATTAGTGGATGAGTCTTGCTAAGACGATAGAAGAGAAGCTTGGCGCAGAGTTCGTTCCTCTGCATATTGAGGTCGAGTGTGAAAGCCATATGCACAATGTGCCCCCTGGCTCTGAGATGCATTTTCGAGTAGTTCTGGTTAGTGAGGCTTTCAAGGCAGTCAGGAAAGTTCAGCGCCATCAAAAAGTGTACGCCGTCCTTGCTGAAGAAATGGCGGGCCCGATCCATGCGCTTGCTCTACATATTTACACTCCCGAAGAGTGGGGGGGGCAAGCACCAGGAAGCCCCGAGTGCCAAGGGGGCGGAAAAAAGTAGTATATCCAAGCCCCCAGTCTAATGGGGGCTAAAACTAAAGTTATTCACAGCGCCTGCTCGCACTCATTCCCAATCCAAAAAAGGCGTCAATTACTACACCATGTATCATCATCTGCAGCTGCTCAGTTTTTCTGCGGTTTAGATTTATTGTCGCAATTTTTTATGTTTAACGAGCCGGTCGGTTTGTTGTCACCCGTTCTGTGTTGATCGCTCATTGTGCCCCGACCTATTTGGAGGGACGCTAGAATTTCTATAGGCGCTTATCCACTTTGAAATTAGTGTTTTTTTTCGAATGTTTAAACGCCAAAAAGTGCTTTAAATGCCAGATAATGATAAATATTTCTTTCCACGCCAACATTTGATTGTTTTTTCTACAGCTGTTATTTCGTGCGACTAAACTGACCATTGATTGGGCTGATTGCTGTTTGATCTGCTGAATATCAATGGAGTTACCACAAATGAAGATGACGCGTATTCTGATCCCCGTTATGACGCCCCTCGCCTTAGCAATCTCTAGTGTCGCTTCGGCAGGACCTGCTGGCTATGCCCCGCCACCACCACCTACACAGGAGTTTAAAGTCCGAATTGGTGGCGCCTATATCTCGCCTAATTCGGATAATGTTACTTTTGCTGACCGCTTCCTTTTTGGGCCAGATGATTTTGATGATGATTGGGGTGCTTTTCGCTCTAACGTCGATCCCAGTGACGAGTGGGGCTGGTTTATCAATGTGGAATGGCGAGCCACGGATCACATGAGTGTTTCCCTGAGTTACACTGATGGCGATCGCCACACCGGCGGTGATCGCAGAGGTTGGTTCTATCGTTTCAATCCAGACTTCGGAGATCGTCGTCGTGGCGATTTCGCCAGATGGAAGCCTCAAATTACGGCTGCATATTTGAATTATTATCCACTGGATCCCAGCTGCATGATTCAGCCTTATATGGGGGTTGGTATTAATTACACCGACTTTACCGATGAGCGCCTGAGAGATTGGGGTTGGTATGATGATGATGATGCATTCCAGCGGTGGGATGGCCGGGTAAATCTGGGAGATAACTGGGGTTACACTTGGCAAATTGGTGTTGACTTTAACTTCGGTCACGATAGCAGCTGGTTAATTAATCTCGCCGCTATCTATTATGATGTTGATACTGATATTGAAGTTAATAGCTTCTGGTATGACGTAGACGACAACAACGATTTATATCGTCATAGATTTGGTGGCGATTACCTCTTCGACCCCTGGTCGTTTAATCTTGGTGTAGGCTACAAGTTTGATTTCCACTGGTAATCAAGCCTGGCTACGGAAGGGCGCTTCGGCGCCCTTTTTTATTGTTCTTATCCATTCTTTTTTGTGTTTCTTAAAGTGCTCGAATGTTTTTGCCAGTTTTTGCATTTTTTAATGATGCGTCATGAGCAGTGGTGGAGTTAAGGGATAAAAGTAAAGCTTATAGAGAGAGTAAGAACTTTATCAGTTTATTTTATTTTGCTAACAAAATAATTCCTCTCTGGGTTCGCCAAGTAAATATACCTGTACAGCTTTGATGTGATAGTCAATTTGGTGAGGTCGGACTTTCCGAGTGTAATATTTCAACCACAGTGATTCGCGTAGGGCTGCTTGCTCGGTACCCTTTGTGAATGGAATTATGCGGAATAGGATGGGGCTGGGAAAAAATCAAATAGTTACATACTTGATTTATCATGGAGGGATGCGGGTATGTGTCGCAATTTTGAGTTGAAAAAGGCCGAGAGGGCCCTTTTCAACCGCCTTCGAGTGAGGATATTCAGGGCATCACTGATTTGAGGGGAAGCTGAACTGAATACCTTCCCTGACGCCACTGGCTGGCCAGCGTTGGGTAATAGTTTTGCGTTTGGTATAAAAGCGTACAGAGTCGGGTCCGTAGGCGTGGAGATCGCCAAATAGTGAGCGCTTCCATCCGCCAAAACTGTGGTGAGCGACGGGTACGGGTAAGGGAACATTAATACCTACCATACCGACTTTAATATTGTCACTAAAATATCGGGCGGCTTCGCCGTCGCGGGTAAACAGGCAGGTGCCGTTACCGTATTCATGGGCATCGATAATATCCATGGCTTCCTGCATGGTCTCGACACGCATGATACAAAGAACGGGCCCAAAGATTTCGCCACTATGGATAGACATCTCCGGGGTGACCCGGTCGAATAGGCAGGCCCCCAGGTAGTTACCTTTTTCGTAGCCGGAAACTTTATGATTGCGCCCATCCACTGCCAATTCAGCACCTTCATTAATACCAGCGGCAATGTAACTTTCTACTTTTTCCAGATGTTGCGGTGTAACCAGTGGTCCCATATCACTCCGGCCGTCCATGCCATCCCCAACCCTGAGTTCGGCAATTTGTACTTTGAGCTTTTCAATTAAGGTATCGGCAGTATCATTGCCTACAGCAACCGCTACTGAGATGGCCATACAGCGTTCACCGCAAGAGCCGTACGCGGCTCCCATCAGTGCAGCAGCGGCATTATCCAAATCCGCATCGGGCATTACGATCGCATGGTTTTTAGCCCCACCAAAGGCTTGGACTCTTTTTCCGTGGGCAGTGCCAGTGGTGTAAACATACTCCGCAATAGGCGTGGAGCCCACAAAACTGACGGCCTGGATACGCTTGTCGGTGAGCAGGGTATCCACGGCCTCTTTTCCACCATTGACCACATTTAAAACCCCAGCGGGAATACCGGCTTCGATACCCAGTTCTGCGATAAGTAGGGCGGACGAGGGGGTGCGTTCAGAGGGCTTAAGAACAAAAGTGTTCCCGCAGGCAATTGCCATTGGCCACATCCACAAGGGCACCATAGCCGGGAAATTAAACGGCGTAATTCCTGCACAGACCCCCAATGGTTGAAATTCACTCCAGGAGTCTATCGATGGACCGACGTTTTTGCTGTGCTCACCTTTTAGCATTTCCGGAGTGGAGCAAACGTATTCGATATTTTCGATGCCCCGCTGTAGTTCACCCATGGCATCGCCAAGTACTTTGCCGTGTTCGAGGGTAATCAGCTCACAGATTTTTGCGGCGTTTTCCTGTAGGAGATCTCTCAAGCGGTACATGATGCGCACCCGCTTGGCAGTGGCTAGATTACGCCAGGCAGGAAAGGCGGCCTCTGCAGCGGCAATGGCTTCTTCGACAGTGGCCTTAGCAGCTAAAGATACTTTTGCGGTGACTTGATTGGTGGAGGGGTTGGTCACCTCTTGGACGCGGGAATTGCCCGAGGTACTACTTTCGCTCACCAGCGTACCATTGATTAGGTGGCCGATTATCTTCATGGCTCTCTCTCAGTCGGGTTTATTGATTATTGTTTTACTGCTTTGCTCCTTTTTAACACAGCTCTGTGTTTTGAGGAAAAGGTCCCGATAACTTTGTACTATTCGTGTTTTGGAAACTCTCTTAATACGGCCAAAAAAACATCGCCAAAGCGCTCTAGCTTGCTGTCCCCAACACCGGAGACGGCCAGCAGTTCACTGCGTGTTTGCGGGTGTGCCTGTACCATGCCGCGTAGAGTGGCATCGTGGAAGACCACATAGGGCGGTACGCCGCGTTCCTCAGCTAACTGTTTACGGCAATCGCGCAGAGCTTGCCAGAGGACTTGATCTTCTGGGCCGAGATCTTCCAGGTTACCGGTGTCTCGGTTTTGCGAGCGGGGAGTTTTGGCGGGAAGCTTGCGGAGGTTTAGTGATACCTCTCGACGCAGTAGCGGGCGACAGACCTCCGTAAGCCGCAATCCCTGAAATTCACCCTCAACCTCAAGATAACCCCGTACAATCAGCTGCCTGACAATGGCGCGCCACTCGGTAGTGCTGAATTCCTTGCCAATGCCGTGGGTGGAGAGTTGATCGTGGCTGAATTTACGGACTTTTTCGTTCTCCGAGCCGCGCAGGACGTCAATCACATGGCTGGCGCCAAACCGTTGGCCTGTGCGATAGACGCAGGACAGTAACTTCACCGCTGCCTCGCTGGCATCCCAGGTGGCGGGTACCTCCAGGCAGGTGTCGCAATTACCACAGGGTTTATCCAAGGGTTCGGCGAAATAGTCCAGTAGGGCCTGGCGGCGACAGCTGGTGATTTCACAGAGGCCGAGCATGGCATTGAGGCGACCGCGTTCAAGGCGCTTGTGCTCTTCACTGCCCTCTGACGATTCAACCATCTGGCCGATTTTTACTACATCTTCGAGGCCGTAGAGCAGCAATGCCACGGAGGCTTCGCCATCGCGGCCTGCACGGCCGGTCTCTTGGTAGTAGGCCTCAACACTTTTGGGGAGGTCCAGGTGAACGACAAATCGCACGTCCGGTTTATCGATACCCATGCCAAAAGCGATGGTGGCGACAACAATTACTTCGTCTTCACGCAGGAAGCGGCGCTGGTGCTCTGCGCGGGTATCCGCTGGCAGTCCAGCGTGATAGGGCAAGGCGGTGAAGCCCTGCTGGTTCAGCCATTCCGCAGTGCTGTCCACTTTTGCGCGCGAGAGGCAGTAGATAATTCCGGCATTACCCTGCTGCCCGCCCTGCAAAAATTGTAATAGCTGACGGCGTTGATTGTCTTTGGGTTCAATCCGGTACTGGATATTGGGACGGTCAAAGCTACTGACAAAGTGACGGGCATCTTCGAGGTCCAGGCGTCGAGCGATTTCCGCACGGGTGCGTTTGTCGGCAGTGGCAGTAAGAGCAATCCGAGGCACTTGTGGAAACTGCTCGTGCAGGCAATTGAGCTGAAGGTAGTCAGCGCGAAAGTCGTGACCCCATTGGGATACGCAGTGGGCTTCATCAATTGCAAATACAGATAGCGCTACTCGTTGGAGCAATGAGAGGGTTCGGGGCTGCAGCAATCGCTCGGGAGCTAGGTAGAGGAGATCCAGTTCTCCGTATAGCAGTTGGCTCTCAATGGCCTGAACCTCATCGTAGGCCACGGAGGAGTTTAGGTAGGCAGCGCGTATTCCCGCCTCCTGCAGAGCTTCAACCTGATCCTGCATCAGGGCGATGAGTGGAGAAATAACCACTCCGCAGCCGGGCCGTGCCAGGGCGGGTATTTGATAGCAAAGGGATTTTCCGCCGCCGGTAGGCATTAGCACCAGAGCGTCATTGCCGGCTACCAGTGTATCAATGACCGCTTGTTGGGGGTCGCGAAAACGGGTGTAGCCGAAGACGTGTTCGAGAATGTGTTGTGGGGAATTCATGGCGTGGGAGTATACCTTGCAGTGCGATGCTGTGCGGTATGTTTATTGATGAATACGCCACTGAAATAGAATGAAATAAACGGCTTTACGCCTGTGATGTACTTCGCGGGTTATACTCCTACGCCATCACAGTGGCACACTAAGGATAGGGCTATGCGCACATTGATTTTGTCAACTGTGTTGTCGTTCACGGTACCCGTCGGTCTATTAGGGTGTACCTCAAACTTTCCCCGTAATCTGGTTCAATCTGTTGTGGCTGATACCCATTTGGGCTGGAAGACTGCACCGGAAAACCAGCTGGCTTTTTCTGTGGCCACGGCGTCGGGGGTTGCCCAGGTTGAACTGCAGCCGCTGCCCGAGGAATTCACGATCGTTACCCTGGAGCTGCCGGGGATGCAAAAAGTAGAGCGTGTCCAGTGGGAGAATGATGTGGGGCAATTCACCACGCTATACGATGGAAGAGCGGGTTTGGATGGAGTTAGCCTGCAGAGCCGAGGGCATGGTTCTCGCTTGCAGTTGCAGTTATCTGCGATGGACTATATTCGCGATGGTGGGGTGTTGACCGTTACTGATCAGCACTAGTGACTGATGAGGGCATTCGACCAAATCCCAGTCCTTGTGGGCGGATCAAATAGAGCTGTCGCCAGTATTTTCCGGTCACCCATAAGCCGTTCCGCGCTTTATCCCAGGCGATACCGTTGGCCACAGTATCGGGGTGATCCTTTTCGTCGGGATTTAGTGAGCTGAGGTCGATGGCGCCGCGCACTCCCCCAGTTTGGGGATCTATGGCAATAATCCGCTTGTTTTGCCATATATTTGCCCAGATTAATCCCTCGGCAAACTCCAGTTCGTTCAAATCAGACCAATTCTCGCCTCCCCCCTGAACTTTGAGGCGCCGCACGACATCAAAGGTCTCCGGGTCACGAAAAACCAGCTCATTACTGCCATTACTCATAATCAAATGTTGGCCATCGCTAGTCAGTCCCCAACCTTCACCGGCATAGCGCAGTATTTTCAGTGGTTTGAGGTTGTGTGCCTGATAGATATGAACTTCACCGGCTTTGTAGGTCAGCAGGTATAGCTTGTCGTTGAGAACTGTGAGGCCCTCGGCAAATCGGTTTTTGGCCAGCCATTTGCGCCTTATGGGATTGGCGCTGGGGTCGGTATACTCGGCGAGCCAGGAGCGGCGATAGCGACCGCTGCTCTCCCACCAGCGCTGACCATCGTAGAAAAGCCCTTGGGTAAAATGGTCCCCACCGCGCTGGCGCTCTTCCAGGATGGAAAAAGGGGTTGTCTGGAGTTGAGTCTGTGCGGCTGTGTCTAACGGTAGCAGCAGGGTAGATAGCGAAACCAGAATCCAGCTATTAACGAGAAGTCGATTCATCAATAACCTATGACCAGAATTAAAACATTTATCACATTGACGCTGTTGGGCGGCTTGGCGGTTGTGCTGCCCATAGCCATCTTTGTTTTGCTATTCCAGTGGCTGTTCGGTCAAGTCAGTGACATTGTTGCTCCGGCCGTGGTTTGGCTGGAGACCCATACCGAGTTTAAGGATACCCTCGCCCGGCTTGTGGCGATAGCCCTGATTATTGGGGGGTGTTTTGCGATTGGCTTATTGGTTAAAACCAGCGTGGGCAGTTGGCTACACCGCCATGTAGATCACTGGTTGGGGCGCCTGGCCCCAGGCTATAGCACCATCAAAGACGTGGTTATCCAGTTCATCGGTGGTGGCGGAGGCGGTGTACTGGCGGGGCCTGTGGCCAAAGTTCGTATTCACGGTGCCAACAATCAACTGACCGTCACCGCAATTATCACCTCGCAGCACACCAACGGGGATTTCACCGTGTATGTGCCGACGGCGCCGGTACCCACCTCGGGATTTGTATTTCATGTGCCGCCAGAGTGTGTGGAAATTCTCCCCGGGGTGAGTGTTGAAGCGGCGATGAAGACGATAGTCTCCTGCGGCTCCGGGAGTGCCAGCCTGTTATCTCCATCGGAAGGGCCCCAGAACCTTTCTAGCTGATGTCCCTGTTTCTGCCCAGGTCGCGGATCGCAAATCTTGTCGGGTGGAGTGCTTTGGCTAACGTGGCACTGACCGGTAGGGGGTCATGGAGTATCCAGGATGCCAGGACTTCTGCCGTAAGTGGCGCATAGGTAAAGCCGCGAGAACCGAGGCCGCCCATTACATAGAGCCCGCGATGATAATCTGCGCGGGCGGGAATAAATTGCTTGCGGTTTTTGCGCAGAGCCTCGTAAGTGCGGCCAATAGAGGCCCAATCGGGTACTGGCCCAGCAAGGGGCAAGTAATCTGGCGTGGCGGCGCGGAGGGCGGCACGGCCTGTGAGTGTTTGGTCGGCGAAGTCCTCGGCGACTTGGGGCAGTAGGCCGGCCAGGGTCTGCAGGTTTTCTCCATGCTCGCTATCGCGCAATTCAGTGGCGGTCTCTTTAAGTTTAAAGGTGGCGCCAAAACTCTGGCTGCCGCAATGGGCCGGGGTGATATAGCCTTCGCCGCACAGCGCCACTTTCAGCCGGGAAGAGCCCTCTGTGGCTCTAGCCTTGGATACTTGGCCGCGAATAGGCTTCAGCGGCAGTGGGGCGGTAGCGGCAAATTGGCGAATATCATTGGCGCCACATAAAACGACAGCATCGGCGGAGACGTCACTGCGATCGGTTTTCAGTAGCCAGTCGGTAGGGTTTTGGTGCAATTCCAGGACCGAGTGGTTGCTGTGCAAGGTGATATTGGGATGCTGCAGCAAAGTGGCGCAGACTTTTTTAGGCTCGATCCAACCGGCGCGCGGGAAGTGGAGCCCGCCGAAGGGAAGTACCACTCCGGCGAGAAGACTGGCTGTGTGGGCGTCAACCGGCTCAGCTAAGAACTGTCCATCGCTCTTTGCCAGTGTTGTGGCTACTTGATCCTGCAGCTGTTGTTGCCGCTCAGTTTGTGCCAGTTGTAACAGGCCACTGAAATGGCTGACGTCTGGACAGCGGCTGTGGTAGTAACGCTGGGCAAACATCAGGGCGTGGAGGTTAAAGTCCCCGTTGGGGCCGGGTTTGGGGGATAGTTTTGCGTACAGAATTCCCTGGTCATTGCCGGAGCCACCGGAGCCCGGCTCTTCGCCCTGTTCGAATACCTGGACACGCAAGCCGCGCTCTGCCAGTGCTCTGGCGGCTGTGGCGCTGGCGATACCTGCGCCGACAACGGCGACAGTTTGTGGAAGTTGATTTTCTTCTTTGGGCAGATGCCAGGGTGTTTCCCGTGTCTCAAGGGATTGTGAACTTTCCAGGGTGCCGCACAGCATTTCCCGCTTGTGCGCAAATCCGGGAACCTTGCGGAGGGCGAAGCCCGCGTCGCGCAGGCCGCGCTTGACCAGCCCAGCACAGGTAAACGTTGCAAGGGTTGCACCGGGTCCACTTAGGGCGGCCATATTGGCAAATAATTCCGGGGTCCACATATCCGGGTTTTTGGCGGGGGCAAAACCGTCGAGGAACCAGGCATCTACTTGGTGATCACTGTCTCGCTGCAGGCGGAGACTGCTTAGGGCTTGGCTGGCTTCACCGATAATGAGCGTCAAGCTGATTTGGCCAAACTGTAATCGGTGAACTCCAGTGGCCAGCAGCGGGGGATAATTGTCGATCAGCGATTGAGCGAGAGAGGCTAACTGGGGCCAAAGATCCAGAGCCCGCCGCAGATCGTTGCGGCGCAGGGGGAATTTCTCGACAGAAATAAAATGTAAGCGAGCACTCTCAGGAGCCGTCTGCTGCCACAGCTCGGCGGCGGCGATAAAGTTCAGGCCAGTGCCGAATCCGGTTTCTGCAATGGTGAAAACACCATCCTTACCCAGTCTTTGCCAGCGCTCGGCCAAGGTATTTTGCTGCAGGAAAACGTAACGTGTCTCCTCTAAACCTGAGGCGCTGGAAAAGTAGATATCGTCATAGGTGCGGGACAGAGGTTGGCCATCTTCACGCCATTCGATCTCAGCGTATTTATTGTTTACTTTATCCACAATAAGACTTCCGTCAGCCCTCACTCTGCAGGCCAAACTCGCGCATGACCTGAGAGCACCAGCGCTCAATGCGCTCCTCACTCAAGTCAAACTCGTTCTCCTCATCCAGCGCAAGTCCGACGAATTGGCTGCCATCTGCGGTGAGGCCTTTAGATACCTCGAACTCGTAGCCATCGCTGGGCCAGTAGCCCACTGCGCGGGCTCCGCAGGCCAGCAATTGGGCGTGCAGGTAGCCGAGGGCATCCTGGAACCACTGGGGGTATCCTTCCTGGTCGCCCAGGCCAAACAGGGCCACGGTCTTGCCGTGTAGATCCAGTTGGGCCAGGTCGTCCCAGATATTTTCCCAATCTTCCTGCAGCTCGCCGTAATCCCATGTGGGAATGCCAAATAACAGGAAATCGTACTCTTCTGCGAGACCGATATCGGCATCGGCTACATTGTGAGTATCGATCCACTGGGGGCCGATACTCTGGCGGACTTTTTCAGCGGCCATTTCCGTATAGCAGGTGCTGGAGCCGTAGAAGAGTCCTATGGGGGCTGAGGAGCTTTGCATAACTGATGAACTTCTTACTGCTGGGCGAGGGCGCCACTAAAATCCAACTGTCGCCAGGCTTCGTAAATAACGATGGCGGCGGCATTGGACAGGTTGATACTGCGGCTCTCGGCACGCATCGGGATGCGCAGGGTGTTATCTGCGCCTAGCTGCTGCAGGAGCTCTGCTGGCAAGCCACGGGTCTCGGGGCCAAATACAATGGCATCATCCGGTCGGTACTCAACGGCGCTGTGTCGTTTGCTGCCTTTGGTAGAAAGGGCCAGTACCCGCGGAGGTTGTTCGCTTTCGATAAAGGACTGCCAGTCACGGTGGCGCACTACGCGGCTGTATTCGCTGTAGTCGAGGCCGGCGCGGCGCAGTCGTTTGTCGTCCATATCGAAGCCCAGGGGCTCAATCAGGTGTAGCTCGGCGCCGGTATTGGCACAGAGTCGAATGATATTGCCGGTATTTGGAGCAATTTCAGGTTGGTACAGAACAATTTTGAACATGGGGCAGTTGGCGCTGGAAAGGCCTTGTCTGACTGTGCCGGGCGGGAGTGCTCGGCCTTGTATGGCTGCGGATTATTCCACAATTAGATGGGGGTGGCGATCTCCTCGCAATCGATCTCCACACCGAGTTCGTTGGCGATCTGGTCGAGCTCGTCGCGCAGGCCATCGAGATCCATATCCTCGGCGACACTGATAGTGCACTCGGCTCTGAACAGGGGTTCACCGCTCCAGGGCGTGCTGCCGCAAGTGGTTTCCAGCTGTTCCATATTGATATGGTGGGCGGTGAGCGCGCGTGAGATCTCGCGAACTATACCGGGACGATCGCTGCCCACCAGCTTTAGCGTTAGGGCTTGCTGGGGCCTTGCGGAGACGGCGATGGCATCTTCCACGATCAGATTGTAACCGGATTCGGCCAGCTCGGTCAGCGCGTCCTTGAGCGCCTGGCACTTATCCGCCGCCACAGCGACACGCAGAATACCGGCAAATTTTCCTGCGAAGTGCGCCATGTGGCTGTCTTCCCAGTTGCCGCAGTTATCCGCAATAACCGTTGAAAGCTTTTCCACGACGCCGGGCTTGTCATCAGAGATCATGGAGATAACGAGATGCTGTTGCATTGGGTATTCCTTTGCTTCACAAGAGACGTTTGATGGGCATTGTAATAGGATCTCGTCGGATAACTCTATCGGCCAATCTCAAAAGCGTTATTTTAAAGCTCACTTACCGGTAACTTAGCGAGGGACTGTTGATGAAGGTTATTGCGGATTTATGTGTGATCCCCATCGGTGTGGGGATTTCTGTCAGTACATATGTTGCAGAGTGTGAGAGGGTTCTGGAAGAGGCTGGTCTCACTCATCACCTGCACGCTTACGGCACCAATATCGAAGGGGACTGGGATAAAGTGATGGCGGCAGTTAAGGCGTGCCATGAGCGCGTGCACCAACTGGGCGCCGATCGAATTAGTACAAGCCTTAAACTGGGAACCCGTATTGACCGCGATCAATCTTTAAAGGATAAGATCGACAGTGTGCAAACCAAATTGGATCAACGATAACAACATAGGAATGACCATGACGAGCAAAATCAAAAAATCCCTGATAGCGCTGGCCGGCACGCTAGCTCTGGCCGGTACCACTCAGGCTGCAGATTTCACCGCTGCCCTTAAGGGGGACAATCGCAGTAAGGAATATGTCGCCCGCGATTCCTATCGCAATCCAGCAGAAACCCTGAAATTTATCGGTGTTGAGCCGGATATGACAGTGGTCGAAATTACACCAGGCGGCGGCTGGTATACCGAGATTCTGGGGCCCTACTTGAGTGCGAATGGCACCTTGTATGCGGCGCATTTTCCAGAAAGTAGCGAGTCGGATTATTACCAACGTTCCCTGAAAAACTTCAAGACTAAGTTGTCCTCGAACAAGAAAGCCTACAAAAGCGTTATCGTCACTGAATTTGCACCGCAAACGGGGCTTGAGATTGCACCAGCTGCCAGCGCTGATGCAGTAGTCACTTTCCGCAATGTGCACAACTGGATGTATCGTGATTATGCGGATGAGGCTTTTGCCAGCTTTTTCGCTGCGCTCAAGCCCGGGGGTGTCCTAGGTGTGGTTGAACATCGGGCTAAACCTGGTACCGGTATGGAGGATATGGTGAAAAGTGGCTATGTCACTCAGGAGTATGTGATTGACCTGGCCAAAAAAGCGGGTTTTGAATTTGAGGAGTCTAGTGAGGTCAACGCAAACTCTAAAGATTCCGCTGATCACCCCAAAGGAGTATGGACCCTGCCACCGTCTTTGCGTCTGGGCGAAGAGAATCGCGATAAGTACCTTGCTATTGGCGAGAGTGATCGTATGACATTGCGCTTCCGCAAGCCGAAGTCCTGATTGTAAATTTTTTATTGGTTAGCCGGGCACAAGGATGTGCCGTCGCCGGCCATAATCTACGTGCAAATCTGCATCCGTATTTTATGGCCACTTTAATCGTGTGTTTCAATCTTCTGGGGGTGGCTGCTGTCGCTGCCAGCCTATCTAAATTAGTCGTTGTATGATTATTCCCTTCGAACAACTAGATACGAATACCCTGCAAAACCTACTGGAAGAGTACGCTTCCCGCGAGGGCACTGAATACGGTGAGCGCGAGATAGAGCTGACCGAGAAAGTCGCTGACCTGCGCCGCCAGCTACAGACTGGCGAAGTGGTTATCTGGTTCGATCCAGGTGAGGAAACCGTCAATTTGGTATTGGCTCAGGATCTGCCCGCCGATGTCTGAGATTTTTATCGATAGTCCGACCGAGCCTCTTGCACGCTTTCTATTCGCTCACGGTGCCGGCGCGCCTATGGATAGTGAATTTATGCAGTGCTTCGCGCAGGGGCTGTGTGAACGGGGGGTGGAAGTTGTGCGTTTTGAGTTTCCCTATATGGCTCAGCGGCGTACCGGTGGTAGCAAGCGTCCACCGAACACTATGCCACAGCTGCAGCAGTGTTTTCGCGAGCAAATCCAGCAATATTCGCAAGAGCTACCGTTGTTTATTGGAGGCAAGTCCATGGGGGGGCGGGTGGCGAGCCTGCTTGCCGATGAGTACTGGCAGAAAGAAGAGATAGCGGGCCTTGTGTGTCTGGGTTACCCCTTTCACCCCCAGGGCAAGCCGAAAAAGCTGCGCACAGAGCACTTGCTTGAGCTTCACTGCCCGACGTTGGTGGTACAGGGGGACCGAGACCCGCTAGGCAACCGTCAGGAGGTGGATAGTTACGGTCTGTCGGTCGCTATCGATATTGAGTGGTTAGAGGATGGTGATCACGATTTCAAACCTCGCCGAGCCAGTGGGTTTACCCGGCTTCAACACTGGCATAAAGCCGTTGAGCTGGCCGCGCAATTTATGTGGCCATCTCAAGGATAATAATGCGCTCCTCCCGCATCATTAGCGGAGTCAGCAGGGTCATCTGCGCACGGCGTTCTTCACTGGTATACCAGTGCTGCCAGTGTAGTTCGGATTGCCATTTAGAGAGGGTAAAGCGTCGCAGGGGATTGCCTTTCTCTATGTAGGTCTGTCCCTCGATAAACCCCACCGTGCGGTAGGCACAGGTGAGGATCTTTCGCGCCGCTTCCTCGTAGCTGCACTGCATTTCCGCCGCAATTTCCCGCTCAATTAGCACGTAAATCATTTTCTGCTCAATTGCGATAGGGTCTTAGAAGATTTTAGCGCGAGTGCCGGGGAATTACCGGAGTGGATGGAGGCCTCCAATAGTGACGGCGACCGTAAAATTGCGCACAATTACCCTTATGAAGTCAGATCACACCCTAGATGCCCGCGGCCTTTTGTGCCCGGAACCCGTTATGATGCTGCATTCAGCAGTGCGTAAAGTCGCCGATGGTGAAGTGTTGAAAGTGGTTGCCACCGACCCTTCTACTCAGCGGGATGTACCCAAGTTCTGCCAATTTCTGGGATATGAACTGGTACAGCACGTCGAAGAAAACGATGAATTCGTTTATTGGATCAAGAAAGCTGAATAACGGGTCGCGAGTTTTCGACCAACGACTCCAGCCCTCCCCGGTTGCTGGTGGGGAGGGCTGGCACACCCCTGATTTTGGTGGACCTGATAGTCGCTGAGTATCTAGGGCGCTGTCACTAGGGCTGCAATGGCAGCCAGGGCTTCAGGGTCCTCGGATTTGATCTTGTTGGCGATATGATGCTGGAAAAAGTACCGGAATCCCTCGCTCTCCTGGGCGGGGTACAGGCAGTGATCACCCGGCAGAACCGGGGTGGTTTCAACAATATCGTGGTCGATTAGCATGCCGTGAATCTCCCCGTCGGCGTGCAATCGCCAGCTGACGACTTCAATCAGTGTCAGGTTTTCCCGTTGCTCGTCCATAAACACGGCGTGGGTGCCAATGGTGTCGGGAATTTCCTGGAGCACTTCCTCAGCCTTGTTACTCTCATATTCAAAGTACTCTGCCGCAGTCTCCAATTCGATAACTTTGTGAATCGGGGGTTGGTGGAAGATCTCTTCAATGCCGGGATCATAGTAGCCCTCAAAGCGCCCATCGAGGGGGTCCTGAATTTCGGGACAGGCCACTATTGTGTTTAACCAGGGAACGAGGCCAACGACCTCGCCATTCGCTTTAAGACCCCAGCAAAGAACCTTCAGACTATATAGATCTGTGCCGCTGGAGTTGTTGGAGTAGAGCATTTCCAAACCATCGAGTTCCGGCGACAGGCGAATAAAGCGCCTGTCGGCAGAAGTTTCGATTGGCTCGCCGGTGAAGAGGTCAACCACATTGTTGGTGCTGTGGTCTGTCATGGAACACCTCCTTGCAGGGCCGGTTGTAAACCGTCTCCACTCAGATGAAGGTGCGACAGCTAAATGCCCTACCTCTGATGGAAGACTGGGGCAGGAGGGTGTTTGGCTGCTTTAATTCCCTCCTCGGGGAGTCGCTTTGAGGACATGCCCTCGGCGGTATCCCTGCCACTAAAGGTATATGTTGATTTGCGGAAATACAACCAGCGCCTTTTGTGCCCCGGCGGTGCCTGCGCTTTGATCGAGGCTCCGGCGTTGATATAGTCCCCGCCTTTGAGGTATCCCGGAGAACGCCTTGCCTGTTGAAACCGCAGAAATGGCTTCTGTTCCTACGAAACGGCCCGTGGCTGATCGTATTGTCAGAGTCTTTGATCAGTGCTTTTCAGACCCCAATGGGCTGAACACCCGACTTTGCGGGGGCTTCCCCGAGCCATTTTACCGACCTTCAGGGGGGGGGCAGCCCCACCATCAAGTCGAATTTACCCTTGATTACCCCGCCAGCGCGCTACATGAAGTGGGGCACTGGTGTGTGGCGGGAGAGATGCGGAGACAGTTGCCCGACTATGGCTACTGGTATGCCCCGGATGGTCGAAGTGCTGAACAGCAGGCGGCATTTGAGCTGGTCGAGGTGAAACCCCAGGCCCTTGAGTGGATTTTCGCCCGCGCCTGTGACCTCAGGTTCAGGGTAAGCGCGGACAATCTGGAGAGCGGTACGGGCCCGAGTGCCAGTTTCAAAAAAGCGATTTACTCCCAAGTTCTGGACTATTGTGATACCCGGCCCAATACGCGGGCCTGCGCATTCGCTGAGGCTTTGGCTCGGGACTTTGGTCGCCCCAATCCTTTTGATCGTGACAGCTACCAGTTGGTTAGCCTCTCGTGAGCAGTTACTTGATAGACGCTTCTATCTATATATTTCGCTACTACTTCGCCTTGCCGTCCAATTGGCAGAGTCGCAGTGGTTACTCCACTGAAGCGGTCTACGGATTCACCAATTTTCTACTGGATATGCGGGCTCGACAGCCCCGTTATATCGCCTGTGCCTTTGATGAGTCCCTGGGCAGCTGTTTCCGCAATGAACTTTACCCAGACTACAAGTGCAGTCGTGCAGCACCGGATGAGGCCCTGGCTTTTCAGTTGGCAGCTTGCCGGGAAATGGCTGAGGTGCTGGGAGTCGCGAGTTTTTCCAGTGAGCGCTTTGAGGCGGACGACATACTTGCCACTTTGACGCGAAAATTGCGCAGACAGGCGCCGGTGGTGGTAAGCCGGGATAAAGATCTGGGGCAATTGCTGGCTCGTGGGGCTTCATCCCTGTGGGATTTTGCCAAGGACCAGCACCTGGATAGCGCCGCCCTGATAGATAAGTTTGGGGTGCGCCCGGAACAGATCCCCGACTACCTGGCCCTGGTGGGTGATAGCAGTGATGACATTCCCGGTATACCCGGTGTTGGCCCGAAAACAGCGGCACGCCTGCTGGGGACCTTTGACACGATTGAGGCGCTGTTGGAGCAGCTCGATACCGTAGCCTCGCTGCCAATTCGAGGTGCCAGTGGGCTGATGTCCCGGATTGGCAATTACGAAGAGCAATTGCGTCTTGCCAAGCGCCTGACCCGCCTGGAGGAGAAGATCCCATTGGTGGTGAAATTGGAGGATCTTCGACCGCAGCCAGTGGACCTTGACCTAGCCCAGGCGATGGTGGAAGAGTTTGGTATAGGCGGTCTCAGTAAGAAGATTAAACGCACCTTGGTCGGTGCTGATGGAGAATTTACATGACGGATAGCGCTGCACAGAGTGCCGGCCTGAAAATTGTCGCGGATGAAAATATCCCGGCGCTGGAGGAGTACTTCGGTGACCTGGGGACTTTGCAGCGCTATCACGGACGTACACTGACGCGTGACCAATTGATCGATGCAGACATACTGCTGGTGCGCTCTGTGACCCAGGTCAATCAGAGTCTACTCGAAGGCACCAGGGTACGTTTTGTTGGCAGTTGTACTATTGGCACTGACCACCTGGATACGCATTGGCTGGAGCGCAATGATATATTTTGGAGTGCTGCGCCAGGATGCAATGCTAATTCAGTGGTGGAGTATGTCTTCTGTACCCTGGCAGCACTGGCAGTGGATTGGCGCAGCCGCAGCTTTGGCATTGTTGGATGTGGCAATGTCGGAGGGTTGCTGCACAAGCGTCTACAAGCTTTGGGTATTTCCTGCGCAGTATACGATCCCTGGCTAGAAGATAACCCGGATGCGAGTGGACTTGATCAAGTGCTTTGCCAGGATATTGTGTGCCTGCACGCGCCGCTGGTTAAAGGGGGGAGCTACCCCAGCTTCCATATGATTGGTGAAGAGCAGTTGCAGCGCCTTCGTGATGACACTGTGCTGATCAGCGCCGGCCGGGGCGGGGTTGTGGACAATCGCGCTCTGCTAGTGGAAATCCAGCGGGGCAAACGTTTTACCACGGTTTTGGATGTGTGGGAGAACGAGCCGGATATCGATATAGATTTGTTGCAAGCGGTTGATTTGGGCACGCCGCATATCGCCGGTTACAGCTTGGATGGCAAGCTCGCGGGGACGCGTATGATCCGCGAAGCGCTGTGCCGGCAGCTGGGTATTGCGCCATTGGCAGTCGAGGATAAATCGACTGGAAGCATTGTGGAAATTGTAGGTGATTCGGCCGCCGAATTACTGTTGCAAATGTATGATCCTCGCGAAGACGATCGCCGTCTGCGCGCGGCGGCGGCGGGGACAGCGCCGATGCAAGCGGCGTTTGATCAGCTGCGCAAAGACTATCCCGAGCGCCTTGAATTTAGCCACTACCGCACGTTCATCCAGGTCTTGGAAGAGCGGCAAAAACAGCAATTGGCAGTCCTGGGGTTAGCGTGCAATTAGGCAGACAAGTCAAAAATCTGGGTTTGATCATTAACCCTTGGGCTGGCGTCGGCGGCCCGGCAGGTTTGAAGGGTAGTGATGGCGCTGAGACAGTTCAGCGAGCATTGAAGGTGGGTATAGAGCCGCAGGCAAATCAGCGTGCAGCTCTGGCGTTGGAGGCTTTGAAACCTTATTCAGACGAGCTGAGAATTCTATGTTTTGCCGGTGATATGGGCGCGAGCACTGCTCGCAAGTTGGGTTTTTCTGTCTCTGAGGTGGGTGTGGCTGAGTGTTCCCCATCGTCGCCGGAAGATACCGAACGCGCTGCGGTTACCATTCGCAACAATGGCGCAGACCTGATTGTCTTTATTGGTGGTGACGGCACGGCGCGCAATATCGTTAATGCTCTGGGAGGTAGCTTCCCAGTGCTGGGGATTCCCGCTGGTGTGAAAATGCACTCGGCCTGTTTTGCCATCTCACCCAAGGCCGGCGGAGAGATTTTACGGCGCCTGATGGCGGGTCAGTTGGTGGATCTTTGTGAGCGCGAAGTGCGGGATATTAACGAGCAGTCCTTCCGTCAGGGGCGTGTCAGTACCCGTTACTATGGAGAGTTGCTGGTCCCTCAGGAGGGGCAGTTTTTGCAGTCGGTTAAAAATGCCGGCCGTGAAGTGGAAGAGTTGGCGGTTGCCGATATTGCCGCAGAGATCACCGAGGAACTCGATCCGGAAACTTTGTACATCGTCGGACCTGGTTCCACCACTTTGGCCATTCTCAGGGAATCTGCTTGCCAGGGGACTTTATTGGGGGTGGATTTATTACTCGGCGGGCAACTGCTGCAGGCAGATGTCAGCGCACCACAAGTTGAAGAGGCGATAGCCGCCCATTCTGGGCCGGCCAAAATTATTCTGACGGCGATTGGGGGGCAAGGCCATTTGATCGGTCGGGGGAATCAGCAAATTTCGCCTAGGGTGTTGCGAGCAGTGGGGCGCGACAACCTGATTGTGGTGGCCAGCAAAACCAAAATTACTGAATTAGAGGGGCGTCCGCTGTTGATTGATAGCGGTGCTCCGGAGCTTGATAAGCGGTGGAGTGGTTTTATCCGGGTAGTCACAGGCTACCGGGACGCGATCCTCTATCCACTGAGTAACGGGGAAATCCAATAAGAAATGAGTACAGATTGGCAATTACTACTAGAGCAAGTAGAGAATAAATTAGGGCAGAGCGGTAACGACAGTCGCCGTTTATTCCACGGGCGTGGTCGTTATTACGAGGGGTTGGAGCAGGTCTGCGTCGACAGCTTTGCCCCTGCATTGTTGGTGACTTTCTTTGAGGAGTACGAGGGCGAGACGGAGCTGTGTGAAAAGCTCTGGCAAATGGCTGAGCCTCGTGGCTACCAGGGGGTTGCTGCCCAGCGTCGCTATCTTCCCGGGGCGCCGCTGCAATGGCATTGTGGCGAGGCGGTGATCGAGCCGGTCGCGCGGCGCGGCGATCTCAAATTTCCTCTGACGTTCGATCGCCAGAATGTGGGTTTTTTTCTGGATATAGAGCCGGGCAGGGTTTGGCTTGAGGCGCAGGTGCGCGCTCGAGCGGGGCAGGTACCGGTAAAAATGCTGAATCTTTTCGCATTTACTTGCGCTTTTTCTGCTGTGGCCCGCTCTGTGGGTGACATTGATGTTGTCAATGTGGATGTCAATCGTGGTGTATTAAATCGAGGCCGTGAAAACCACGAAATCAATGCTTTGTCATTGAAAGGCGTTCAGTTTCTACAGTTCGATGCACTGCGGCAATTTAAACGCTTTGATCGCCGTGGTCCTTTTGAACTGGGTATTATCGACCCGCCAACGCGTCAAAAGGGTCGTTTTGATGTGGGTCAAAACTACGAGAAACTGTTGCGGCAGCTGCCGGCTTGCCTCGCGGATGAGGCGGACTTGCTGATGGTCATCAACTCGCCGCGTCACAGTGAAGCTCATTTTCGCGAATTGATACTCGCTGCCGATTGCGGTTATGACGTGGTGGCGCGCCTGGCGCAAAACTTGGATTTCCCCGACCGGGACCCGGACGCGGCCCTCAAAATGCTACACGTAAAATATCGCCGCCAGCGCTAGTGGCCCTTAAGGGCCGCGCAGCTAAAGCGCAGAAAACTCCCGCATCAGGCGCTCCAGTAGCGTCTGTAATTGGGGCGATGAACCGTCGCGTACAGCACGGTTTAGCAACTGGGCGTTATTTTCCTCGGGCTCGGCCTCAGTATTAATTAACAGTAGAAAGCCTTTGTGGCTCAGTACTGCGTCCTCCATGGCTTCCTGCCGCACCAGTTGTGAAAAATCGATATAACCGCTTTGCCTCAGCCAAGTCATAGCCCCCAGGCACGCCAGGTGTCGGGGTGAATGCAAGCCGTATTCATCCGGCATGTCGGGGCCGGAAATATCCTCTACGTATACGGTTGCCGGTACCGGGAATTGGTTGAACATCGCCAGCAGAATTCTGCCGGCGTCCCGGTAAAAATCGTGAATATGTAAATCGTCCAACATCAACGGGTATATCGCTCCAAAAAATAGCCCAAGCGCTCAATGGCGTGAGACAGGTCGTCGGCTCGGGGTAAGAATACGATGCGCAGGTGGTCCGGCGCATCCCAGTGAAAGGCGCTGCCCTGTACTAAAAGAATTTTTTCCTGGCGCAGGAATTCCAGCACCAAATGTTCATCGTTATCGATTTTGTGATGATCCAGATGCAATTTGGGGAATAAATAAATTGCGCCACTGGGTTTGACACAGCTCACGCCTGGAATGTTATTGAGCATCTGGTGGGCCATATCCCTCTGCTGGCGCAGGCGCCCGCCGGGCAATATCAAATCGTTGATGCTCTGATAGCCACCCAGAGCAGTTTGCACTGCGTACATGGCTGGGACATTGCCGCACAAGCGCATAGAAGAGAGTATTTCCATGCCTTCGATAAACCCTTTGGCGCGGTGTTTGGCGCCACTGATAATCATCCAGCCAGAGCGGAAGCCGGCCAATCGATAAGACTTTGAGAGGCCGTTAAAACTCAGGCAAAGTACATCCGGGGCCAGCTTGGCCACCGGCGTAAATTCCGCATCGTCATAGAGAATCTTGCTATAAATTTCATCGGCAAAGATGACAAGATTATGACTGCGTGCCACTTCGACAATATCTTCCAGCAATTCGCGCGGGTAGATAGCTCCAGTGGGATTGTTGGGGTTAATCACCACGATGCCGCGGGTGCTTGGCGTAATTTTGGCTTTGATATCTTCGATGTCGGGAAGCCAGCCGGATTCTTCATCACAGCGGTAGAGTATCGGTGTGGCACCGGTGAGGTTGGTGGCTGCCATCCACAGTGGGTAGTTGGGCATTGGCAACAGAAGCTCGTCGCCACTGTTGAGCAGTGCCTGGGTCGACATCGAAATTAACTCAGAAACACCGTTGCCTAGATAAATATCGTCAATTTCAATTCCCTCGATACCGAGGGTCTGGCTCTCCTGCATAATGGCTTTACGTGCGGCAAAGAGCCCCTTGGACTCTACGTAGCCCTGCGCTTGGGAGAGGTTGTGAATGACGTCCTGGATGATTTCATCAGGGGCATTGAAGCCGAAGGGCGCAGGGTTGCCGATATTCAGCTTGAGGATGCGATGCCCTTCCTCTTCCATGCGCTGGGCTTGTTCCATCACGGGACCGCGGATTTCGTAGCAGACGCCGTGCAGTTTTTCTGATTTATTGAAGTCCTTCATGGTGGTTTGGTAGCTCTGTAGCCCTGTAGCGGTGCAGGAGCGGCCCTGAGCTGCAAGTTCACTGCGCGAAAGCCGGGTAGTAATTCCACAGCGGTAAGTACCGCTCCTGCGGGAATCTGGGCGTCAATGAAACAGGCCGACCGTTTAATGGCGCCTGATCAGAAAGACCCAATTGAATAGGGAAACACTAGAGTATGTCAAAAGAAATAGACGATAACTACTGGCGTGACCGGCTTACAAATGAAGAGTTTAAAGTCTGCCGTGAAGGTGGGACAGAGGCTCCGTATACGGGCGAATATTGGGATGTTTTTGACGATGGAATCTATCGCTGTCGGTGCTGTGGCGAGATTTTGTTTGCCTCGGCGGCGAAGTTTGAAAGCGGATGCGGTTGGCCCAGTTTCGACGCGGAGCATAGTGAGGGGGTAGTGAAAGAGCTACCGGATAGTAGTTTTGGGATGCGGCGGGTGGAAGTTCGTTGTAACAAGTGCGACGCTCACCTGGGGCATGTATTTGATGATGGCCCTACAGACACCGGGCTGCGATATTGTGTTAATTCCCTGTCGGTTAAACTGGAACAGGACCGTACCGATGGGGAGGATGATGCTGAGTGACAAATTCACACTGGAGTAACTGGCTATTGCGAGTGCAGTGGCTGTTGTTGCTACTGATTGCCCTGTCGGGGGTGGCACTTCGGTTTGGCCTCCTGCATTTCTCGATGGCTTTTAAAGTCTTTATCTTTGCCGGTGGCGCGACACTGTTGGTTGCCCTGTTGAGTTTGTTCGTTTTTGTCTGGGGCATGAGAAAAGGGCAGGCTCTTACTCGCAGCAATGCCCTGTGGGCGGCGCTGCTCGGGCTATTGCCACTGGCGGTGCCTCTGGCGACCGTGGGCAAGGGGAATTTCGACCTGCCGAGAATACACGATATCACTACTGATACTCGCAACCCGCCCCAGTATCAAGCGGTATTGGCTCTGCGCCAGAAAGGCGATAACAGCGCTCAGTACGAAGGGAGTGAAGTGGCACAACTGCAGAGGGGCGCGGATATCTATGCCGATATTGTTCCGCTGCATGTGCACTTGCCAGTCTCCCGCACCACCGAAGTCGCAGCAGATGTAGCTGAAGAGTTGGGGTGGGAGATAGTCTCCTTTGATCCGCAAAAGGGCCATTTGGAGGCGGTGGATAAAACGCCGATTCTCGGTTTTACGGATGATATTGTGGTACGGGTCCGAGCGGAGGAGGACGGTGGCTCCAGGGTTGATGTGCGTTCTAGCTCCCGCGTGGGGGTTGGTGATCTGGGTGCCAATGCAAAACGGATCCGTCTTTTTCTGGAAGAGTTACATCTTCATGCATTGGTACTAAAGGGCACCGACACCGCGTAGCGCCAAAATGTGTCCCGAGAAACGCCCAGGCTTGGTAAGTGTCTGACAATTAAAGAAAAAAAATTCCACGAGAGTGTTGACAGCTCCCCGACCGATACATAGAATGCGCCCCACTTCTGACGCAGAGCTACACTAAAAACGAAGCGCTGATGACAGAGGTGATTCTGGGTCCCCATCGTCTAGAGGCCTAGGACACCGCCCTTTCACGGCGGTAACAGGGGTTCGACTCCCCTTGGGGATACCAACATGACCCGGTAGCATTGCTGCCGGGTCAACTTGCGGGAATAGCTCAGTTGGTAGAGCGCAACCTTGCCAAGGTTGAGGTCGCCGGTTCGAACCCGGTTTCCCGCTCCAAGTTTTTCGCTTCATGAGATGATCTCTAGTCAACTCGAGAAGTGCCGCTACCGAGAAATCAGTGGCATTGCCATCGACAGCGTGGCAGCACGGGACCGAAAGGTCATAGTGCAAGTTTCTGTCCCCATCGTCTAGAGGCCTAGGACACCGCCCTTTCACGGCGGTAACAGGGGTTCGACTCCCCTTGGGGATACCAACATGACCCGGTAGCATTGCTGCCGGGTCAACTTGCGGGAATAGCTCAGTTGGTAGAGCGCAACCTTGCCAAGGTTGAGGTCGCCGGTT
>NZ_JALBWM010000556.1 GCF_023895975.1 Microbulbifer okhotskensis
CTGGACAGCAGCAGCGGTCAGGAACTCTGGCGTCGTCAGGTGTCCTCCGAAGCCGTGGCGCCAGCGCAGCTTAATCGCGATCTGGTGGTGGTGCAGCTGGTCAATGGCAAGGTGACGGCGCTGGATACAGCTTCGGGCGAGCATCGCTGGACCTACGACAGCCAGGTGCCGAGTCTGAGCCTGCGCGGTACGGCAGCGCCCATCGTTGCGGCGGATGTCACT
>NZ_JALBWM010000557.1 GCF_023895975.1 Microbulbifer okhotskensis
GCGACAGATAACCCCTGAAGCACAAGACCTCTAAGTTTCACCCAGGGGATTGGACATGAAAGTCGGAACCCGATTACTGCTGTTATCGACCTTCTCGGCCGCCGTTGCGCTATCCGGCTGGTTTGTCAGCCAGTGGAGCTCCTCGCGGCTCAACGAGGCCATGACGCAGCTTGAATACGCCAACTCGGTGCAACGCGCCGTCACCCGGCTCAATACCCGTTT
>NZ_JALBWM010000558.1 GCF_023895975.1 Microbulbifer okhotskensis
TGCAGAAATTCGCGCAGCGGCCTGCCACTGCCCCAGATGTCTATCTGATCGGCCTGTGACTGAACCGCATCATAAAACCGGCGCAGGAGCGCAGGAATCACATGGGCATTCTCGGCATGGAAATTGTCACCCGGCCCGTAAAGATTGGTCGGCATCACCGAACGGAAATCCCGGTCATGCTGGCGGTTAAAACTCTCGCACAGCTTGATACCGGCAATCTTG
>NZ_JALBWM010000559.1 GCF_023895975.1 Microbulbifer okhotskensis
GCCGCGGCCGATCAGGCCGGGCTTGAGACTATAGTCACGGCGCGCCAGTTTCTGGTACGCCTTGAAGCGCGGGGCATTGATACCCAGGCGATGTTTGCCGGGCGGTCTGTGCTCTATATGGAGGATTTGAAAGAGTCCTTCGGCAAGTGTGAGTCGCTGGCCATGCTGGTGGCGGTACAGGCGCTGCCACTGGCGCTGCTGCAGGCCTGGCTGTGCCGGCGT
>NZ_JALBWM010000560.1 GCF_023895975.1 Microbulbifer okhotskensis
GCGAGACGGGCGACCTTCATCACCTTGCCGGAGGTATCGCCCCGGGCGGAGCCTTCGGTGTAGGTGAGCTGGCGCACTATGTTGGTGGGCAGATCGACGGAAATGACCTTGCCTTCAAAGAAGACGGCGGCGCAGATGTCGGTCATGCCTTCAACGATAAAGGGCAGCACGCTTTCCAGATCGTCGGCGTTGAGTTCGTACTGGTTGTAGTCTTCATCCAT
>NZ_JALBWM010000561.1 GCF_023895975.1 Microbulbifer okhotskensis
GAAGAATGGGAATCAGCCTACCAGCAATTGCGGTAATCTTTAGTTTTACACAGGTCGACCATGAACATAGTTTTTAACGTTAACACCTCCGGTATGGAAGGTTTGGGGGCTACCATTACCTCCATGCTTCGCAACTGCAGAGACTCCTCTCAGCTGAAAATTTATATCCTTTGTTCCCGCCTCGATCCCGCAGACAAAAGCAACATCAGTCGCCTTCTCCG
>NZ_JALBWM010000562.1 GCF_023895975.1 Microbulbifer okhotskensis
TGAATATCGCTGCCGCCGGGGGCGTAATCCCAGCCGGGGTCGATACCTTCCGGCATCTCAATCTCTGCGCCTTTAAAGGTGATTTTGCGCAGTTTGATCGCTGGGGCTTTGTCCGGGCCACTTTTGCCCATGCGGTTTAGGTCGCGCAGGTTATAGGCGATCACCGTGCATTGGCAGCCCCAGCCGTTGGGCGGGTAATGGCTTAGCCACCAGGGATCAT
>NZ_JALBWM010000563.1 GCF_023895975.1 Microbulbifer okhotskensis
TGATGGCTTCCACAGGGTCGGGAAGATTTAGGGGGTAATGCTTGCTTTCGTAAGCCTCGACCAGCGTGACCAGGACGTCGAGCTTTTCGCCTTCGGGCGTGCCTGGCTCCGCCATCATCAGCATTTCGATTTCTTTCAGTGCCGCACAATAGTCGGCATCAGTGCGAATCGGTTTGATGTCCATCTTCCGTTACCTCTGGCGTTATATCGTCTCGACGTC
>NZ_JALBWM010000564.1 GCF_023895975.1 Microbulbifer okhotskensis
TGGTTCCGATCAGGTCTGCATTGACTGCGGTGAGCGTATTGACGTCACTGAAGGTAATGCTGCTGTTAACCGCTTCATTATCCGTGCCGGCCAGGATCCAGTCGGCACCATCGGCGCCGGTAACACTGTCCGTCCCACTGGCGGCATCCACGGTGCTCAGGCCGGTAAAGGCGATGTCGTAGCTGGTTGCCGCGTTATCGCCATTGACAATAAAGCTGT
>NZ_JALBWM010000056.1 GCF_023895975.1 Microbulbifer okhotskensis
TCGACCAGAGCGCTGCTTGATCAGGCCTGTTGAACACCAGAATTGACAATAACTCAGCTTTCGATCGCCAGACCATTTCACGTTGAATATTTTTTCACGTGCCAGCCCGTTGTTATCCAGCCAGCCCTTGATTATTTGAATGCGATCCAGATTTGCGCCTTCAGGGTCTTTTAGTGCGGTGATCAGAAATGTGGGTGCTTGGCCCTTGTTGGCTGAAGGCAACCTACCACCCATAGGTATGCCTTTACTGTAGCCATTGGCAACCAGATCTCCGTGCATATCTTGGTCAGTATACTCATAGCCGCCGAAGAACCGTATTGACAGGCGTGGCCCCGTAGTGGCGAAGGTCTCCTTGCGATACATCGCATCCCAGATGGCTTCCCGGGTATTCTCCTTTGCCCAAACACCGGTAATTCCCGAAGCAGCTTGCTCCCAGCCGAAATATTCTCCGCCGACACCTTTTAGCAGGGGAAAGGCCCAGCGCTCTTTATTACTGGGTTCCAATGTCTTGAATTTTCCGAAGAAGTTGTCCTGATCGGGAGTAGAGAGACCGGTGTGGGTGTCTGTGGCAGCGTTGGCGCCCATAGCAAAAGGGTTGGTGCCTAGTTTTTTTTCAAGACGCAGGCCGGATTTAAGTGCCTCTCGCCAGTATTCATATTGCAGGGCACCTGGGGGCTTTGGCTTTAAGATCAAATTGCCGCGATCCCATAGTTCCCAGTTGGCAAATTCGTCCTCTGGTGATAAGGAAGGGTGCGATTCACTTTGCCCCTTTATCTGTACCAGCTCATAGAGGGGTTCAAAGCGTGCGCGCATTTGTGCCCATTCTGGGGTGAGAGGCGAACCATCGAACTGTTTTTCGATAAACATGCGGCCGTTGGACATATTGCCGTTGTGTGGAATGGCGAGTACTCGTCCGCCGGTTTTATCCTCGTAGGTTTTCATCCACTCCCAAAGCTTCACTGGGTTCTTTGTATCGAAGGTAGTGAGCGGAAGGAGGGATTTAGTACGGTCTGCACCATCTCGAAAGATAATGTTGCGATGAAGGTTGTCGCCACCGTCGGCATTGACAGTCCACTCAAAGGCGATAAAAGTGGAAAACTCACCGGGCCTGTAATACTGTTCGGCGGCTTCTACGGTTTTTTCCCAGGCGGATTTCATCCACTTGGGGTCCATCACCTGTTTTGGCAATTTGCCTTCTGACTGCAGCACAATGACTTCGCTTTTTGCTTCATTGGTCGCCTCTTCACTCCCTGAAATCAAAGCCTGGCGCCAGCGCTTCAGAGTGGCGTTGGACATCATTTCGGGGTTGCCATCGATTATCTCGCTGATAACCCCCATGCCGTCTGAGTGATCGGTGATCATAAACCAGTCATAGGGGCGACTTAGTTTGGCTTTGAGTCCGCTATTGGAGGTGACGGTTTTCCCCAGTGCAAATTGGTAAGCATCGTCGGGCGTAAGGATTGCGCCATCTAATCCTGCATCTACCGACCAGCCAGTATGGACATGTGTATCGCCAAAATAGACATTGCGAGCGATGCGTTTGTTGCTGGCATTTTGTGCAGTCAGCTCTGCCTCTATTTCTGGGGCCATTGCGGTGAGTACTTCACGTTTGTCTGTGTCCTTGGTGGTTGGAGACTCTGTCTCCGGTTTTGCATAATCGCCACCCTCTTGGTTTTTACTGCAGCCGTAAAGGCTCAGCAGAACAATAATGGAAAGAAAAATTAATCTTGCTATGTCTCTGTGCATGAAGGCGACTCCGTTTCCTGAAAGAGGTCGACTCTTTTCAGTTAGGGCAAGTTCGTTACAAATGAGTGTGAAATTACAGCTAGCATAGTTGAGCGATTCTGTTTAATCGTGAAGTGGGCCATCTCAGGGGTCTTGTCATCTATTCTCACAATAGATAGTCTTCCTGGCCCAATTGAATTGGCATATTTTTCCAACATTGAAAACTAAGTTGGCTAAATTAGTCATAAAGAAATATCGCTACGCAATAATCATCGTCCCAAGCGATAGGCAAAAGCAGGCTTATGAGTAATAACGAAAAGCGTTCACTTTACATTCCCCATGCAGGCCCATCTCTACTGGAAATGCCGCTACTCAACAAGGGCAGTGCGTTTAGCTTGAAAGAGCGGCTCGAATTTAATCTGGTAGGCTTACTACCGAATAATGTTGAGACCATTGAAGAGCAAGCCAGGCGGGCTTACCTACAATATCAGCAGTGCAAGACGGGTCTGGAAAAGCATATTTATTTGCGGGCCATCCAGGACGATAATGAAACCTTGTTCTTCTATCTGATTGAGCACCATATTGATGAGATGTTGCCAATCATCTACACCCCTACTGTGGGGGCTGCCTGTGAAGAGTTCTCCAGTATTTATCGAAACCATCGCGGTTTGTTTGTGTCCTACCCGGACCGTGAATATATCGACGACATACTGCGCAGTGCCACTAAAGAAAACGTCAAAGTAATTGTGGTGACTGATGGAGAGCGTATTCTCGGCCTGGGTGACCAGGGGATTGGCGGGATGGGGATTCCTATTGGAAAGTTGTCTCTGTATACCGCCTGTGGCGGAATCAGCCCGGCCTATACCCTGCCGGTTACTTTGGACGTAGGGACCAATAATCGCACGCTACTCGGCGATCCCATGTATATGGGCTGGCGCCATGAGCGGATTTCCCAGGAAGAATACGACGAATTCCTAGAGCAATTTATCGAAGCAGTAAAGCGCCGCTGGCCAAAAGTTCTGGTGCAGTTTGAAGACTTTGCACAAACAAATGCGATGCCGTTACTGCAGCGCTACCGCGATCAGCTGTGCTGTTTTAACGACGATATCCAGGGAACGGCCGCTGTAGCATTGGGGACTATTCTCGCCGCCTGCAAAACCTGGCAGGAATCTGTGACTGCGCAGAAGGTTTTAATTGTTGGTGCGGGTTCTGCGGGCTGTGGTATTGCTGAGCAGGTCGTAAGTGCAAAAGTTCAAGCCGGGCTGACCGATGCCGAGGCGCGGGAACGTATTTTCATGTTTGACCGCTATGGCCTTGTGACCTCTGATATGAAAGGCCTGCATGACTTCCAGGCGGCCTTGGCACAGGACCCGGAAAAGTACCCGGGAGTTGCCGAGTGGGATCTTGAAACGCTTGTGGGTGAAGTGGAACCGAGCATCCTGATAGGCGTTTCGGGGCAAGGTGGGCTGTTCAGTCAGTCGGTGATTGAATCTCTAGTCAGCGGGCACAAGCGCCCTCTGGTAATGCCTCTCTCTAACCCCACCTCCCGCGCTGAAGCGACGCCTGCGGAAATTTTCGCCTGGAGTGCTGGCGAAGCATTGGTGGCAACGGGCAGCCCGTTTGCTGCAGTGGAGATTGATGGGCGTCACCATCCGGTAGCTCAATGCAACAACGTTTACATTTTCCCGGGTATTGGTCTTGGGGTCATTGCCTCCGGTGCCTCCAAAGTGACTGACGGCATGTTGATGACCGCATCGAACGCCCTGGCGGAGCAGGCACCTGTGGTGAAAGAGGGGGCGGGGGCCTTGTTGCCGCATCTGAATGATATTCGCGAAGTGAGCCTTCATATTGCGCGGGCCGTTGCCGCCCAGGCTCAGCTGGATGGCGTCGCACCGAAAGTCAGTCGTGAACAACTGGAGCGTCTGCTAGAACGCAATTTCTGGCAGGCGAACTACCGATCCTATCGCCGCCGTTCCTTCTAAAGTGCTGCAGTTTGTTGCTTGACCCGGTGCAGCTTTTGCCCCGGGTCGATTTACCACAAGGAGGCTTAAGCCAACTTTTCACCGGTGTAAAAGGAATCTGGTTGGCGCAGCACCAAATAATCCTCCCAGTGAAAACCCTGGTTGAGAAACTCAATGGCTGCGTTGACCCCAGCCAAAAATAAGTGCTCGCAGTGATGATTCGGCATGGAGAAATCGAGCCAGTGAGGGTTCTCTCCCGTCGCTGTCGGGTCGATGGGGATTTCCTTTACCAGCGCGTGGTATTCCGCATTCAGGCTGGCACGCACATGGTTGTCGAGCATATTACGGCAAGTACTGATCAAACCCATGGCAAAGCGTCCCAGCTTATCTGATTTTGGTTGGTACAGGTCTACCTCTAATTTGATACCCAGAGTGGGTAATTTGGGCGTGCCGATAGGCCTGTGGAAAATATCGAAGGGGAAATTAGAAACCAGCCCGCCGTCTACAAACTCTATGTCTTTCGGAAAACCATCGCGGAAGAAGCGCTTGGGATCGCCGATACCTTTAATGCTGCGCCAATTCTCGGCGACAGTATTACACTCGCTGAGTTGTGGGATGCTCTCTACCCGGTAGGGTTTGAAAAAACCGGGCACCGACATGGACGCACGGACAAACTCGGCGGGGTTTACCGCGCTGGGGTTGTCGTAATAGAGCGGCGCCTTGGCCGGAAAAACTGCGCGGGTCTCGGTAGTGATATCTGCCGCCACCAGGGCAACCTCGCCATTGCCGATCTGGCTGTCCGGTGTGCCCCGATAGAGTAGGGGGGGGAACTGGTTAATCCGCTGATTGAGCTGTGCAGTGTTGGTAATGCCGAGCTGCTTGAGTTCAGTTTGCAACCACTCGGTGAAAGCATCTCCCGGATTAAGGCCCTTGTGTTTAAGCAGGTGTCTCAGCGTGCGAATCGAGTCAAAGGGGTGTAATGCCAGGCTGCCTAGCAACCCCTTGCCCTTGAGCAGACGTTGAACGGTTTTCCGTGCATAGACCTCGCCATCCTCAAAGCTGGCAAAATCTGCATTTGCGAGGATGCCCAATAGTTTTTCACTCTTGCTGGTACTGGGGGTGCCGGCGGCGGCCAGAAAGAGTGCATTGATGGCGCCGGCTGAAGTGCCGGCAATTTTGCGAAAACGAATCCCCGCCTTCTCCAGAATGTAGGTATAGCCCACCAGGGCGATACCCAGCATGCCGCCACCTTCCATCACAACATCGACGTACTGAAGCCCCTGGCTGTCCTGTACATCACTGAAGACCTTGCCTTCAATTGTGGACTTGGATGCCTGCCAGTGTGCATCTGCTTTTGCGATGGCGTTTTTAACCCATGGCGATTTTTGCATGTCGGCTTTCCGTACTGTGACAGCGAACTACAAGAGACCTCAGGGAGCCTCTGATTAATTCTGTGATGGCCTCTGGCCTTCAGGGCGGTTCACAATCAAGGTGAGGCTTCGCAGGAATGTCTAGACCCTTCAATAAGGCGCAACGCAAAGTGTGAATCGTTACGAAAGCCCCGTAGGGCGGGCCTTGTAGGCCACAGCCGTGCGTTGCAGCTCTTGTAAAGGACTTAAGGCTATTCGCGACGAGCCGCGCTTAACCTCTGCAGCCTGCAAGGCCCGCAGAGATATTACGGAATTAATCATAGGCTCCCCAGACAACTTATCGATTAATCGGTAAAAAAGGCAGAGTATCACCCAGAATTAAATTCGCCATAGCATCCAGCTTGTTTTTCGTGCCTTCCCACTTGGGCATCACCTGATTCATTAAACGGTAAAACCGCTCGCTGTGGTTGTGTTCAGCGATGTGGCAGAGTTCGTGCAAAATCACATAGTCGATGCACTGGCGCGGTGCTTTTACCAGATGGGGGTTGAGGGTAATACGCCCTTGCGGTGAGCAGCTGCCCCACTGGGTTTTCATGCTGAGAGTGCGTAGGGGGGGGCGCCCGGAGGCCCACAGTGTTTGCTCCAGCAGCGCATCCAGGCGGCGGTGAAAAACTGCTTTGGCGCGAGTCTTATACCATTCGGCCAAAAGCAGGCGCACAGTCTCGGGATCTTTTTTACGCACGGAAATTTCCAGCTTACCGCGCAATAATTTGACCTGCTGTTGGGTGTCTTCAGGTTCAATGACTTTTAGCAGGTATTGCCTGCCCAGATAGTAGTGGCTTTCGCCGCTGATATATTGCCGTGGGGTTATATATTCCAGCGCTTTACAGAAATCCCGCAGCTGCTGGTAAATCAAGCGGCCGCGCCTTTTAACCGCTTTTAATACGGCATCGTTATCGATAGGTTCGGGCGCGCTGACCACCACACGGCAGTCGGGGTGTACCTTAATCAGCACTCGCCCATTGGCCTGGGAGCGGGGCTGGCATTCAAAAGTGATGCGTTCATCCTCATAGGCAAGCTCAATTGCCGGACGTTTGGACTCTTGTGGTTATCGATAATGGGCACATTCATGCCGAGGTTAGTCTCCGCTCATGCCAACGCGGGTGATCTGAATGATCATCTCCACCATTTTCTTGGCCTGCACCATACCACTGCCGATGGATTTACACTCCATAAATAATTTGGGCATCAGGGTTTTGCGAATCTCCGCCTCGATATTTTGCGGGCTGATTGAATTTTCAATTACCGCCCTGTCTACGTCGGTGTCCACCACGAAAGCCAGTTTGATCCATTTATCCTGTTCCTGGCTATCGCCAACCGCGAAAACCTCCGGCAGGTTTTTCTTGAATACACCAAAATAGGCCTGGGCATGGCGATTATCGGCGCACCTGCTGGTAGCGGGCGACAATCTTGCCGGCCTTTTTATCGAACAGGGTAAAGTAACGGATCATCTCCAGCAGCCGCTGGGGCGACAGCAAGCTGATCAACAGCCGATCCTGGCCCCCCAGGGCCAGCTCGCCGCCGGCGATCAGGGTCTGGTACCAGTCCAAATCTGCCGGGGCGCGCTGTTTGAAGAGTGTTTGGGCTTGTTCGCTGGAAAGCGGTCGGTTTTTGATCGCCAGCATTGCCCCATCGGCGATATCTTCCTCGCGCCAGGCCGCCCAGAATTTTGCCGGCGTGTTACAGGTGCCGTAGCGGCCATCGGCGCCGTTGTCTGACAGCAGCAGTTGGCTGTAGGCGAACAGTTGCGGGATTTCATCGTGGCGCTGGTTGCGCAGACTCTGGGAGATGCCCTCGTCGATAGAGGGGCCTTTCTTGCCATCTGGGCGCTTGGCCTCGATCACTATCAGGGGGATACCGTTGACGAAACACACTATATCCGGGCGGCGGCTCTCCACGCCGCTGGCGCGGGTTACGCTGAATTCCTCGGTAAAGGCAAAGTAATTGTTTTCGGTGGTGTGCCAATCGATCAGGGCAATCGTGGGGGTGGCTTTTTCACCATCGACAAACTCGGTCACTGAAATGCCGTAGAGCAGGTGGTTGTACAGCGCTTCATTGGCCGCTGCTAACCCTTTATTCAGCGCTGGGCTGCACACTATGCCGATCAGGTGGTCGATGGACTTCTGCGAGAGTGGCCGCTCTTTACCAGCAAAATGGAAGGTCCGTTTGCCCAGCTCCCGGCGCACTATCTCCGTGAGTACCACCTGATCCTGGCGCCCGCTACGGGCCTCGCAGGCCTCGGCGGGAGGCAAAAACGACCAGCCCAGATTGCATAACAGGGCCAGGGCGGGGATTTTTGCGGCATATTTTTCTTGGAATTTCGGTACTGCTGTGTAATCCATTTCCACAGTAATGCCTATCTCCAAAGGGAAATCCGTTTTTATTGGGATAAAAGTGTCGCCGTTTCCTGGCTGTGGAGCAAGTGGGAAAGCGCTATGGCCAGCTCGCTGCTTGCGAGACTATGCCGCAAGTGGCGTTGGTTCGAGATTTGTGAGGTTGGAAACTGGTTGGAAGCTGGGGGCTCGCCGTTGCTTCTACTATCTGGTGGCTTTGGGGTTGGATAGACCCTGATACGGGTATCTGTACTGAGTAGCAGAGTGCTTATCTCACTGCGGGATTATTGGCCTTATGAGTACTGCACCCCGCCCAAGAAGTGAGACACTCCTTGGGCGGGGCTGCCAACTAGCGCGTGAATAGTGAATATTATCCACAAGCTACAGTTGTTACCTATTAAATTGAGACACCCATATTGCCTTTATTACCGACACAAAATCCAAATATTTCATGGAAATAGAGGCTTTTACATTCAAAGTTGGATGCGATATGAAAAGTATCATTCGGAAATTTGGGGTCGTAGAGTCCCAGTTTCCCACTAGTATCCACGCAATAGATATCACCTCTTGGATCACCCGGCCTAAAGGCAATCCAATCCAGTTTCCAGCCGCCGAGATCACCCTGATCATCCCACTTGTTGTCAATGGGGTTCCATTTGCCTACATTACTGTCAGCGCCAACACACCACATCTCTCCAGAGTTGTCGAAGGCAATCATTTTTAGGGGCCAGGGCTTTTCAATGTGCGGTTCCTCCCAAGCTCCAGTGGTGGTATTCCACTTGGCAAGATTACCTTTAGTCCCAACACCCCACATTGCATTTGACTTGTCAAAGGCAATCATCTTGGAATCCCAGGATTGGTTGTACTCTTTTTTGTCAACGAGGCCAAAAGTTCTTGAATTCCACTTTCCGATATTATTCGAAGTTCCCACACACCACAGGTTATCTTCTCTATCAAAAGTGACCATATTTAAGTACCACGTTGAGAGGAATCCTCTGTCTTTAAATTGCATTTCCATGGTTAATCTCCTTTGGGTTTTTGGATCAGGGTTTTCTGATGCTTCGGGGTACCAAAATTTGAAGACGTAAAGTGAATTTATTGGATCATTAATAAATAAGCCAGCTGGAGTCTTGGCTTCATTTTTGCTAAAGAATTCCAGACAAAAAGTATGCGCAGCCTTTTGAAAGGAAAAGTATTTTATATGCGTATAGCACTTTCCAGCAAAGACTTATACTGTGCTGGCTTATTTATTTTCCAATCGCCGGGTACGGTCTATCCAGTGGCGGCTATTGCTGCAAAAAGTGAGATTGAGGCTATGTGACTGGTACTATTTCTGCCCACTAAATAGCAGGGCTAAATAACAGAGCTGGCCACTCGGCTTGATAAAAACCTCCTAATCAGTTGTTTCAAGCGATCTTAAAGCAAAGGTCTGTCATTTAATATGCTCCTCCGTTAAAAGGGCGGGAATTCCTACAGCTGGTTGGCGCCATCTTGGAAGTGGTCAGTCAGCTCAAAGTAAATTTGAGAAATTAAATAATTTCGCGCTAGTTGGATTGGTATTTATAGGTTATCGCCGTGGCGCGTTTATTATTGAATTCTGTCTTGCGGGATAGACTGCCAATAAATTTACTTGTTGAGGCGGTAGTCTCGGAACAGTCAGGGCAGAATAGACCCGCTTCAACTGCGGGTGTTGATTGATTGCACTTAGGGGGAAGCTGTTTTTTCGACAGGGGTGGGCGGTACAATCAGGAAATCGTTTTTATTGGGGTAAAAGTGTTTCCATTTTCGGGCTGCGGAGCAAACCGGGAAAATAGGCTTGCCAGTCTCCGGCTACCAATTGTTGGCTGTGCAGATTAAATGGTAGCGCCCAAAGGTGCAGGTTGTCGGAAAAACTAAAGCGCGGCAGGGGTTGGCAAAAATCCCCGTGGGCGGGAAAGATCAGCGCCATATGGCCCCGACCATCCATGTAATAGTTGCCATAGGCAAAGAGCTGGTAGAGATCGGCTTGGCTCAGTTTGTATTTCTCGCTGCTGCTGGCGCGGCTACTTAATAATTTCCACTTGGTGTCCATGACGGCCACTTGTGGCCGACCTTTTCCCGTAGTGTCACTTTCCAGCAATAAATCTGGGCGAAGTTGAAACCAGCGGCTATCGGTTTCTGTGCCCTCAGGCCTGTGTTTTAACAGGTATTGATTGCTTGCATGGGTGCGCAGGCGACTGCTGGGAGGCAATGTCTGTCGCAGGCTATGTGCCACATAATTTTCAAATAACCGCTCCATGGGGAAGAGCAGGGCGATACCACGATGCTCACCCTGGGTAAAGCTGGCGTTGAGGTTTTGCAAAATTAAACGGCACCAGGGTTTGACCGGCTCATAGCTTTGCATCAGCCGGCCTGAGCGCCATTTAGGCAGTTCGTCCAATGGCGCCCGGCTCGTCGGCACCGCCGCCATCTGGTGATTGAAGCTATTGGCCAAACGCCAGTTATCGGCAGTGGTGCAGAGCTTCAGGGTAATTTCCAGAGCGCTTTTGAGCAGGCGGTTCTCGCGGATTGCGGGGTTAAATATGTCGTGCTCAATATGGAACCAGGTGGCCCTGTCCGGTGTTTGTTGTGCCTGCCGGGCCAGGTTGAGGCGGCCGCGAATAAAGCGGCTCTCCTCTGCTCGCCGCTGGTAGTCACTGCGCAGCCCGCGCTTTAGCAGCCGGCTTAGGGCCTGTAAAAACTGTGAAAAAATCCACTCGTGCAGGGACAGCGGTTGTCGCTGTAAATCGGCCGGACCGGCACAGCGGGGGCTAATCCCCAGGCTGATGGCGAGCATTTTCTGTAATAACTGCCGGCTCTGCTGCGCTTCGTTGGCAGAGGGTAGTTGCCGGTGGGTTTTCGGCAGTATCTCGATGGCTTCCCCGGTGGGGCTTTGCAGAAACCCCACATAGCTGCCCAGTTTGACACTGTGGGCGCCGCTATCCCGAATAAAACGATTGCCCTGGCTCTGCCCCAGCTCCCGCAGCCACGCCAGGGTTTGTGCCGAAACCTGCGCACTATCCAGGCTGGCGGAGAGGGCCGGATCGCTGTGCAGAGTGGCGTACTCGCGAACCTGGATCATGCCGGTACTGCGCTCTCTGTTTCTTCTAATGCTGGCGACTGCGGTGATGTAGTGGTGGTGGCCGCAGGGGGCAGTATGCCGCGATAGGCATCCGGCTGGACAAAGGCTGCGGTGTTGAGGGAAAAGCGCCGCTCATTAATTTGGCTGGCGATATCCGCAGGGAATAATTCGTTTAAGGGCTGTTGGCCACCCTCAGTGATAAAGCGGTGGTGCGGATGTTTCGCCGGGTCATTCAGTACCCAGCCGATGCGCTGCCAGTCATCGAAAAAGTATTCCTGTAATAGCGGCAGTATCTGCTGCTGGAAAATAGAGGCCAGCTTGCTCTCACGTTCTTCTAAAGGGAGACTGCACAGGGGCAAAAAGTAGCTATGGCCGATCAGGTGATCCCGATCCAACAGTGCCTCAATACGTTGGTTTAGGGTTGTGAGCAGCTCACCGATATCGATACCGTAAACCTGGGTGCCCGCCAATAATTCGGGATTGGGGGGCATTTCTACAAAGCTAAAGCGGCGGCGCAGGGCCAGATCCAGCTGTGCCAGGGATTTATCGGCGGTGTTCATAGTGCCGATCACATACACATTGGGCGGTACCGCGAAGGGCTTTTTGGAGTAGGGCAGTATCACTTCGCGGGCATCCTCGCCGCCCTTGCGCTTGGCGGGTTCCAGCAGGGTGATCAGTTCACCGAAAATCCGTGAAATATTGCCTCGATTGATTTCGTCGATAATCAGGACCAGCGGCTTTTGCTGAGGCTCGCTAATATCCTGCGGTGCCAACAGCTCTGCGAGTTTGTCCATATCAATGGTGGATGGGCGCAGCTCGTAGAGTGTCATTTGTGAGAGCGCTTTTTTAAACAGTTGCTCGTGTGGCAGGCTGGGTTCGTACTGCCGGTGCCATTTTACCGGTCGGGCCTGTTGGTAACCGGTGCGCTCATCGGTTTCCAGGCGTTGGTAGTCACCGGTGATTTCCCCAATTGCGCGGAACTTGCGGTTGCCATCGGAAATAACCACCAAGTCCCCAACTTGAAGGGTATTGCGGAAGTTATGCACCGCCGTGATTGGGTAGTCAGACTGCTGAATCTCTAGGCTATTGGCCGCCTCAAACTGTTTGCGCACGGAATCGCGGCTAGTACAGCGAGAAAAATCGATACTCTCGCCATAGCCCAATAAGACATAATTATTTTCCAGGCATTCCTGATAGATATCATCGTTGTCTGCCAGGGTGTTGCCCAGGGACATTTTCCAAAAACGGCGGCCATTAAGGTCAATCTGCTCGCCACTCTGGCGGGTAACTTTGGCATCGGCGGACTCGCACAATTCCTTAAATACACCGTCCTGAACCGGGTAATTTAATTGTCCATTGTCACTGCTCTCCGCGCGGATACCCTCAATAAAATCTTCGTAGGCAAAGCTCTGGTGAAAGGTGGTAAAAACTATGCGCTTTTCTGCCTGTAGAGCGTCGTAGCGTTCCCTCACAGCGCGATTATCGGGCTCACCTTGATCGGCGTACCACTGAGGGTCGGCGATCTGTACGGCCAGACGAGTAGTGTTGTAGGTTTTACCGGTGCCGGGAGGGCCAAACAGGATTTGATTGAGAGGCTGGGAAGGTAAGTTCGTGGGGGGCTCGTCCATCAGTTCACTCTCATGCGATTCGTTCTCTGCGTAGAGCCGCCAGATCAGAATATTGGTTTGCACATCATCAAAAGTAACCGGTTTGTAGCGGTTGATGATTGCTTTGAGGGCTCTATTGCTTGCCAGCCAATCTTCTTTGCCATCAGGCAGATTAATTTCCCATTGACGATTGATTTCTTTTACAAGCCATTTAAAAATATTGGGTGATACGACAGTGGTGCACTAGCTGGGGTGAGCGGCCGCAAAGACCCGGTTAATTACGGAGTGCAGCACGCCAACAACCAGACCTCGGGCTTTAAAAGCAATAAAGCTATCGACAACCTGGCGGTGTGTTGCTTCTGAGCCGTCAGAAAAAATTTGCCAGGTTAGACGGTGAAACTCTTGTTGTAATTGTTCGAGCGCTTTCCGGGAGAGGGCGCCTGTCTTTATGGTGGCGACGCCGTTGCTGCGGGTCCACCATAAGTCCTCCAGTAGCTTATCGGAAATAGTACCGGTTTCTCGAGCGGCCTGAATACGGGAGAGCAGGTCTTTATAATCTGCTGCCCATTGAGCTCTCGATTCGAGAAAGGTTTTTCCGGCAGGGCCGAAAAGCGTTGCCGCGGCGCTAGAGAGTTTGGGGGCGCTGGTGGTTTCCGTATCCATCTATATCATCCCTGTAGCTGGTTATTTTCTTGGTTTGGACTGCCCCAGATTTCTAGCTGGGGCGCTTAATGCAAACAACAACGTTTAAACTTTTTACCGCTGCCACAGGGGCAGGGGTCGTTGCGGCCGGTTTTGGGGTCGGCTCGGTGGGGGCTGGGGTTGGTCGATAGTTCCGGGGCCCGTTGTTGCAGCCAGTGGTGGTGCAGGGCGCGGGTGGCGGGTTCTATTTGGGTGACGATTTGCTGGTGCACCGCATCGCTGAGGGAGTGGATGTGATCGAAGTGTTCCTCGCGGCCGTGTAGGGCGATGGCTTGTAGTTGGGTGTCGAGCTCCGCGGGCAGGCTGGGCCACTGGCTCAGGTCGACGCCGCGCATATAGCCGAAGCTCCACTCCTCGGCAACGGTAAAGGGCGCTTCGCCCTCTCGCTCGGCAATACGAAACAGGGCGCGAAATTCTGCAGGGGTTTCCATCAGCATCATGGCATTGCTGTTCATCAGCTGGAACAGCAGCGCGGTAAAGCGCTGCATCTCCTCTTCGCTCTGCCACTCAGGTTCATTGCCGGGGCCGCCCCAGATTTCGGAGAACCAGCGGCTGGGGGGAACCATCTCTGGGCCGGACACCAGGGCGGTCAGAAAGCCGTCCAGCTCGCTGATATCCAGTATTGAGTCGTCGTTGCCGTATTGGTGCAGTACTTCGTCTACAAACTCCAGATCGGCTTCACTGATGGGTGTATCGAGATCGAGGGTTTGGCTAAATGTCATTGAGTTTCCTCTACCTGGACTCGGCGCTTGCCGGTGAGCAGCTGCTGCATCAGGGCTTTTTTCTCCTGCTTTAGGCAGTCGAGTTTTTGTTGCAGGGTTTCGATTTCCCGATCGGCGCTATTGCTGCTCATGGGGTGCTTCTTGTCCTTTGTGTACGGCTGGGGCGCTGGGGCCCAATTGAATTTGGTTTGCGTTGGCATGGTCGCTTGGGTGTTGTCGCTGGTAATGTTTCTCGGCGGTGCTACTTGCCTGGGTGGCGGCCTGGCGCGGCTGCGGGTTAGTGGCACTGCACCGGGGACTATTGCGCTCGATATTCTGTGGTTCGATCGAGGTGGCAGCCAGTTCCGCTGGCGTGGGTGCTGGCCCTAAGAGGGTCGGCCCAGTCTGGATTGCGCTAAATAGAGGGAATGGTGATTCAGCTGCCGGGTGGCGTCAAGGGTTGTGGGGCTGCTTGTTGCTGTGAGGGGGATTACGGGTTGTTTATTGTTCAGCCCTGGAAGGGGTTGCTATGGGGGTGTCTGGTGCGCAGGGGATTTAGGTCTCTAAGGGGGGCTTGGCTGTCTCCATGGTAGAACAGGGTTTCACATTGGCCATTGGTGTCATTCGTGAATTGAACAATCTCGGTGGCGACAAATAGGTAAGCAAACATACCGAAGTGGCCGTATCGCCCGGGCCCGTGGAGTTCGCCTTTTACGATAAGAAAATGGCTGCTCCAATCTTTGACCTTGATATCGGGTTGCGAGCTAAACCAAATAGATTTGGGCTCGATCGCTCTGCGGGTGTGTAATTTTAGAAACTGGGTGTCACAAGGCTCAAAGGTATGCATTTCTGGCGCAATGATTAGGTTGCCCCTAAAGTGCCCTACAAGTTTGCTGTCGACCTGGTCAGTACATTTTTCCATCAGGGAGAGGGGGCTTGGGCTTGGGCTGGGCTCATAAACTAAGTCACAAATTGTCTTTGTTTCAATGGCCAGTTGGGGTAGTCCATAACGCTTGATCTGCTCTCCGGCGCAGCTGGTTAGCAGGGGCGCTGATATTAAAAGTGCGCAATAAAAATGGTTCACCCTGAATCAGTATTTCCATTGATTGGTGGAATGGGTATAGAGCAGCCAGCGTATCACTTTTTTAATACAGGTATGGATGTATTGTTATCCGGATTGGTTGTAAATTTGTACGACTTACTCTCATTTCTTCGCTATGGGCATCCAGCCCAAGTAGGTGCTGGCATTTTCATAATGATCCATGCCGACTTCCCAGGTGGTATTGGTGTCGCCATTAATCGATCTTGTGGATTTCCAGATTACTCGCACATAACCCCGGTGGGTTGCATCCTCTTTGTGGGGTAAGCGCTCGTGGCAATTGATCCATTGTGGGAGTTCCGAAGTGGGTGATTTTTCTCCAGATGAGGGGGTGTGAGTGATCAACAGATTACTCCTTTTGAAAACAGGGTTTTTATTGAAATTTTCTCAACCAGCTTTCTAGCTCAGTAAGTTTTGCTCTTGCATACTGCTTAATAACCTTGGGTGAGTATAGTTCCTACTTGTTATGTCTGCCGCCTGAGAAGTGTCGTGCCTGCGGAAACTAAAAGATAGTTTGTGAGGTGAAAAGCTGCGCCATACTAAAGTCGTAAATAGTTATCGGCCGTCGGAACTCGGTGGTGTGTACAGAAACTAGGACATTGGAGAATACTTTGTGATGAGGTCGGGGCCATGTTGAGACTGGCGGCTATGATCACAGGTAGTTGTGTGTTGTTATGGATATTGGTTGCCTCGGCGACGAGTCGTGCGCCAGACGGTAACTTATCCAACAACCCTTTTGTATACTGTGCGGCGGCAGTGAATGATGACAACCCGGTCAAGACTTTTGCTGGTCCGGCTATGCCGCCATATATTATTGAGGGTATTCGAAAGGCTGCTAGCCTCGATGCAGAAGCACCCGAAGGCTGGGTTGTGGAGGGACCTATTGGCGCTGTATGGATGGGAGTGTTTACGCCTGTTTTGTCGGGGCTAATCTCCCCTGTGGTGAGAAAACTGACACTGGTCGGGAGCCGACGAGTACCATAATTTCATACTGTAACGGCAGCAAGAATTCAAAAGCAATTCCTGCTGTGGTGGTTGGCCGTGCCTCTCTGTATGAGTGGCGTTGCAGGCAGGGTGCCCCGGAAATTATCAGGCAGATTTCTGAGCCCGATGCCCGGGGTTTTCTTTCCAATTATTGGTATCGATTAGAAAAGTCTGAGCCCATTGAATAGCGGAGGCTGGCAATAGAGTGGCTTTCTATTGCCATTTGCCCATGGATTATCCCTGCCCTTCCATTTGCTCATTATCCAGGCGCTTGGCAAGCTTGTGGCCTTCGTCTGACTGCCCCAGTTTCCAGTAGCTGGAGATATAAATATGGGTTTTCGGTATGGACTTGTCCTGCTTAAAGAACTTGCGCAGGGTGCGCATACTCTCGAATTCACAGGCAGCCCATACAGAGGGTTGGCCTTCCAGCCATGGCAGTATCTGTAGTTTCTCCAGGAGCTGTTCACCGGAGGGAACTGGGTTGACGATCCAGTGAATTTGCAGGCTCTCTGGGTGTTCCAACTCTTGGGCATCGGCTTTACTGGCGACTTCAATTAGCGCATATCCCTTGGCATTTTTTGGTAGCTGGGCAAGGTTTACACTGATTGCGGGCAGTGCAGTCATGTCCCCGAGCAGTAAAAACCAGTCTGCCTCGGGATTGGTCATTTTTTTGGGGCCGGGGCCGCGCGTTTGGATTGTATCGCCAGCGTGTGTATTGAGCGCCCAGTTTAAAGCAGGGCCTTCATGTTCGTGCAGAGCGAAGTCAATATCAATCTCAGTCTCACGCTGATGTCTGATGGTGTAGCTTCGTAACGTCGGGCGCTCGCTCTTATCTGGTGGAAACAGGAATTTAATATAGGCACTTTCCTGATCCGGGGCGAGAGTTTTTAAGTCATCGCCGCCCAGGGTAATACGCAGCATATTTTCTGTAATTGGCGTCTTGCGAATTACGACCAATTCTCTGGTCACTTTCTCGGCCATGGGGGTTAATTCCTCTCATCTGGGGTGGCGTGCTCAGTCATATTGGCGACCATAATGCTGGCAATGCGGGCGAAGTTTTCGAGTTCTTCATTGCTCAAGTTACGGGCCATTTGCCTGGCCACTTCGGCTTCCTGCCCGCTTACTTTTTCCAGTGTGCTTATTCCATTTGCAGTCAGTGTTAGAAACTGGCTGCGTCGGTCATCGGGATTGTCGGTCTTTTCAATCAGCCCGGTATGCACCAGTTCATTTAGAATCCGAGTAACCTGGGCTTTATCCAGGATCATCTGTTGGGCAATTAAGCGAGCGGTACTGAGTGGCAAATTGTAAACGCCTTTGAGTACCCGAATATGGCTGACCGGCAGGCCAATTTGGTGATCCTGTATACCCGCCCGCAAGCGCCGTTTGTAGGCGCGGATAAGCTGCTGAAGGGATTCGTTGATCGCGGAATCTTTCATGGTGCCACGTTAACTGGTTGACAGTGTCAACCTTATTTAAGTTGATTGACCTTGTCAATCAATTCCACATGATTTGAACGTTGAGTTGGTCTGTTTGATGCTGGCTCTAATCAAAAATAAGGGGATAGCACTATATTGTTCGGTTAACCCCTCGGCAGGGTGGGGTGGCGCTGCGGGTAATCGAGTGTGGCAGTTAATCCGAAAGGGAGATTCTCTGGGCGGGCTTTTTACCGCAAAGGGGAATTTTTATTAATTGGCTGTTAAGTGGGGGTGGGCTTCTTTGTGAGCGATAGTCAGTTAATCCTAAGTTTTCAATTTGCTCGGGAGGCGAGGGTGTTGATTATTTGTGTCTATTCCACCTTATTTATATTATCCCGGTTTTGGGTTGCCTCTTAGTGTGTGGTTGTAAAAAATAAGATTTATTGATGTTTCTTGCGCCTGCCTAAGCGGATTGTAATTGGTGCGTGTATTGTATTTATCTAAGATGAATGTGTTCGGTTTTCAGGTTTTTGATTCGCATCGGAAATATGGGTTGTTAAATACAATGTAAATTGTAAATTGCTGGCATTTCACTTGATTTAAATCAAGGGTTGTATGTGGGCGTGTGCCAGAGTGATGTCAGGCGGAGGTGGCAAAAAATGAATGTAGATCTTGAAGGCTTGCTCCCATCGACACCGTTGGCTTCATATTATCTATAGGTTTTCTTAGCGGTCTTGTTCTTGGGATTTAAATATAGAGGTGTATTCAATGTCTATGGTTTCCGCATTGTATTCGTGATTTTGTTCGTGGTGGAAGCTTACTACTATTTTAAATTGTTGTAATCTGTAATATTTTTCAAGCTTTCTAAATCGCCTAATCTGAACTCCTTTTTAAGTTATGTGATATTTACGATATCACATGGCGTATGAATGCGGATGACAGTTTACAGGGCTGTAGGTGTTGGATTCCATGGTCAGGATGAATATATCTGTCGCTAGAGTGCATGGTGCCTGGAAGAAAATTAACCCGTTTTATGTCTTTAGAAAGACCAGTACCGTCAATGCACTCAGGGGATAGTTTCTGATTCTATTTCTGATTATTAAGTTGGGATAAGTAAGGAGGCCATTTTCTATCGTCAAGGGCTAATTGCCCTAACAAGAAATCAAACATGCTACTAGCAATAGGTTGGGAGAACATAGAATGATTACCACCAATAGATTCAAGAAGGTAAATGCAAAGGTTGCTGCTCTTGTTGTGGCGGGCATGACCTGGGTGATGGGAGTACCGACCTTTGCGGCAACAGATCTCGAGCTTCCGGTAGAGCATGCGACGCTCACTGTGGCACCTATTGTACCCCCTCCCATTGTTCGCGATCATCCAGCTAAAGTCATTGTCACTCTTGAAACGATAGAGAAGGTTGGCCGTTTGAGTGACGGCGTTGAATATACTTTTTGGACATTTGGTGGACAAGTACCTGGCAACTTTATCCGAATCAGGGAGGGTGATCATGTCGAGTTTAATCTGAATAACCATCCTTCGAGTAAAATGCCCCATAACATAGATTTACATGCAGTCACGGGTCCGGGGGGGGGCGCGACTTCATCCTTTACAGCTCCAGGCCATTCTTCGCGTTTCTCTTTTAAGGCGCTTAATCCAGGTTTATATGTCTATCATTGCGCGACAGCACCGGTCGGAATGCATATTGCCAACGGTATGTATGGGTTAATTCTTGTTGAGCCCGAAGAGGGTCTGCCTCCGGTAGATAAAGAGTATTACATAATGCAGAGCGAATTCTATACAAAAGGCAGTTATGGAGAGGAGGGGTTGCAACCTTTTGATATGGCAAAAGCACTTTCCGAAATACCGGATTACGTCGTGTTTAATGGCGCTGTGGGAGCGATAGCTGGCGACAATGCCATGCGAGCTGATGTTGGTGAATCGGTTCGTATTTTTGTTGGGAATGGTGGGCCTAATCTGGTTTCTTCATTTCATGTGATCGGTGAAATCTTTGATAAGGTTTATGTTGAGGGTGGCGATATGGTGAATCACCATGTTCAATCAACACTTATTCCGGCAGGAGGTTCTGCGGTTGTAGAGTTCCTGGTGGATGTTCCGGGTACCTTTATACTGGTCGACCATTCCATTTTCCGTGCATTCAATAAAGGTGCTCTGGGAATGCTGAAAATTGATGGTGATGAGGATCTCGCTGTTTATTCAGGTAAGCAAGAGGATAGCGTCTACCTTCCAGAGGGGGGAGGCATCCAGAGTATTGCCGAGAGAGGTAGTGTCTCTGTAAAGGCTAAAAGTAAAGAAGAGCGCATATTATTTGGTGAGCGTACTTACGCACAAAATTGTATGGCTTGTCACCAGTCAAGTGGTCAGGGTATTCCCGGCGCTTTTCCGCCACTGGCAGGATCTGACTATTTGCTTTCAAGTCCCAATCGCTCAATTGATGTGCTGCTTCATGGGCTCTCTGGAGAAATAGTAGTTGGCGGCCAAAGTTACAATGGTGTCATGCCAGCAGTGCAGCTATCTGATGAGAGTATCGCTAATGTTCTGACTTATGTATTGAACAGTTGGGGCAATAACGGGGGGGTAATATTGCCGGAACAGGTTATTGAGAGACGTACACACTAGGGCATTGCAAGGGGGGGTAAAATGGTGGTTAGGCACATGGTGAATATTAGTCTGTTAGGCTGTTCCTTATTGATGTGCCTGCCGCTGGTAGCACAAACTGGTCAGGCACTGCTGTCTCCCAGCAGTAAAGAGGGCGGTGAAGTAGTCTATATTTCTGGTGGACGTTACAGGCCTCTTTTTGGCAATGTGAGTGACTCACGGATAGTTGGGTCATTTATGCTTGACCGCTACGCGGTGACAAACGCCCAATACTATTTATTTACCCAACAAAAACCCCAGTGGAGCAAGAGCAATATCAAGCCCGTGTTTAGTGATGTAAATTATTTGCGTCATCTGAATTCTTTGGATATGAATGAGCTGGCTGAGATGCCTGTGACGAATATTTCCTGGTTTTCTGCACGGGCCTACTGTAAATCCCAGAATAAGCGTCTGCCGTCACTGGATGAGTGGGAATATGTTGCGCGCGCAAGTGCCAATAAAGTTAATGGTCAGAATGATCCCAAGTACCGTCAGCAAATTCTTGAATGGTACTCTCGGCCTGCAAATGAATTGCTACCCAAGGTTAAGGAGACTCCTGCCAATTACTGGGGAGTACATGGAATGCATGGCATTGTCTGGGAGCTGGTCAATGATTTCAATACTGCGTTAGTTACGGGGGAGTCCCGTGGGGATACGCAGCTGGAGCAGTCATTGTTTTGTGGTGCCGGTGCCGTTTCTTCTTCTGATCCCAGTGATTATGCGGCGTTTATGCGTTATGCGCTTCGCAGCAGTTATCAGGCCACATATACAATGCGCTCCCTGGGTTTTCGTTGTGCGAGAGATATTGATTGAATCTGAAATCTCATAGTTGCTACTGGAATGAAAATGAGAGGAGTCAAATTCAGTCTCTACAGATTACGATATTTACGCTATTGGATCTAATTAATAGTGTAAAGAACAATTCGCATTAATTCTGGAGGTTGTAATGAATCAGCTAACTCTTACTAAGGGTGGGTCAATATCTCGTATTTCTTGTTGGAATAGTTGGCCTTTAAGAGCGCAGGCCCGCCAACATAGAGGGATAGGTAAAAATGCACTATGGAATAAGATAATTGTAATTCTCTTTTTAGTGCTGCTTTTTCCAATACCTTCAGCATGGTCTAATTCGAACCTTCCTGATGATTCGGTGTATCACGTTGCATCAAGTTGGTTGGATCAAAATGGAAGAAAAATCAATATTTCCGATTTGCAGGGGAGGGTGCAGGTAGTGTCTTTTGTTTACACTTATTGTGAGCATAGCTGCCCGATCATCCTTGCCAATTTGAGGCGTATTGAGCAACAAGTATCTGCTATTGAGCAATCTGATATTCAATTCTTATTGATTTCCCTCGATCCAGAGCGTGACAACCCGGAGTTGTTAAAACGCTATATTCAGGATAAGGGCTTAAATGAGTGTCGCTGGACGATGTTGAATGGAAATCCTGATGATGTACTCGAACTTTCCGCGCTTCTGGGTGTGCGTTATAAGCCAATGAGTAATGATAAAAAAGATATTGCACATTCTAATATGATCACGGTGTTAAGCAAGCAAGGGAAAATTAGTTACCAGATGAAAGGAGTAAATGAAGGCGTTGAAGATGTTGTCTCGGCAATTTCCAAAGTGGTTTTAGCAGACTCTGGAGAGGACGCTAAACGGCCTACGGCCAACTGCCCACCGGAGACAGTGAATTAATGCTACAGAATGGTTTTGGGGTGATTAGCTGTGTTTTCGGCTGCTCATAAATATTGGTGGTTCAGGGAGGAATATTGCCAGGTTGGGGTGTCGTCAGCGGAGGTTGGTTGTGAATCAGAGATTGGATCTCAATTAACCTCTTTAAATTAAATCTTGTGAATGCTGGTGCAAGTCATATTTTGATAGCACATACTCACAACGATTGATAATCCCTAAGTGGGGAAAAGTTATGAATAAACACAAGCTAACTGTTATTGCACTGTTTATCGTGCTAGCCGCCTCGTTTACTGTGTTATTGAGTTTGGGGAGTGATATCTATAGGGAGAAACCACCGGTTCCTGCGGCTTACGTCGATTCAGGGGGGCAAGTAGTATTTAATCGCGATGATATAGAGCAGGGGCAATTAGTCTGGCGCTCAATGGGCGGGCATCAATTGGGGTCTGTATGGGGGCACGGCTCCTATGTTGCCCCTGACTGGACTGCAGACTGGCTGCATAAAGAGGCCCAAGCCTGGCTGGAAATTACTGCGCAGCGGCGTTATGGAGACAATTTCGCTAACCTTGATCCTGAAATTCAGGCCGGACTGGAATTGAGTCTTCGTCAGGATATGCGTCGAAATACGACGCGTGTGTCCGCTGACGGAGGGACCTCTGTGGCGCTATCACCAACACGCATTCAGGCAATCGAAAAAGTGAGCCAGCACTATATCTCGCTTTTTGGTAGTGATTCCGAACTGGCAGTTTTGCGCGAGCAGTATGCTATGAAGGAAGATACGATACCTTCACTTGTGCACCGTGAAAAGTTAACTGCTTTTTTCTTCTGGGGTGCATGGGCGGCCATTACCAAGAGGCCTGGCGAGGAATATACCTACACGAATAACTGGCCCTTTGATCCGCAGCTGGGTAATACACCGACATCGAGTAATATCGTTTGGTCAATTCTCAGTATTATCACCTTGTTGGCCGGAATAGGTGCATTGGTATGGCATCACGCCAGTAGCAGGCATGAAACTTTGCCGAAACCTAATGAAAAAGACCCATTATTTTTTACGAAACCCACTAGGTCGCAGAAATCGGTTGCTAAGTACTTTGTTACTGCAATTGCATTGTTTTTACTGCAGATCTTCCTGGGTGGGATTACCGCACACTATGCCGTGGAAGGGCAGAATTTTTATGGTATTCCCCTATCTGAAATTTTGCCTTACTCAGTTGTCCGCACCTGGCATACTCAGTTGGGCGTATTTTGGATTGCTACCACTTGGTTGGCTACTGGCTTGTATATTGCACCGGCCCTTTCGGGGCATGAGTCTAAATATCAGTACTTGGGCGTTAATCTTCTTTGGTTAGCTCTGGTAGTGGTTGTTGTTGGATCTATGGCCGGAGAGTGGTTGGGCATACAGCAGTACTTTGATCTGGATATGAATTTCCTTGTTGGTCATCAGGGTTATGAGTACATTGATCTTGGCCGGGTATGGCAATTATTACTATTGTCGGGGCTGATAATCTGGTTACTATTGGTAACAGCGGCAATTAAACCTGCATTCGCCACGCAAACTGAAATAAGGCCTGTAATGTGGGTACTTTATGGCTCTTGTGTAGCGATAGGGCTCTTTTATGGTGCGGGGCTATTTGCCGGAAAACATACCAATCTTGCGGTTGCAGAATACTGGCGCTGGTGGGTTATTCACTTGTGGGTTGAAAGTTTCTTCGAAACCTTTGCAACCTCGGTAATCGCACTTATGCTTGTGAGACTTGGGCTTATTCGTGCGAGTAGTGCCAATGGTGCTGTATTGTCTGCCACTGTTATTTTTCTCAGCGGTGGCTTAATTGGAACCTTGCATCATATTTACTTTACCGGTGTACCAACCTCAGTTATTGCTTGGGGTGCAATTTTCTCAGCACTGGAAGTGGTTCCTCTTGCTTTGATCGGATTTGAGGCTATTCAAAGTTATCGCATGCATAATGCTGCTCCCTGGATGGCGCGTTACAAATGGGCCATTCTCTTCTTTGTTGCTACAGCCTTTTGGAATTTGGTTGGAGCGGGTATTCTAGGATTCTTAATCAATCCACCCATATCGCTCTACTTTGTTCAGGGTTTGAATACTACCGCGACTCATAGTCATGGAGCTTTAATGGGGGTTTATGGAATGTTGGGTATCGGGTTGATGCTATTCTGTTTGCGAGGCCTGAGCACCAATTTGATTTGGAATGATGGTTATATCAAAGGCGCATTCTGGATGCTTAACTTGGGTCTCGCTGCGATGTTATTTATGTCGCTGCTGCCTATTGGTTTAATTCAGTTCTTTGCAGTGCTAGAGAACGGTTATTGGTATGGTCGCTCCCCTGAGGTGATACACAGCCCATTAGTAGAGGGCCTGGTATGGATGCGTGTTCCAGGTGATATTGTTTTTGCTATAGGTGGCTTTCTTCTGGGTATGTTCCTTATCGATTTATTGAAGAAATCCTTCCTCGATAAATTTAAAGCTCCCGGCGTGGAAGATTTAGCAGATAAAGTATCCTCTTAGGAAGGTAATATTTTTAGGCCAATATAGGAGTTATTCCCACAGAAGTGGGAATAATTTTCTGGGATATGTAGCCTTCAGCTCCGATGGTTGGGTGGCAGGTAATGCTGCCTGTCACAGGCTGTTGCTGCGAGAGGTTAAGTATTAAGCCTTTTGAGAGCCATGGGGAGGGGTCGCCTTCCCATCGTGTCAGGCACTACCGGTTACCAAGTTAAGCTGATATTAGTCCCGTCAAACTTTACATCTGAGTCGTACACATACTTCAACGTACCTTTCCAGAATGAGCCGTGCCATTCCCAGTCGGCATCGTAACTGACCTCATTGAGCACTTTCTGTTTAAAGGCGTCAAAACTGCCATAGCGATCTTCGCTTCCCATAATGACCACCCAGGTCTGCTCATTCCAATCGCAGGTAACGGTGTTGGAGTCGCCATTGCCACAGGGGTAGCGCACCGCGACGTAACCGTCGTCTTCCTTACCGAACTTCCAGTTCCCACTGCGAGAACCCTGCTCAAATCCATCGGGCCACTGCAATGCGACATTGGAACCGCCGGAGTGGAACAGTTCGATTGCCGGGTAGGGGTTGTACTGGATTACCGCAACATTATTAACCTGTTTGATCTTGGGAAGATGATCGTTTTGCATGGTGCTATCACCATCGCCGACCTTTGCCCAGACAGATTGAGTTCCAGTGGTGGCTATCCAGGCGGTTTGCTGGTAACCCTGGCGGCCGGGCCAGTAGTCCTGAACGGAATGCATCATCACACCGCCATCTTTGTACATGGCGAAGTTGGCCGAGGAGAGTACCGAGCTGCGGCTGAATACGGCTCCGGCTTTGGCAGCTGCCGGGGCGGCGGCTTCAGATAGCCCCAGGAATTGGTCGAATGCTTTCAGACCTTCGTATCCATCCAGCTGATATTTGCTGGCAAACCAGGCGGTATCGGCGGCGACATCGGGATGGAAGTAGGCACCCTGGCTCCAGTAGAAGGGGACCCGCTCTTCCTGGGGAAGGTCTGCATAGAGGCTATTTTTGGCATCGCCGAGGGAGTGGCCAACGGAGTAGTTCATATTGAGATCTCTACCGAAATACTCGAATACTTCATCGGTAATTTCCAGTCCGGACGTGGCGAGCATAACGCCAGCAGGGCTGGGGGTACGTACAGACTCTTTCCCGAGGCCGGTGAGGAGATAGATAATCCGGTTGATATTTCCACCAGACCCGTTTCTGCGGTAGCCATCGTTACTGCGCCCGGCAGCGGCAAAATTGATGCCTTCATCGTTCGTGACTAATAAAATATCCTGCAACAGTCGCTGAGCAGCGACACTGGCGAGTTCGCGAATCTCTTCATCTTCGGCAAAATCGACCAGATTCAGCAGTGCAGATAAGGTGTAGGGGTAATAGACGGGAGAGTAAAATTCGTAGAAACCATATTGATTCTTCACTTCCAGATACCGCTTCAGTCGTATATAGGTTCTGTCATCGACAAAAGCGCCGTATTTTTCTTGCAGGAGATACTGGGCGGAGGTGTACATGATCATATGATTTTCTGATGCAAACACATGATCGCCGGTGCCGCCTTCTACAAACCAAAAATGGTAGCCATTGAGTGCGGCGAACAGCTCATCTTTGATCTCCGGGCGGAAGAATAGAATCCGAATTAAGCGGGTGAGCGTAAAGTCAGAATTCTTCTTTCCGCCGTTGCGTAGTACGTCGAGGTTTTTATTTAGAGCATCCCAGTTGAGTTCATCGCCGGTGTAAGCTTGCAATACCACGGCGGTATCACTACTAGAAGAAATCCCTTCTTCAATATATTTCAATTGCCTGTCGGTATAGGCGCCCTCATCAAAATGTTGCGAGCTGACGCTTGCGGATTGAAGTGCTAGTCCGAATAAAATTGGGTACAACACTCCTGTGAAAGGTCCTTTCATAAGTCAATGTTCCTGTATGGATCTTAATTTTTATGCTTAATAAATACATATGTACCACCTGTGTATTTCATGAGCTTATGACGTCAAAAGCGAGGTATTTTCTTTCGCCGTAGAGGACGAAATCGATCAGGCTGTGTCTTTTGTTCTCACTTTGGGAAAGTTTTCGGCGGTTGTTCTGTCGTGCATAGAGGTTCTATTTGTATGTTTTGGTGAGGGCGTTTAGCTGGGATTTACTTGGTACGCAGGCGTATTCAAGATATTTTTGTTTTATTGCTGGATACTCGGTGAGGGGTCGTTTGCAGTTCGCTTGAGGGTTTCATGTTTATTACATCTCCCAATACTTCGGACAGTTTTAAGAGGTGAAATGGGTAGGAACCATGGACATGTACT
>NZ_JALBWM010000565.1 GCF_023895975.1 Microbulbifer okhotskensis
AGACAAGATAATTACAGTCACGATTTAAGCTGATTTATATGGGACAGCCCTGGCCATACACGCGGCAAGGGCCTTTTCATCCAGCAAAGCTTGAGACTTAAAGCGCCCCTCCCAGAAACGGCCCGTACACTTGTCCTCAGCATTGGCTTGGCGGGCGATAGATTCATTCAACACTTCGGACAGTTTCATACAGCTATAGCCCCATAGTCACTGTACTGC
>NZ_JALBWM010000566.1 GCF_023895975.1 Microbulbifer okhotskensis
GAGCCGGGGTGGTCATACGACGAGGGGATTTCGAGCACATAGCCCATGCCGCGCACCGTCTGAATCAGGCGCGGACTGAAACCGTCGTCGATCTTGCTGCGCAGGCGCCTTATGGCCACCTCAATCACGTTGGTGTCACTGTCAAAATTCATGTCCCAGACCTGGGAGGCGATCAGTGACTTGGACAACACCTCCCCGCGCCGGCGCAGCAGCAGCTCG
>NZ_JALBWM010000567.1 GCF_023895975.1 Microbulbifer okhotskensis
ATAACCACTCTCGGGCCTTGGGCCACGCTCTGGGTCCCAGGTATTTTTCTTGGGCGGCACTGGATCTCCCTCATTGTAATCCGCGACAAGAGCGTCGTTTATGTGAACCACTGTACGCAGGCCATCAAGGGTTATCTCCATCGTGTTCCACTCTCCTATCCTGCCCGGACGCGACACAGCCTTAGAGAAAGTGTATATCGATCCGGTGCGATAATAGT
>NZ_JALBWM010000568.1 GCF_023895975.1 Microbulbifer okhotskensis
TGCGCTTCGCACTGCTCTACGGCACCACAACAATAGTCGGACAATCGCAGGATGAACTTCAGCCCGACAGCGACCTCAGAAATTGCTGCTGAGGAACTGCCGGAAGCGATCGGACTGCTGCTCTTTGAACAGCACCTGGGGCGCGCCCTCCTCCTCCACCCGTCCCTGATGCAGGAACATCACATGGGATGACACCTCGCGGGCAAAGGCCATTTCGT
>NZ_JALBWM010000569.1 GCF_023895975.1 Microbulbifer okhotskensis
TTCGCCGCTGCGCAGGCCGAAACGGACTTCAAGGTTATTGACTTCCAACAGTGCCATCGGCTTATCCCTTGTAGAGTTTCGGGTTGAGGACGTCGCGCAGCCAGTCGCCCAGCAGGTTCATCACCAGTACCAGGCTGAACAGCACCGCACCCGGGATCACGGTGATCCACCAGGAGCCGGAAAAGATATATTCGAAGCCGCTGGAGATCAGCGAGCCC
>NZ_JALBWM010000570.1 GCF_023895975.1 Microbulbifer okhotskensis
GCGCGGTTCGGGAGCATGTCCGGCGGAGTCAACTTTATGACCGATGCCGTTATGGTGCTCGGCGCTCAGGCTTCCATAATGCATCTGCTGTACACCTTAACCCACCCTGGGATCGAGCCATGAATACAAAAATAATCAGCCCTTGTGCCGGCGCCTATCAATATCCGTTACTGATCAAGAGTTTGCTGCTGTCGGGACGACGCTATGCGCCGGATCGC
>NZ_JALBWM010000571.1 GCF_023895975.1 Microbulbifer okhotskensis
GACGACAACATCCGGCAGCGGTTTGCCTTCGCTGGGCTTGGCGATGACAAAAGTGCCCACGCCGTGCCGGGTTTCCACCAGTCCTGCTGCCTGCAGGCGTTGCAATGCCTCACGTACCACGGTCCGGCTGACACTCTGCTGTGCCATGATGGAGGACTCGGTGGGCAGTTTGTCGCCTAGCTGGAGTGTGCCCGTTGCAATCTGCTGTCTCAGCTCCT
>NZ_JALBWM010000572.1 GCF_023895975.1 Microbulbifer okhotskensis
ACTTCTGCATTAGCGTTTGTGCCTGGCGTAAAGCGGTCGCAGCCTCGTTGGGGTTACTTGATTTGGCCAGGGCCAGGCAACGCTTTATTTTCCTTAAAATTGCGTCCTCCATATCTCCCCCTAAACCGCAGCCAAATCCAAAGGCACCTGCCGATACTGATTGCTTTTCCCTTTACGCTTGTACAGCCGTATATAAGTCGCTGTGCCAGCGGTATGG
>NZ_JALBWM010000573.1 GCF_023895975.1 Microbulbifer okhotskensis
CGAGGGGCGCCGGCACCGCTTCTGAGCGATCCCAGGCTTCGATCCAGTCGGGTCTATACACCAGATACTGATCAAAGATGTCGGCGATCTTGCCGCATAGCTGATAACGCTTGAAGCCGGCCTCATCGTTTTGCAGATACTGGCACAGTGGCAGGAATTCCTCCAGCGGCAACAGCGGCGGCAACAGGTCCATCAGTTTCCAGGTCATGGCCTCCTT
>NZ_JALBWM010000574.1 GCF_023895975.1 Microbulbifer okhotskensis
CGCAAGCGTGTTTACGCCACCCCAGGTAGAAATCCAGAGAGGGCGTTCGTCTTCCGCTTCCAGCTCGGTGATGATCCAATCCGACCCTTCCGAATCCATGCCAACGCCAACGCCCTCCATGCCGTACTTGGGAATTCCTTGGGAGATCAGAGCGGATAGGTCTGCGGCTTCAGGGTAGCCGGCTTCGTGCTTAAGGAGATTCGGCTGCACTTTTGCG
>NZ_JALBWM010000057.1 GCF_023895975.1 Microbulbifer okhotskensis
GCTATTCTAGGTCTATTCTGTTCGTTTTTACACCGATTTATATGGGACAGCCCTGACTGTTGGTCAAGAGGTTACATTATCTGCAAACCGGTCTTATGATCCTGATGGAAGCATAGTTAGCTATCAATGGCGACAGGTATCTGGTGGCCCGCGTGTTGAACTGAAAAAACTTGATGATGACACTGTTACTTTTGTTGTTCCCAGAATTGTTGTAGAGCCAGGAAACTATTACTCGTCACTAGGGTTTACGATTGAGATTGAAGACAATGGTGGTACAAAGATTCAATTGGGAAGATATTTTCTGGTTGAAGCGTTAAGGCCCCCTACGATTTGGAATACTCTCCAGGTAGTGGACCCAGATGAAGAAGTCTTGCTTAAAGGGTGGGTTGGTGATTCTGATGGATATATTGTAGATTATCGTTGGCGTTCACTCTCCGATATGGATATCGAATTGACTACCCACGCTGATGGTACCGCAAGCTTTATAGCACCTCAAATTCCTTGGGGTACAGAAATAGCACTGAAGTTTGAGCTTGAGGTTGAGGATAACGATGGCCTAACAGCGACGGATGTATACAATGTACTTGTGAAATGGAATATGCCTCCAAATATGGGAGTTGGAGCTATGAGAGTGGTTCAACCCAATACAAATGTGACTTTGGATGGTTCCTATTCAAATGATCCGGATGGATCTATTGTGAGCCAAAAATGGGAGCAGGTATCGGGTCCCCCCGTTGAATTGATGAATGCTAGTAATTTAATTGCCAGTTTTAAAGCTCCAGCAGAGCCAACTGTATTGTCGTTTAAATTGAGTGTCACTGACAATAGGGGGGCAACAAGCCAAATGACTGTCAACGTAGATGTTGAGTTAGTTCCCCCCAGGGTAACAAGTACTACTCAAGGTGTTGAGCCCCGTGAAAATGTTTTACTTGTTCCTGATGTTTATTGGGATGTCCCTGGTGCGTACATTGTGGACTATCGTTGGCGCTCCCTTTCCGATAGGGATATTGAATTGGTAACTCACGCTGATGGCAGCGCGAGTTTTATAGCACCACAAAATCCGGGGAGTGAGTTTACTATGGAGTTTGAGCTGGAGGTTGAAGATAACAATGGCCAGACCGCAAGAGGTGTATTTACGGTAAGCGTAGAAGGAAATACTCCACCATTTATGGTTATTTCATATGGGGCTCAAGGCGGGGTTAAGACTAATACAGTTTCGACCTTGAGCGGCTCGGCTTCGAGAGATCAGGATGGAGTTATTGTGAGCCAGCAATGGGAGCAAGTATTGGGCCCATCCGTTGAATTGATTGATGCGGACAAATTGATTGCGTATTTTACGACTCCAGCGGAGCCTGCCAGTTTATCTTTTAAATTCAGCATAACGGATGATGATGGGGCGACGACTGAAAAAACTATAACCTTAAATGTTGAAGAATAGAGAATATTAAAAAAGAGCCCCAAAAGGGGCTCTTTTTATAATTACCGCTTTTTATAATTAGCCATATAATCCAAAGTCAGTAGTGTAATAGCCTCTGTGCCCTCACGCAGAGCCTCTTCATCCACATAGAAAAGCGGTGAGTGGTTGCTAGGGGCTTTACTGGCATCCTGGTCCCTTGGAGTAACCCCCAGGAAGTAGAAAAAACCAGGGACTTCATTGGCATAGTAAGAGAAATCTTCTGCTCCAGTAATTTTGGGAACTTCCACGACATTTTCATTGCCGGCAACAGCTCTCAGAATAGGCAGAGCCATTTCTGTTAGCTCTGCGTTGTTGATCGTTACCGGATAGCCCTCCAAAATCTCCACACTCGCACTAGCACCAGAGCTTTCAGCAATTAACTCCGCAGTGGTTTTCAAGCGTCTGAAAATTTCTGCACGGTTGTCCATATCAAAATTTCGGATGGTGCCGTTCAGGTAGACGCTGTCCGGAATGATATTGTTGCGAACACCACCCTCAATGCGCCCGAAGGACACTACCGCAGGTTCTTTGGTGATATCGATTTGGCGACTGACAATGGCCTGGGCACCCATGACTACTTGGGCGGCGGCGACAATAGGGTCAACGCCACCCCAAGGGCGTGAGCCATGGGTTTGGCGGCCGTTAATGGTAATGCGGAATTCATCGGCGGCGGCCATGAGCGGGCCGGAGCGATAACCGATGACACCGGAGGGTAGGGAGGAAGTCACATGCTGGCCAAAGGCCACATCCGGCTTGTACTTCTTGAAGATACCCTCTTTGAGCATCAGTTCGGCCCCGCCTTCCTCATCGTCAGGCGCGCCCTCTTCAGCGGGCTGGAAAATGAATAAAACATTTCCGGCCAGGTCATCACGAAGGCCCGCCAGGACCTCGGCAGCGCCCATAAGCATGGCCACATGGGTGTCGTGACCACAGGCATGCATCACCCCAACGTCCTTGTTCTGGTAGGTGGCTCTTGCCTTGGAGGCAAAGGAGACATCGGTTCTTTCTGTAACCGGTAGAGCGTCCATATCTGCTCGCAACGCCACTGTCGGCCCCGGCATTCCACCTTTCAAATAACCGATAAGTCCCGTATGGGCGATATCGGTTTCTACTTCCAGCCCCAGCGCACGAAGGTGCTTTTCAATGTATTTGGCTGTTTCAAACTCCCGGTTGCCCAGCTCCGGGTTTTGGTGCAGGTGGCGGCGCCACTCGATCACCTTGGATTCGGTATTTTCCAGTAGCTGTTGAGGTTTGGCGTCCGTAGCTGAAGCTTGGGTAGCCAGCAGAGCGGTGCCGATTGCGATGGGCAGGAGCAGTCTTTTCACAGCATATTTCCTTAATTCTCATTATCGTTGCTCGATTCTAACCCTGTAGGCTTTAAAGCTCCCATGACGAATCCAATCAGTGTCCGACTGGTTTGGTTTAGGGAGTCGGATTTTTAGCAATTGCCAAGTGTTGACAACATGAACCGAACGGTTCGGGATTGTTCGTACAACATGTGGAAGCTACTGAGGCTACAGAAATAAGAAGAGGGCATGGGATGGTCAAACGAGTTATTGGAACTGGTCTTTTTCTGCTGATCGTTGTTGGCTATGTGGTGGCCGAGCGATTTGGAGTCGTTGTCATGGCTTCTACCCTGATATCGCCACCTAAGTTGTCGGGCGTAGTTCAATGGCAGGTTGCGAGAGATGATGATACGGGGCGAGACGTAACCTACGCAGTCTATCTGCCGCCGTCTTATCGCAGCTCAGAACACAGTTACCCCGTGATTTTTCATTTGCACGGGGCAGACCCTCTAGGGCGAGATACTGGGTTAAAAATGATCCGCTCGGATATCACTCTGTTGACGGCTAGTCTGGAGTCTCAAAGCGATCTAATGCCGGAATCCATTATAGTGGCACCCTATGATAGCGACGAATTTAGTCTTGGGTTCGATGCAAAAGGTGGTGAGATAAGCGCAGAAAAAGATCTATTAGAGATATTGATATCCTCTAAAGATGTTAATTATCGAGTTGATGGCCGTTGCTATATCCAGAGGTTTTCGATGGGTGTATATGGCGCTGTTAAAGATGCCCTGAAATACCCCGATTTATTTATAGTCGCGATTAATTAGGACGGAGCTTTGTATGATTGAAACAGTTTGAACGCACGCCGCCCCACTATCGCCAGTAATATATTTCCCAATGATGAGCAGTAATACTGCCAGTTTTCGTCCTGGGCATTAAACGGTCAGCAGGGGGTATATTTTATTCCGATTAAAAGTAATGTAGGAATGCTTACCGAATTTAATCGCAACCTGAATAAGCACCTTAAAAAGCTGGAGGTTCCCCACCACAATAATGAAACATCCTGCCTTCTTTAAATACAGGGTAGGAAGAGTTTTAAGTTTATGGCGGAAACCCTATCAGGCCAGGTATTTTGGGGTCAGTAGTCGTGTTGGCGTAAATCCTATTCTAAATCGGGTTTGTATAGCTTACTAGTGGCTGCTCTCCATATGGGGGGGTAGGGAGTTTGGGGTTAGCTAATCCGTGGTTTTCCAATATTACATAATTTAATTGTGATTTTTGCTTGAGTGTACCTGTAGTTGTATCGAATATTTTCATTTTTCTATTAAGGAAATACTTTCATTCCCGCTGGAGCAGATTTGTTTTTTCGTGGTTACGATCGGTCGAATTTATTTCAATGCCAGAACCCTTAATCGACTTTTAGTAGGATTTATAATGTCCCGCACCAAACTGGCAAATAGGGCGTTATGGTTTGGGATACAAATTCAATATTGTTTCTGTCAGGTAGTTTAAAGGAGCTGCTTTTATGTCTTCCCCCCAATTACAGGCGAACTGGGTCGGCCGCTATGCGGACTGGCTAATTCGGTATCGCTGGCTGGTCGCGATTGGTGCGTTATTATTGGCCTTTGTTGCCGCGAGCGGTGCACGATTTCTCGGATTTAATAACGACTATCGGGCTTTCTTTAGCGAAGCCAATCCGCAATTGCAGGCCTATGAAAAAATTCAACGCACTTATACCAAGAATGACAATATCCTTTTTGCGGTAGTGGCTAAAGATGGTAATGCATTTTCCAGTGATGCTCTGGCAGCCGTGGAAGAAATGACGGAGAAATCCTGGCTGTTGCCTTTCGCACTTCGAGTGGATTCCATCACCAATTTCCAGCATACCATTGCCGAGGAAGACGATCTTCTGGTTCAGGATTTGGTGGAAAATGCCAGCGGGCTGGATGCGGCAACGCTGGCCTCTATTAAGGCCACTGCCATTGCGGATCCCACTCTGAAGGAGCGCTTGGTAAACAGCGATGGTTCGGTGACGGGTATCAATATCACCTTCCAGCTTCCGCAGAAATCCATGACTGAAACGCCAGAAGCGGCGGCAGCTGCGCAGGCTTTAATGGAGGAAATTGAAGCCAAGTACGATGTAGAGATCTATGCGACCGGCATTATTCTGCTGAGTAATGCCTTCTTCGAGGCTTCGCAGTCGGACATGAGCACTTTGGTTCCGCTCATGTATCTGGTCATTATCGTAGTGGTGTTTTTGCTGGTACGCAGTGTCAGTGCCACTTTTGCAGCGCTGTTAGTCATTGTTTTCTCCATGGCTGCGGGTATGGGATTGGCCGGTTTTCTCGGAATTAAGCTGACACCACCCTCCGCTTCGGCTCCGACCATTATTATGACCCTCGCTGTGGCGGACTCAATACATATTCTAGTGAGTCTGTTTGCCGCTATGCGTCGCGGTCTCAGTAAGCATGCGGCTATCAGAGAGAGTTTACAGCTCAATATGGGCCCCGTATTTCTCACTTCCATCACCACGGCCATTGGCTTCCTGTCGATGAATTTCTCCGATGCGCCGCCTTTCCATGACTTGGGTAATATCACCGCTATGGGTGTGATGGTGGCCTTCTTCCTGTCCGTCACTTTACTGCCCGCACTGATGGCGATATTACCGGTCAAGAGTCGGGCCAGTGAATCCAAGATTGGTCGTTCCATGGATGTGTTAGGAGATTTTGTGATCCGTCGCCAGCGCCCGATCCTGCTGTCTGGCGTAATCGTTTCGCTGGCGCTATTGGCCATGATACCGCGCAATGAAATCAATGATGATTTTGTGGGTTACTTCGATGAGTCAGTGGAGTTCCGCACAGATTCCGATTACATCAATGAAAATTTGTCCGGTATTTACCAGCTGATCTATTCCCTGGAATCCGGCAGTGCTAACGGTGTGAGTAATCCAGAGTTTCTGGCCAAGTTGGAACATTTTACCGAGTGGATGGAAACCCAACCGGGCGTGCGCCATGTCAACACCATTGGAGATACGTTCAAACGTCTGAATAAAAATCTGCACGGTGATGATCCGTCTTACTACAAGTTACCCGAAGGCCAGGAACTGGCCGCCCAGTACCTGCTGTTGTATGAGCTGTCCTTGCCCTATGGCCTGGACCTGAACAACCAGCTGAATGTGGCTAAGTCCTCTACGCAAATTGTGGTAACGCTGGACAACCTGAAATCACAGGAATTGAAAGCGGTAGCGGATGCCGGCAGTGTCTGGCTGGAAAAGAACGTCGGTCTCACTGCCTACGGTGTGGGCCCTGCCATCATGTTTGCGAATATTGCTGAGCGCAATATGGAAGGCATGTTAGTAGGGACGTTGGTTGCGCTGATTCTGATCTCCGCTCTGATTGGCATCGCTCTGCGCAGTGTAAAACTCGGTGTGCTAAGCCTGATTCCAAACTTGTTGCCTGCTGGACTGGCCTTTGGTCTTTGGGGTGCCCTGGTAGGTGAGGTCAATGTCGCGGTCACTATGGTAACCGGTATGGCGCTAGGTATTGTGGTGGATGATACGGTGCATTTCCTCAGTAAATACCTGCGGCAACGACGTGCCGGCGAAAACGTGGAAGACGGTCTGCGTTATGCCTTTTCCTCTGTGGGTGTGGCGATTGTAGTGACCTCGGTCATTTTGATTGCCGGATTTATGGTGCTGGCCCAGTCCTCATTTGGCATGAACTCTTCCATGGCATTATTGACTGCAATTTGCATTCTGATGGCTCTATTTGCGGACTTCCTGTTACTACCAATTCTTCTGATGAAACTTGACGCCAAGGCGTATGACCCCGCTATCCCCACTATTGAAAATAAGGAGCAAAATTATGCAACCCAGCCGCTCTAAAAAACAGTTTGCCATTCGGGCGCTTGTCAGCGCCCTGGCACTAACCTCTTTTTCAGTCTCTGCCAGTGAACTGGACCTAGCTGCAGAAAAGGGCTTGGAAATTGCCACTGAGGCCGATCGTCGTGATTTTGGATTTGGTGATCTCAGTAATAATCTCACCATGACCCTGCGCAATAAATACGGTGAAGAAAGTGTGCGCACGATGCGCACAAAGACCTTGGAGCAGGAAGGTGACGGGGATAAGTCCTTAGTCATTTTCGACAATCCCCGCGATGTGAAAGGCACCGCCTTTTTGTCTTTTACACATAAGGTGGGTTCTGATGACCAGTGGCTTTACCTGCCCGCATTGAAGCGTGTAAAGCGTATTTCTTCCAGCAATAAATCTGGCCCCTTTATGGGGAGCGAGTTTTCCTACGAAGATATCGCCTCACAGGAGGTAGAAAAATACACTTATCAATATCTGCGCAATGAAACTTTTGATGGGCGTGACCATTTTGTCTTGGAGCTGGACCCGGTAGACCCTAAGTCCGGCTATTCCATTCAGCATATCTGGATTGATACGACAGAATACCGTGCCTGGAAGACGGATTTTTATGACCGCAAAGGAGATTTGATGAAGACCCTGACAGCTTCTGATTTTAATCAGTACGCTGATAAATACTGGCGCGCGCACAAAATGATGATGATCAATCACCAAATGGGTAAATCTACCGAGTTGTTGTATAACGACTGGGTATTTAGCAATGGCTTCAGTGACAGGGACTTTACAAAAAATAGTCTCTCCAGGGCAAAATAGGTACTGTGCCCATGATAAACCGTAAGATACTTGTCTTGCTGCCCCTGGTGGCAGCATTGACTCAAACTGCAGTAGCGAATGAGTTGACCGGCTATGCGGGCCTTGAGGCCCGCGCTTTCAATGCAGACCCACTGGATACAGCGCAGAGCGATGCCGGTATTTCTGCCTCTCTGAGTCTCGAATACTATCGGGACTTTGACGATGGAAATCAGCGTATTGTGGCCAGTGCCTTTGCACGTTGGGACAGCGAGGACAGTGAGCGCAATCACGGAGATCTGGGTGAGCTGTACTGGTGGAAGGCTTACGACAGTTTTGAGCTGTACGCCGGAGTGCGCAAAGTTTTCTGGGGTGTGACTGAAACCCTGCATTTGGTGGATGTTATTAACCAGGATGACGCCCTGGAAAATATTGATGGCGAGGACAAATTAGGTCAGCCCATGATTAGCCTCCTGATGGAGCGAGACTGGGGCACCTTGGAAGTCTACGGTTTGCTAGGTTTTCGCGAGCGGCAATTTGCCGGTCGCGAAGGTCGATTGCGTGCGCCTTTGCCAGTGGATGAAGATGCGGTGATCTACCAATCCGATCGAGAGGAAAAGCATATCGATTGGGCCTTGCGTTACAGCCATGTACTGGGAGATTGGGATCTGGGGCTCAGTCATTTTTCCGGTACCAATCGGGACCCCTTGCTACAGCTCACTAAGGATGGTCTGTTCACGCCTTACTATGCGCAGATTGATCAGACCGGGGTGGACATTCAGACAACCCGCGGTGACTGGCTGTGGAAATTTGAGGCCATTTCCTTTAAACCGCGCGGCGAAGATCGGCAGACGGCGGCTGTCGGTGGTTTCGAATATACGCTTTATGTCATCGGTGAATCTGTAGCAGATCTGGGGCTGCTGGTGGAATATCAATTTGATGACCGCCGTGGGCCCTGGTCTACGGCAAGTCAAAATGATATTGCGGTAGGGGCTCGATATGCACTGAATAATACCCAGGATACGGAATTCCTGCTGGCAGTAAGTACCGACCTCGACAATGGCAGCCGCTTTTCCAATCTGGAAGTTACTCACCGACTCAATGACCGTTGGTTGTTGGAGGCGGAGGCGCGCTTCTTTGGCAATGCTGATGAAAAGGACCCCACTTATAATTTGCGCAACGATGACTATTTAGAGTTGGAATTGCGACGCTATTTCTGAAAGTCAGCCTTCACAGGATGGCTTCTGCAGCTACCCTGAATAAATTTAAGATTTGGAGTGGGTGCAATTTTTCTATGACCGGATTCTATGTTGACGGGAGCTCCCCGGAATTGATTGAGTGCTACCTTTGAGCCCACCTTGAGGTGCATTTTTGCAACAGGCCGGTAGATTTTTTCCATTTTTATTGGTGATGTATGCCTTAGAATATCTAGCGGTAACCGATGTTAGTAACCGAAGTGATGGAACCTTGAGAAAAATAAATCTAAAGGAAGGTTCTTTTCTTCCTGGCTTGGGGGAATCCCCGATCGAACATACCCCCAATGTTAGCCAGGAAAATGGTAATCACTGTATTCCGCAGCATTATCTGATTTATATGCACACCAGAGAAACCGTGGGGCAGTTAGTACTGGAGATCGACTATTCAGTAAACTGCCTGATTTGTGTAGACCAGGATGCCGGGGGGATTTTTATTCAAGTGGGTGTTGTCGGCCCAGATAACTACCGAGGTGATGCCAGGGACAACAAGATCGTCTATGGCCGAAACTGGCAGGTAGAGTCGACGCTGCCGGCTTCAGAAATTATTCAGACAGGTTTTTTGGCGATTAAAAAAGCCCGAGAGCATGAAATTCGGGAACGTTTTCGTCTGAAATCCGGAGCATATATAGGTACGCCATTTAACAACCATCACGACTTGCCGTAAATGGCTCGCAATACCGAGTATTTTTTCTTGGATAATGTCTCACGACAAGAGGACGAGATTGCCCATTCATTAAGAGCCACTTTACGGCAAGTAGAATATGCCGGAGCCCGTTTATCCTCGGTAATCTGGAGCACCGTCGCGAAGCGCAGTGGCTGGTGGATATCCTTATCGATTGTCCCAGTTGCTCTGATTTATCCGAGTTGCATACTGGCGAAATTACTTTGTTGTTGCGTCCATTGAATAGCAACACGCTGCTGTTTGCATTGATGGATCAGCTGCTGGCCATGAGTGATGTGCATGTAGATGAATATTTCAGCTATAGAGGCTTTCATCGTTTTAGCCGTTCAGCAGTTCTTACCGAAATCGGTAGAATATCCGTGATATTGCGGCAGCAAGAACACTTGAATAGCAGCAGGAATTTCATATAGGCGTTTGAGCGGGTAAATGAGGCAACGGATCGCACACGGTGCCTCGCCGGCCCCCCGAACCATTAGCAGAGCGCAGGCGCAGAGAGCTTTAGGAATTTGCGCCACTGCAGGGGATACCACGCCAATAAATTGCTCTTGCAATAAAAGGGCGTGTAATGATGTTTCTGGTATTTTGAATTGGGGCGCGGGCAGTGTTCAGGAATGAGTATATTGATCCAGAATCGCAGTGAGCTGTTGGTAACTGCGTTTGCCGGCGGTATTGTTGCCGGTGCCTTTGTTTAAGGCGACAACGCCTCGGCTTACCGCCATCACCAGTGCGGCGAGGGCGGCACAATCGGTGTCCGCCTTCAACTGGCCATCTTCTATGGCCTGTTTCATTCGAGTCTCGATCCGCTCCAGCATATCATTGGAGCCTTTAGCCACCAGATCAGCAAGGAATCCTTCGCTGGCCCCCACTTCCATTGCCGCCATCGTAGCAATACATCCTTCTGGCGTATCCGAACTCTCCATACCCGCCTGGAGCATTTCTAAAAAGCTGCCCATGGCAATACGAAAGTCTGGATGGTCGAGAGTATCCATGGCATTGCAGGCATATTGGGATTGGAAGTGTTCCAGGCAACGGCCGTACAGCACTTCCTTGCTATGAAAGGCATTGTAAATGCTTGACTTGTTCAACCCCATGGCCGACTCCAGATCCGACAAGGAGGTGGCTTTATAGCCTTGTTCCCAGAAAACGCGCATGGCCTTGTCCAGGACTTCTGACTCGTCGAACTGCTTGCGCCCACTCATGTATTGCTACCAAACATCAAAAAAATCATAGTGACATATCGATCTGGGGTGGGCAAGACACCGGGATTGCAGTGGATGCATTATGGCGCTATGCCGGTGTTGTGGCTGGCTATACCGATCTGAACGTTTATAACCTAGAGGGCAATTCTACTCGTGGCCGGTGAGTCAATCCAATTATTTCCGTTTCTATGATTGTGACTGACACTCCGGCTCTTTCTTGCGGGTTATGGTCATTGGCTCCAGTGACGTGGTCTCTATTTTGATGCAAACGGTTGATCAATCATTTCTTTTCCAGAACCCAACTGAGCGCCCCGACGAAAGCTGTGGACAATAATAGAGAGCCCCGTCTTTGTGTCATACCGAGCTGGCAGTTCCTATCGTTGAGTATTTCACCTATGATTTCTGCTGCCATTTAAGAACTATTGATCAGGGGGGGACTATGGGTGTTTTTGATAAGGCCAGAGAGCTGGGTGATAAGGTCAGCGAATCTATTACGGCCTTTAGTGGGGATGAGGTGGTAGCGAATACGGTGATTAAAGCGGTTGAAAAGCAGGAGAAGGTCAACGCCATTCTGAAAGCTAAGGGATGTAATTATCGGGTTGCTGATATTGATCTGGGAATGGGGATACCGCCCACGGTTACCTTCGGGGTACGAAGAGTTGATGAACTCGCCGAGAGTGCTTCAGGAGAAACCCAAAGTATGCCATTGGCAGAATCAGAGGAGATAACACCTTAGCAGCGGATTGAGAGATTCATTTCGTCACTTTTCAACTGGATTTTGCTGCAAGCCTGCCCCGACATGTTAAATACTGGCAGACTTGACGTGCGACCCGAGTACCCAGCCCGGGTTGGCTGGTTATCGGAGTATATTTTTTCAAATATTTGTTAAATTGATATCTTGTGTTGAACTCGATAATTTGGGTTTTTAGTCCCATAAAACGATAGTTGGTGATTATTTATGGAAATAGTAAAGAGCAAGGAATTTCTCGGGGAAAAGCCGTGGGCATCCAAGCTGATTGCTAATATGGATGGTATTACCATCAAATTACATTGGACCAATGAGCCCTATGTCTGGCATATCAATGATGGCCAGGAAGTTTTTGCAGTTTTGGATGGTAGTGTCGAGATGTTTTATAAAGTGGGCGGACAGACAGAGTCTGCGCTTTTAGGTCCCGGTGATATATTTTATGCCTCTGCGGGAACTGAGCATGTAGCCCATCCAATCGGCGAGGCTCGTATACTGGTGATAGAGGCTGAGGGCAGTATTTAGTGTCTTGAAATTGTTTTCTTCACCCCCTAAAAGATTATTACAGGGGTTTAAATTTTACATAGATTCAGATCCGTATTAATAATAGCTGTCTGGTTTGGCGATCTGGCATCTGCCATGGAAGAATCCATTTGAACGCTAGCTTACAAATAGTTTAAGGGGGTTTCTGTAATTTTGGTTAAGTATGACTGGAATTGAGCGATTCATGGCATTTTCATACCACTTTTTATGGCTGTATTACCGTAATATAAAGGAAGCATCCATCTTTATTTTAGTGGTTTGTTGCATAGGTCTTATATGGATTTCAACTTAAATTATTTCGCTTGACGGAATCGGTAGTTAGCCTATGGGCTAATCTAGGCGAGTCGGGTTATCCGCGCAATAGTAGGTGAAAAATCGTTTGCCTGACCCGGATAGCTAGTGGAAATACCTGATCACAGGTTCTCTCTCATTATGCTGTAGTGTTGGGGGTATTAAATTGCTAGAGTTTTAATTTCTAAATTCCCCTGTGCAGGTATGAGGCATATTCGGACGGCCCACAGTTTATTTTGCAGGGATTATTTTATTTTTACAAAGGCGGCTGATGGAAGCGGACGAATGAGTTTTTCTTCGAGGTTAAAGAATTGGAATGGAGCCTGGTATGTTACAGATAAGACCAAACTGTGAAAGCTGTGATAGGGACTTGCCACCCGATTCACCCGAGGCCAGGATTTGTACCTACGAGTGTACCTTCTGTCAGTCTTGTGTTGAGACTTTACTCAGTAATGTATGCCCCAACTGCGGCGGTAACTTTTGCCCCCGCCCGCTGCGGCCGCGAGTTGCACGGCGAAACGGCGTGGGTATCGAATTTCAGCCGGCCTCTAAGCAGCGCATGCATACCGCTTTCAGCCCGGACGAAATCCGGGAATTCGCCAATGGAACCAAAGACATCAATCCTGCAGACAGATGAGGGCGCTGTGACCGGAGAGACCAAGTTAGTTTCCAGACCGGGGTTGTCTGCTGCTCCAAGAAACGAGCCTCTGTACTTTGTCGGGGCTATGCGGTTCCTTTATAGGCTGAGTTGTCCACTGTTATTGGCTTTGGGGCTGGCAAAATTGCGCCTGACGCCTTAAGTTATATCGCCGTTTTTGGGGGAATTAGAAGGATAACTATGACGAGTATCGTAGCGGATATCGGCGGGACCAATGCCCGTTTTGCTATCGCCAAACCCGTGGCGGAAGGTTATCAACTGGAAGAGCTCAAGGTGGTTGACTGCCAGCGCTTCGAAGGTTTCGACGCCGCGTTGCAGCATTGGCTGGAAGGTCTGCAGCAGCCGCGCCCGGAAAAGGCGTGTATCGCCGCAGCCGGTCCATTGGAGATGACTCCGGGTGGTGGGCGTGTCTATATGACCAATTTGGGCTGGAACATTGATGCTGCAGAACTGGCACAATCGTTCAATTTTTCCCATTTGGAATTGATTAATGATTTTGCGGCGCTGGCCCAGTCTTTGCCCCGTCTTGCCGCGACGGATTATCAGGTATTGCGGGATGTGTCGCGTGTCGAGGGTGCGCCTATGGCGGTACTCGGACCAGGCACTGGTCTGGGAGTCGCCGGGTTGGCAGAGGCGGATGGCCGCTATCATGTGCTTGCGGGTGAGGGCGGCCATGCCAACCTGACGGTTTCCACTGAGCGTGAGCTGCAGTTGTTGCAGATCCTGATGAAAAGTCGAACGCCAGTCTTTAATGAGTGGGTTTTATCGGGTAATGGTTTGGTTAACCTCTATCGGGCAGTTTGTGAACTTAACGGAAAAATTGCTGAAGATCTGATGCCCCCGGATATTAGTGCTCGGGGCCTTGGGGGTTCTGATGCGCAGTGTCGTGAGACCCTGATCGATTTCCTGAATTTCCTTGGCAGTGCCGCCGGGGATGCCGCGCTTTATCTCGGGGCTCGTGGTGGTGTATTCCTGGGCGGGGGTATATTGCCGAGGATAGCTGAGCTACTACCAGAGAGTGAGTTTGAGCAGCGTTTTCTTATTAAGGGCCGTGTTGCTCAGTGGATGGAGGCCGTTCCGGTTTACGCATTGAATGCGGGTTATCAAGCCCTGATTGGCGCAGCGGTACAGTTGGAGGGTTAACTTAGCAGGTACCTTTGCCGGTATTTTCCTGACAATAATGTATTAAAATACGCTTGTGATCGATATCACAGTTTCTCCCACCTCCTCCCCCCTTGGGGGAGGATGTTATGGAAAAGGGGCCGCCCTAGGATGCAGGGTCTCAACATAACGATAAGTCCAGGGAGAAGATGATGAGTCTATCCAATAAAGGTAAAGGGGTGCTCAGGCCTACTTTACTGTCTGCTGCTATTGCGGCCTCCGTGTCCACCTCAGTTGGGGCCTACGCGCAGGAGACTGAAGCACTGGAAGAGGTAACAGTTACCGGTATTCGCACCAGTGTTTTGGGTTCCCTTGAAGCCAAGAGAGCTGCGGATGTGGTAGCCGATGTGGTTGATGCGGGTGCTCTGTCCTCTCTGCCTGACCAGTCTATTGCCGATGCCCTGGGTCGCCTGCCCGGTGTGACCACCGTGCGTTCCAATGGTCAGTCTTCACAGCTAAATATCCGCGGCATGAACGGCGATTTCCTGCAGACCACCCTGAATGGACGCGAGCAGGCCTCCACCAGCGGTTATACCGAAAGTACTCGCTGGATTTCCTTTGACCAGTACCCGGCCGAGCTGATCAACCAGGCAGCCGTCTACAAATCACCCAAGGCATCCCATATCGAAGGTGGCGTGGCTGGCTCGGTTGAGCTGAAGACCGCTAATCCCCTGGATGCCGATAAAGAACACAGCTTCAATGCCAATGTGCGTATGTCGTTTAATGACGCTGCCGATGAAGTCGGTGCTGACGAATTTGGCCAGCGTGTTGCTCTGTCGTACATGGGCAAATTTATGGATGACAAGGTGGGTGTAGCCCTGGGCTATTCCAATCTTGAGCAGCCGAATAGCTTTGTCAAATCGCGTACTGGAGCTGACGCTCAGATAGGTTATGAGCAGGGTACGGACTACGACGGGGATGGCAGTGCAGATGCTTTGCCACGCGCTTTCCAGTGGCAGTCTGGCAACGGTATCGATACCCGCAACGGCTATTTGGCCAGCGTGGTTTTCCAGCCTACGGATAACTTCAAAGCTCAGCTCGATTACTTTAAGTCTGAGTTTGAGCGATCCGATACCCGTCATGGTATTACTGTGGGTGGCCTGGGTAATACGGGCGCTTACACCCTTTCCGATACCGAAGTGAACAGCGGCGTGGTGACCGATGGCACGGTAAATATTACTGACCCAAAGACTATTTACGATTCTAGCCCCTGGTTTGAGGCGCGCTCTGAAGACCAGTCAACCCAAGCGGACAGTGACAGTATTGGATTGAACCTGGATTGGAATTTTGGCGATCGCCATACCTTAGCGGTTGACTACTCCTACAGTGAAGGCACCAAGACTCGCAAGGACCAAATTGTGTCCATGCATGCCTATGACCTGACTACCGACGGTGCCGGTAATCTGGAAACCTGGGAAGAGGCGGCTGGGCAGAGCTTTGTTTACTCCCTCAATGGCGACGGTATTCCCTCAGGAGCCTTCGCCGGTGTCGACTTCAGCGATCTGGATACCATGCGCTTGTCGCGCTACGAAGAGTACCCCCACGAGTACACCGATGAGGTTGAAGCCTTTAAGGTGGATTACAAGTTTGACCTGGAGTGGGGCGCGATTGCCTCTGTCGAGGCGGGTTTGCGCGTATCCGAGCGCACATTTGATGCCGAGCGCGGGGCTTTTCTCTATGGTAGCCGCGATGGCCAATTTAATGGCTACTGTGCGGACAACTTGTCTGATATTGACTGTATGCCCCAGCAGCTGGATGGCTATGTTGCGGTTGAGTCTACCAACGGACTGCCACAACTGGTGGTTACCGATATGGACGCCCTCGCTTCCAGTATCTTTGGTGCCGGTAATTACGAAGGCAAGAAGGTATTTAGCCAGGATTGGACTTTTGTTGAATCCGGGGCGGTGAGTGAAGAAGTATCTGCCTATTACCTGATGGCCAATATCGACACCGAGATCGGTAATATTCCGGTAACCGGTAACTTTGGCGTACGTGTTGTAGAGACTGATGTTAAATCCAGTGGTATCCAAAATGTGGGTGCTGGCAATGGCATTGAGATTACCGATGATGTTGGCGTAACTTCGGACAGCTACGACCATGTTGAATACGGCCCCGAGTACACCGATACCCTGCCGTCTCTGAACCTGACCTTTGAACTGAGCGAGCAGGACTATATACGCTTCGCAGCCGCCAAAGTAATGGGTCGTCCGCCGGTGGGGCAGCTAAAAGGCGGCGCCGGTTCCTGGAATAGCGTCAATAGCGGTGGCGATACAGAGTACAACGTGTGGACTAAGGGCTCTCCCTATCTCGATCCCTTCCGCGCAAACCAGTTTGACCTGGCTTACGAGCACTACTTTGAAGACGGTGGTGCGCTAACGGCAGCGCTGTTCTGGAAAGACATTGAGAGCCTGGTAGAAAAGCAGTATATCTACCTGTATGACCAGACCGACCGTTCCGCCTTATTCGAGTCCCTAGGCATTGAAATTCCAGTTGGACTGGAAGCGGGTGCTTTTGAAACCTTCGTTAATAATGACAAGGGTGGTTATATTCGTGGTATAGAGTTGGCGGGTACCAAGACCTTTGACCAGCTTCCAGGTGTTTTTTCGGGTTTGGGGATGACGGCCAGTTACTCTTACACTGAGAGTGAGACCGAAGTCAATGGTGGTAGCCTCTTTAGTCAAAACCTGCCGCTGCCCGGTTTGTCTGAAAATGTCTGGAGTACCACCGTATTTTGGGATATCGGCAGCTTTAGTTCACACCTTAACGTGCGCTATCGCGATGAATTTATCCTGAATATGCCGATACCGGGCAGTTTCACCCCGGCTGAGGCCCAGCCCTACACCACCGTTGATGCACAGGTATCCTACGCCTTCGATAACGGAATTGATGTTATTTTCTCAGCCAATAACCTGACCGATGAAGCGGATGTTCAGTCCTATGGAGTGGATGGCAGCCTCGGTGAGTACACCGAATTTGGGCGTCAATTCTACCTCGGCCTGAACTATAGCTATTAAGCGCCGTTAATTTCTCCGCGATGAAGCCGGAGCGATAATAGAGGACCGCCCGCTGAGCCATGCTTGCCGGGCGGTTTTTTTATGGGTAACCCACCCCGGAGCGCCCAGCATAAAGCGCGGTGTTCAAGATTTAGAGGATAGTCATGAGCAGTCAAAGTAAAAAAATTATTATCCTGGGCGGAGGCACTGCTGGCTGGATCACCGCCAACCTGATGGCGACCCACTGGCAGGGCAAAGGGTTCGATATCACTCTGGTAGAATCCCCGGATATTGGTATTGTTGGTGTTGGGGAGGGTTCCACACCACCGCTAAAAGGGTTTATGGACACGATCGGAGTTCGTGAAGCGGAATGGATGCCGGAGTGTAATGCCACTTATAAAATTGGGATTACCTTTAAAAATTGGTCAACCAAGCCGGGCTTTAGTGAATATGTCCATCCTTTTGTCGGGCAACCGGATCAGTTCACCGCCCCGGCATTTTTCCACAATAGTTTTTTGCGGCGAAAGGGTGTTGACCTGGAAGGGCATCCGGATCACTTCTTTCTGGCAACAGAGATGATTCGGCAGAAGTTATCCCCCGTTGCACCGGAGAACTTTCCCTTTGAAATTGCCTATGGCTACCATTTTGATTCCGGCTTGCTGGGACAGTTTCTGCGGCGTGTTGCGGAGAAAAAAGGAGTTAAATACAAGGTGGCAACCGTTGCGGGAGCCCTGCTTGATGCCGAAGGAAATATCGATCATCTGAAAACGACGGATGGCGAGGTTCTACAGGCAGACCTTTATGTAGACAGTTCCGGGTTCCGCGGAAATCTTATCCAGAAAACATTAAAGGTGCCTTTTATCAGTTGTGCAGAGAGTCTTTTTAATGATTCTGCGGTTGTTTTAGCGACTGACCAAAAGGAGGACTATGCGCCGCACACGGTTTCCACTGCAATGAAGCATGGTTGGGCCTGGAAAATTCCCCTAACCAATCGCAATGGCAATGGTTATGTCTACAGTTCCAGCTTTGTTGATGACGATAAGGCAGAAACCGAGTTTCGAGCTCATCTGGGCCTGCTAGACAGCGAGGTTGAAGCGCGCAAATTAAACTTTAAGGTGGGGCGTGTAGCGCAGCACTGGGCTAAGAACTGTCTGGCAGTAGGGCTTTCTCAGGGTTTTATTGAACCGCTCGAAGCAACCGCACTGGATATGGTTCAGGAGACGGTGGTGCGCTTTATTGAGGCCTACAATAATGGAGGCTATACCGATAAATATCGGGATGACTTTAACGATCGTATTAATGCCCGTTTTGATGCGGTGCGTGATTATATCGTTTGCCACTACCGGATCAGTTCCCGAACGGATACAGACTATTGGCTGGCCAATAGTGCTAACGAAAAAATTTCCCCCTCGCTTCGTTCAATCCTTATGTCCTGGATGGCCGGTAAGAATATTACCGATGAGCTATTAGAACAAAAGCTGGATGTTTATTTCCCCAATGTGTCCTGGAATTGCTTGTTGACGGGCAAGGGAGTTTATCCCGCTCAGGATCAGCTGCGACCGGGGAATGAACTTGCCCACAAGTATAATATTGAGGAAGTTCGTGAGTTTAATCGTCGCTGCGCTTTGAACTTTAGACCGCATATGGATCAGTTGGTCTCATTGCGCTAGAGTTGATAATTAGTTTGTTGAGTCCGGTGTCCAGTAAACCTGGATGCCTTCAGCGGGTTGAGGCGTTTTCTATTGCTGCTTTCGAACCTCTAATACTTTGATTTCTTGTATTTCTAATTTGTGATCTTTACCAATCTTTCCTTGGATTCTAATTCGATCGCCAGGTACTAGCTTTCTATTTTCTCGGTGGTCAATGTCGAAGAAATAGAAATTCCCGGTTTTTTCATCTTTTAGGGAAAGGCGACGTTCGATATTGCCTGTGTCGAGATTCTCTGAAATTATCTCTTCCAGTATTCCGGCAACTATTCGCTCGGCCTGAGCAGAAATTGAAAAAAACATGCTATAAATAAAGGCAGGGGGTAGAAACATATAAATCGCCTTTTCTAATTATTACTCATATATGGTTGCCAATCTATTCGCTGTATTTGATGGATGCAGTCACTATTTTTAAAGGTCTTAGGTGGGGTCAATCTATGTATTAAACATTTAGAGAGTCTAGATATTTCGGCTGGTATAAGTTCCGCATCCAAACTGGCTATTTTAATTATATTTTACTTGAGTGGTTGTTTAGTTCTGTGGGATTGGAGGCAATTTTAGAAGAATGTCAGATTTGGTGATAACTATGTCTGAATGTGATTTTTAAAGTTTTGCTATTGGCCCCACACCTATTTACAGCTGGTTGGGGGGTCAATGGTGTAAGTGCTCAGTTTATTGTGGGGGCTTGCGACGAATGCGCCGCAAGCCCGAATTTAAAAGGCACCGAAGCCTTTTCCACCACCGGTTAAACAGCCATTTCGATTGTTGTATTTGGAATGGCTGGAGCTGATTGTCTACTTAGGATCTCTGGTTTCAATTTTTTCTGATTCTTTAATATGTAGTCTGCGTTTGTCTTTTTCTTCGCCCCGGATTTTAACCCGGTCACCAGACTCCATACCTTTTTTCTTAACTTCGTCAGCATCGATAAAGTAGTATTTCCCAGTATGTTCATCCTTTAGAGAGAAGCTGCGCTCAACCTTCCCGGTTTCGAAATCCTCTGAAATAATTTCTTCCAGGGTCCCGGTGACAGTTTCTTCGGCTTGAGAAAATAGAGAAATAGATAATCCAAATACTAATATAAATGCTTTTTTCATGATGCTTATCCTGTTTTTCTACTCACTGTAACTGACAGAGATGAGTGCTGATTGGGTGTCTGAATCCATCGACTTAAACTCAATGGTCAGACCAATATTTGAATCAGTAAAGCGGTCTCCGGTCTGCTTAAGCTCTGAAACATGGTTAAAGAGTCTATTGTCCAGATAATGAATAGAGACTGAACCTTCCATGTGGGATGCTGGATTAAGAATATCATGCGCCACATGGTAGTTAACGTAGTAATAGTTCTCACCATTACTACTCCCCACACTTTCGACCTTTAACTGCTGCGGCAGGGTACCGGTGAGTTCCCCGGCGGTGAGTTCGACCGCTTGAATCTGCACTTCTTCGTAGCTACCCGCAGTTTGCGCAACTGTTTCGCTGTACTCTGGGAAGAGATCATACCAGCCCATATATTCCCGGTGGCCGCTACCAAATAGCCGTGACTGCCAGGCGTTGCCCATCAAGGTACCGTCAGTGCCGTATTCGCTTTCGCCACTGTCATTGGTGTCGCCGTCGTTATTGAGATCGTTGCCCGCGTGGCTAAGGCCAATATTGTGACCGAGTTCATGGCCCATAATGACTTGGTCAGTATAGGCCGCAACCATACTCCATTTACCACCAACGGAGGCGATGCCTGCACCGACGAGTCCGGCACTTTTAGCAGCACTTGGATAAATAAATACCCGGTGGCGCCAATCCCCCAGATCAAGAGGGCTATTATTTTCGTCCACCAGATTGTCTTGGGCCCACTGGCTGGCATCGTCGCGCCAGGAGAATCCTTCATCGGTATACTCGCCACCTTGACTGGCTCTGGTCACCGCATTGTCGACACTCAGGATGCCCCCCTCCTGGCTATCGGGAATATCGTAGCTTACGCAGTCAATCGAGCTTGCTTCGTTAGCAGCTTCACCATAACAATAGTGTGCCAAGGAATTATCACCGATACGGTGACGCAAGAATTTCAGTTGCCCCAGTGAATTCTCTTGATAGGCTTTGTCGAGGGAGTCGACATTGTTAAATACCATATTGGCGATGTCAGAGATATCTGCTGTATCTGTCGCGGACGCATCGGAGAAGTTCATAAAGATAAAAACGATACTGCTTTCCGTGGGTTCAATAGTGACAACCGAGAAAGTTACAGACTGAGTAGAGCCATCACTGAGCTGAAATGTGAGGGAGTCCTCAGTGGACTCGCCGTCTTTGAGGCCGTTGGCAGCAGCGTTCAGGCTGTATTCCCAATCTCCGTCAGTGAATAGTTTGAAATCACCATAGTTGCCACTGACTGTACTCTCGACAAATGTCGGTGTGTTGCCATCAATATCTTCCAGCAGCAGAGTTCCGGCGGCAAAGGTCTTGCTGTCGACAACCAATGTGGCCAGGGGGCTGCCGGGGTTAAACGTATAGGCATCGTCATAACCGGTAATGGAGATAGAGATTGTGGTGTTTGTACCCGCATTGCCGACACCAATAGTGAATGTATCGACGACCAGTTCTGTGCCTTCTATTGGGTCGGCTAAGTCGCTATCCAGCGTGTATGTCCAACTGCCGTCGGCAGTTGTCTCCAGAGTTCCGTAGCTGCCCTGGAAATTGCCGGCCTCAAAGGATTGATTACTCTCGGCGCTGTCAATCAATTGCCCTGAAGTACTGGTCTCTGAGTCTTCACTGACGCTGCCGGTACCGCCACTGATCTCAGAAGTATTGTCACTGTCCGAGTCGCTATCGCCCTCTGATTCCGATTCAGAGCCACTGTCGTCATCATCTGAGCCGGAGCCTGAGCCTGAGCCAGAATCAGAACCGCTATCACTACTGACCGGTGTTTCCTCACTACTATCATCCGAACTGCCACCACCTCCGCAGGCGCTGAGGAAAACAGACAGGCTGATAGCCGTCAGTAATTTCAATGAATCAGTCATATTGCCTCGATATAGCTTCGTTATGCCAAATACAATTGGCGCGGATTATAAAGAGCTGACAGCCTTATTCTGTGACGCTGAGCGTGCTTTTATCGAGATAATTGCAGGATAAATAAAGCGGCGATATAAATGTGAGCCCTATTAAATTGACATCAAGGGGGGCTTCTTTGGCAGCTGAATCTTTCGCTGCGGCGGGAGTGGAGGGACTTCGCAGAACAAATTTGAACGCGGTCAATTATTTAAATAAATAGTTGACCGCTGTTGACTTATTGGCCTGAGGATAGCTTGCTAAAAACCTGCTGTAACTCGTTATCATTACAGCTATTCGTATTGGTGCATCCTTCTATTACCTGCTTTATTTTCTGGTTGTTACTTTGCTCCGCAGCCAGTTTCAGATAGTGGTAAACCAGTTGAATATTCTTACCTACACTTTCTCCTTGGCTATAGGCTTCAGCCACTCTCAGCGAGGCAATATTATGTCCAAGTTTTGACGCTTCTTTATAGAGTGATAATGCCTTATCAGGATTTACATCTACACCGAGTCCCTGCTCAAACATGCGGGCTTGATTAAAGTATCCATATTTTGAGTTTTTCTGTGCAGCTTGCTCAAACCAATACAGGGCTTGCGTATAGCTATTGATGACACTGCTGGAATCCAGATACATCAACCCCAGTTTATTCATGGCTGTGGTTAAACCGGCCTCAGCAGCCTGGGTAAAATACGACAGAGCCTGATCCAGGTTTTGTTCTACTCCACGACCAGTTTCATAGAGCGTCCCGAGCCTGGCACTGGAGATGGCAGAGCCACTTTGAGCCGCCAGTTTGTAAAGTTCGGCAGACTGGGAGAGGTCCTGTTCAACACCGTAGCCGTGCTCTGTGGCGTACCCCATATTGGTTATACATTCGATATTGCCAGCACGGCCGCACAGTAAGTACCAGGCATAGGCAATCTCTGGGCTGGCATCTGCAATGAGGTTTTTTGAATGAACGGCACCCATTTTCAGCTGGGCCGGGAGAAAGTCTCTGAGTGCGGCTGCCTCATAGTCTTTGATAGCCTGATTGAGATCTACTTTATGATCGTGCTGACCCCGTTGTGCAATTCGAGCTCTTTCATACAGAGCCGGAGGATGTCCTGCTGCGGCAGCTTTGTTGAGTAGTGTCATGCCCTCAATAATGTCTTGTTTCTCCTCCAGTAAGTAGCTGGCATAAAGAAGCTGGGCTGGGGGAAACTCTGCACTGGCAGCTTGTTGGATGAGCGGTTCAAATTGATGGTAATTATCTTTCTGCAGGTATCCGATGGCTTGGGTAAACATTGCCATTGGATAGCTTTTATTCACACTGGCCTGTAGATATTGCTCAGCAAGCGCCTGATTGACTGGGGCAAACTGCGCTGATGCAAAATAGGAATAGAGTTCGTATTCTGCTTGTCCTTGCGGCATATGCTCAGCGGCGCTTGCCAGCAGCGTCTCTGCCAGGTTTTTGTCAGCCTCAAGGCCTAAACCGAGATAAGACATATAAGCGAGATAGACCTTCGCCTGTTCGAGTCCCAGGTCTGCTGCGGCCACAAATAATTGCGCGCATTCATTTCTGGAAAACTTGAGGGACTTTCCATTGAGGCAAAGGCTGCCTAGACTGAGATTCGCCGAGACGGATCCCATGATTATCGCATCAAGGTAAGCCTCTTCCGCTTCGGCATATTGCTTTTCAGCGTGGAAGGCAGTGCCTTCAGCGTGTCGGGCGGCATAATCACTGCTGGCCAATACCTGGATCACATCGGTAAACAGCTGGTCCGAGGTGCCGGCAAAGGGGTACTGAATATCCAGTAGCCGATGTAAAAACCGGGCATTATCGAAATAGACCTTGGATATCTGGCTGGTATCGAGTCCTTTTACGTTGTAAACGCGGTAAATAGCATTGCGGCTGTTGGCAAATTCAAAATAACTATCAATAATCTCATAGCCCGATAGAGTGAGCAGATCTTCCGCATCCGCCCAGCTGGCGACCTCATAGGCACTGTAACTAGAGTCGCCGCTACGCTCTGAGAGTATTCCAGTTGCGATAAACTGAAAAATATTCTGGTGATAATTTGCCTGTTCAGTATTCCCTATCGACTCATAACACTCCGCAGCTGTGAGATGCGGCATCAGTGACAGGACATTGCTATTAGCAACGGACCTCCAGTTCACGGCTTCGCAGGTTTTTTTTCCTGACTCGATCGCTGTAACTTCTCCAAGGTAGCGATCTCTCACCTCTATGTTGCTTACCGGCTGGGGAGATTCCAGGTAAGCGGCCCAGAAATCCTCATAATGAACACTCTCAGGTGCTGCAGCGATTTGTTCGGTCAATACCGACAAGTGATTATTGCCGGGCTGCCAAGCGGGCTGGGATGCGCAGGATGCCAAAAAAACTACACAGGATGCAAATAGAGTTTTTTTCATCATTTATTTCCTGATCAGAGACTTAACCAGGTTTTTCATCGCTTTGCTGGTTTCTTGAGTATTTGAGTTGTCTCCTTTGGCCCAAAATTGATATTGAAGGGCTTCATTCAACTTATTCAGCTGTGCCATATATTCAGCGACGTCGGTATTACGAACATGGTCTGTTTTTGATTTAAACGCGTAGTTTACTGTAATCCTGTTATCTGAATGCTCAGAACTTCTGGAAAAAGTAAACCAGGGATTGTTAATTTGAAGTTCCTCAGTTTCCTCTTTCCATAATACTTCTCCGCTAACCGTGGCCACCGCTTGGTGCTGGACATCAACGGGGTGGTTCAGAGCCAGCGGGCTTTGACGGATACGTTTTTGTGGGCTGGTAATATAAGAGGCAATACTTGATGCATAAATGGAAAAAATTTTGCGTGCAGCATTTAGCTCTGAAAAATCTGTAATGTCGTAGGTTTCTGAAACCCGGACAATATTTTCTTGTAAATTATCGCTGTGGCTAATATTGGAAGTCACTTCAATACCCGGGTAGTAAGTCGCCATAAAGTTAGCGTAATTGCTCTTTATATGTTCCGAATCTGCGGACTGGAAAAATTGACGCATCTGTTCGGCTTTGAGTGCAGTGTAGGTGGATTCGACCCGCAATTCCGCCGTATTAGCCCCGGCATTAATATCGTATTTTTCGGCAACATCTAATTGCAGGGTGCCATTGGCTGGGTAAACGGTGGTGACTTCTTTGAGGCTAAGGGTTCCCGGGCGAACGGGAAGCGCTAGCTCATAGTCGAAAAAGCCTTTGCTATTAATATTGGCACCTTGGCCCGAAGCGGTGCCGTCAATCCAGTATTCCTGTCCATTTAATTCGATCAGACTGATCACATGGTCGAATGAGTTAGGGGAGGGCAGATCGTTGGCGATGTCCCGCCCACGCCCCGCAGATACGAGTGCCGGATAGGATTTTACTCCCAGGTGGGAGAGCATGGCAGTTAGCAATATGGCTTTGTCTTTGCAGTCGCCATAGCGTTTTTCCAAAGTCTCTTTTGGTGTTCTTGGTTGGTGGGAGTTAATCCCAAACTCAATACCAAAATAGCGAATATCCTCCTGTACATAGGCAATGGCTTTGCTCACTGCAGCCTCAATGCCCTGCTCTTTGCGCCATTGCTCTAACTGATTACTGAGTGCTTCCGGTAGGGACAGATCAATATCGTAGAGCTTGATTGCCCAGTCGTTGACCTCCGCCCAGCTGTTGTAACCGGAATATTGAAGATAGTTGTAGGGGTCGTGCCAATGGGGGTATTCACTCTCCTGTAGTACCGGGGCCACCTGTTGCAGGTCCAGGATATACTGAAAGGTACCGTCTTGTTTATAGACCGTCACTGGAGCTTCGCTGTTATTGAAGCGGTAATTCAGTTTGCTGTCGCTATTAATTTTCACATAGCGTCTGTCGATGGCGTCCGGCCAGGAGAGGTATAGGGCCCCAAAATCTCCGCGCTCAAAGATAGGGTTGTTGCCTTCAATCGTATAGGCGTAAGAAATTTTGTCACCGGGGCGAATATCCTCAAGGATATACAGTGCATTCCACATTTCGGAGTAGAGTTTTTTGGATAATTCCTGCTCAGACTGGAATAGTTTGAAGCCCTCTTTTTCCAGCCGATCGATCAATTTACCGTTGCGGCTAACGGTAATTTCATGGACAACCAGTTCCTGAAATGCAGGATAGAAACTGATGTTCAGCTCAGATACCTGTTTTACGCCCTGCTGATTCAGGGGCTCCATCATCAATTGAAAATAATAACGGTGCTGATCGTTGGTATGTGAGATTTGTGAGTTACTGAGGTGGTATCTAACGCTGCCCTCGGATTTTGGGAGGCTATTGCGAGGGCTCAGAGTATCCACCCAGGCGGGTGTGGGAGCAACGTTGATCTCGGGGGTTGCCCAAGCCAGGGATACGGCAAACAGGAGCGTGGCAGCTAAGAGCCGGCCTAAGAGAGGGTATTTCAAAGTGAGCCTCGATTGTTGAGTTATAACCGAATCTGGTGTTTGAGGGTTTGAAAGAAAGTAGCGTATCTGGTT
>NZ_JALBWM010000575.1 GCF_023895975.1 Microbulbifer okhotskensis
TTATTCTTGTACAAGCTACGTTTCGTACCTGGGTTTAGCCATGGGCGGGGGATTTTAGCTTGCAGATGCGGCTGGCGTTTTAGTGAGCTGGCTTATCCTTTGGCTTTACACCTAGAAAATTCGCCTGATGCGTTCCCTTATTATCCTGTTTTGTCTGTTACCCGTTTACCTCTCTGCCCAGCAAAAAGACGTCGATATTTTGGCAAGGGCTGGTACC
>NZ_JALBWM010000576.1 GCF_023895975.1 Microbulbifer okhotskensis
TGACCGCCAGGCCTGAAGCCATGGACTCGAGAATGGTGTTGGATATTCCTTCAGCGAAGGACGGCTGGACGTAAAGTGACAGGCCGGACATGACTTCTGGAATATTGTCACTGGCGCCGGGCAGGGAAACCCGTTCCTCGATGTTAAGGGATCTGACCTGCGCCACCAGTTGCTGGCGGCAGGGGCCCTCGCCAACGATGATGAGGCGTAACCGGTC
>NZ_JALBWM010000577.1 GCF_023895975.1 Microbulbifer okhotskensis
GCGCCAGCATGGCGGGGGCAAGGTGGTGATAGTCCCCCAGCCACTGCAGCAGAGACTCCAGCCCCGCGGCGTCGGTCGAGCAATACAGCTCGGTGCGATTGCAGGTCGACAGTATGGCGATTTCCCTGAGACGGCCGGATGCACGGGCATGCTCCAGGGCATCAACCAGCTGCTCCGGCGCGAATGCCACCTTCTCGCGCACCTCAAGCGGGGCGGT
>NZ_JALBWM010000578.1 GCF_023895975.1 Microbulbifer okhotskensis
CGGGGCCTGTGGTGAAGTCCAGACCGATAAAGTCCGGCAGATCCAGCGTCGGCAGGGTGAAGTCCTTGCCATCGCCTGCGATCATGTCGGAAATGGGCACCACCTTGCCGTAGCGAAAGTGGGTGCCGATCAGGTCGGAGTCATTGATGTAGGCATCGTAGATATTGCGGTCGGACTGCATCTGGGTCTGCAGCTTTTCAACCACATCACCTTCCT
>NZ_JALBWM010000579.1 GCF_023895975.1 Microbulbifer okhotskensis
TGCAGGGCGATCGCCCAGTCCTCGTCGTAGCCAACGAAGCGATCAGCGATCGGCTTGTCGACGGTCGCCTCTTCCTCGCCCGCATAGCCCGGTACCGCGAACTTGTAGCCACCTTCGGGCCACAGCGTAAAGCCCGACTCCAGATCGACCAGGTCTTCGCCCTGGTTGGTCATGGTGGTTTTGACACGGATACGATCGGAGCCCGACGCGAGGCTG
>NZ_JALBWM010000580.1 GCF_023895975.1 Microbulbifer okhotskensis
GGCGCATCAGGTACATGCCCATGGCGTAACCGCCCAGGGCGAAGAAGGCCGCGTGGCCCAGGGTCAGAATACCCAGATAGCCCCACACCAGATCCACCGCCACCGCCAGCAGCGCCAGCGTCAGGTACTTGCCCATCAGCGTCACTGTGTAGGTCGGAACATGTAACGCATGGCCCGCCGGCACCATCAAATTCAGCAGCGGCACCGCGATAACCA
>NZ_JALBWM010000581.1 GCF_023895975.1 Microbulbifer okhotskensis
TGCCCTGCGCCATAAGCCGCCCCCCCACACCTGCTTCAACCACCCAGCCAGAGAGAGTCAGCATGAAAACAGTGCTTTGTTTTGGAGATTCCAATACCTGGGGCCATCGCCCCGACGGCTCGGGTCGCTATGCGCTGGATGAACGCTGGCCAGGCGTGATGGAGGCCGTGCTGGGGGAAGGGTTCCGGGTTCTGGTCGAGGGTCTGGGTGGCCGC
>NZ_JALBWM010000582.1 GCF_023895975.1 Microbulbifer okhotskensis
TGCATTGTCGGCGCCTATGCCGCTAATAACAGCTTGCTCGACGTGGGCTTGATGCTCGTGCTGGGATTGCTGGCATATGTCATGACGGAGAATGGCTTTCCGATCGGCCCGATGATACTCGCGGTCATCCTTGGGCCTGTGGTTGAGAGCAATTTCATGCGATCGATGATCAAGAGTAATGGTGATCTCTCGATGTTGTTCGATCGCCCTATTGT
>NZ_JALBWM010000583.1 GCF_023895975.1 Microbulbifer okhotskensis
CGGAGCCCGCCAGTGGCTTGCAGGCAGTGAGGCAGGGGATGACGCCGCCCGCTACAAGCAGTTGGTACGCCAGACCATCACCGAGCTTGAAGAACTGCTCGGCACACTGAAAAGTTTTTAAGAAAAAACTTCACAGTATCAAAACCTTAGGGTATATTACCCACCACTTGAAACGCAGCAGCCATTAGGCAGCATTTCAGGCACAGTCGGGGCGT
>NZ_JALBWM010000584.1 GCF_023895975.1 Microbulbifer okhotskensis
GGCACTCAATGGCTACAGCCTCACCATTGGGGAGGTGCAGAACGGCCAGTTCAATGTCTATCTGATTCCCGAAACCCTGGCGGTTACACGCTTTGGCAGCGCCCGGGTGGGTGAACGCGTCAATCTGGAAGTCGACCCGCACACCCAGGCAATAGTGGATACGGTGGAGCGCTACCTTGCAGCGCAGCCGAAGGACTAGGAGGCTGCCGGAACTC
>NZ_JALBWM010000058.1 GCF_023895975.1 Microbulbifer okhotskensis
GTCATCTCTTTTTTGCTAATAGTAAAGAAATGACACAGAATTCTGAACACTACCGTTTGAACCGTCCTAAAATACCTTTCAACGATTCCTTTCCAATCGGCTCTATAGGCTGGAGTATTTTGGATTTCTACATGAAAAGACTTACTCAACACCTCGACATGCCGTCCCAACATTTCACCTTTATCACCAATTATGTGTTCAGGTAAGCCTTGCATAGGCCAGAGCTCAGGCGTAATCTCTATATCATGTTCGGCACAGTATGCAACTTTATCAGCCATTGCATTGCCTAATGCCTCCATAGCACTCACCCAGGATGCATTTTCCAAACCAATATACATACCAACAATTGCCCGGCTAAATACATCAACCACAAAATACATAGTTGGACGCCCAATGATTTCTGTTCGATCCTGTTCAGAAACCAAGTAAACATCCGCAATTGTTGCATCGATTTGGTACAGGTTACCTGGACCTGAAACTTCAGCAGTCGAAGTCCCGAGGCTTGGGCTGAAGTCTTTCAGATAGTTGATCTCACCTTCCCGCCTTTTAGTTACTTCAATCGATGAGTATTCTTTTTGATAAAAATACTTAAATTGGCGCTCGGTAGGCACATTAACCAAGTCTCCCGGTTTTGACGGTATTTTCACTCCATAGGCTATAAGTAACTGGTTGTAAGCGTAATCAAATTCATACTTGCCTTCGTTTAGTAAGCACTTTTCGATCACTACTCTAAAAAGTGACTTCGTCTCATCCGTTATAGGGACACCAGTACCCAATGAGCGTGTTCTTGGTGCACCACTGCGTTTATTGGTAAATTTTCTTGGCTTTCCTGGGGCCCCAGAATTTTCATATCTACCATTGAGAGAATTCTTGCACATACCAAACTGCCAATAACGACGCAGCCATCGATATACCGTTTGTTTTGTAACACCAGAGCGTTTTCTTATTTGATCAAGGTAAGTCCCACGAGTTTGTCTTTTATAGATCTCTGGTACAGCCTCAACTGCACTCTGGATGGCAGCCCAAGCACGCTCCTGTACCTGCTCTGCTTTTGAGCCTTTTCTCGGAGGAGTCATGCTGAATTTCGAGTAGGGATCTTTAATCAGTTTAAGATCCGCTCTCGCAAGAAGATGCTCAAACTCCTCTTTTGAGGAAACTCTCGGCAACGCTCGATCATCATCAATATCGATCCAGAAAACAGCTTGCTGATTGCTCCATAGAATTCTTATTCGCTGTTGATCCCAAGAATACACATCATTAGGCATGAACATATTCAATATCCTTAGCAAGCCAATATTCCGAGATGGATATATCCCTTGCCTTCAGGTTTGTATGTAATTGATTATGAATATCCCATTGAAAGGCATTTTGAGCCGCTAAATGCCTGAAATACTGTAGGTGTGCCCCTAGACTTAAGTTAAATATGGTGTCTAATTCTTTGAGCGGTACTGCGAGCTTTTCTTCTCCGCTCGCATCTAGAGCTTGGCTAATTCGCTCAAAAACTTGCACTCGTTCAGCATCAGAAAGATCATAGCTATGCATGTGCGGCGCTAGCCATCGAACATTTTTGAGCGAAGTAACCGGAACCTCATGTTCGGTGAATATATACCAAGGGATGCCTTCACCCTCCCAATATCGACGCTCTAATTCCAACTTCTCGATGGTGCGCTCATCTTCTAGGTCATCTGCATACTTCACGGATACTGCTTGGCAGGAATGCTGACCATTCACCTGGAAATCAACTAACAGGTCTGTGGTCATTACTTGAAGAACGCCCCTGTAAGAGGGATGCTTAATACCCAGCCTTTTTGCTATTTCTGTGGTTACTTCAGGGTTGAGAGGAAACTGTTCCCGAATATCATTGACGGTGGCTTGCCAGTCAAATAATAAAAAGGCCGCCAATTCTAAGTCAGAAAGTAAGTGAGCTACACGATTATGAGTTAACGCAGGCCGACGATGAACCCTGCCTCTGCTAGGGACATCCCGTACGGTCAAAAAGGGTTTGTAATCTTTGCCAAAGCCTTGCCCACGCTTTTCCTTTTGTAGCCGTTTTAGAATGGCAGGTTCAAGAAGTCCACTGATTTCCTTGGGGTGGGGACTTAAGAAAGAAAAGCGTTTATTCATTTAAAGCATCCAAGCTACGCCTATTTCATTCAGCATAGCTCAGATTGCTGTAAAAGTATGATGCTTTAATGCTTAGTATGATGCTTTATTGTAAGTATGATACTTTATTGTCAATCTACACACATATCCCCTTGGGGACCGGGTTTTATTCCACCGTCACAGACTTAGCCAAATTTCTCGGCTGGTCCACGTCCGTTCCTTTCAGCAATGCCACGTGGTAACTCAACAACTGCAAAGGCACAGTGTATAAAATAGGCGCCAGACTCTCCGGTGAATCCGGCACTTCCACGACTGTCACGCCCTCCTCGCTGGCAAAGCCAGCGCGCGGACTGGCAAAGACAAACAGCTGTCCACCTCGCGCGCGCACTTCCTGTAAATTGGATTTCAGTTTTTCCAACAATTCGTCATTAGGGGCAACCACGATCACCGGCATATCGCTATCGACCAGGGCCAGAGGCCCATGTTTCAATTCGCCCGCCGGATAGGCCTCTGCGTGGATATAAGAGATTTCTTTGAGCTTCAATGCGCCCTCAAGGGCGATGGGGAATTCAACGCCACGCCCCAAAAAGAGCGCGTGATTTTTCTCTGCAAATGCTTCACTGGTGTGTTTAACGACGCTATCCAGACCCGTAAACATTTCCATTAACTGAGGCAATTGGTGCAGTGCGCTGACCAGTTCTGCCTCTCGCTCTGCCGACAAACCATTTATTTTGGCCAGGGCGATACAAAACAGCTGTAAGGCCACCAGCTGGGTGGTGAAGGCCTTGGTAGAGGCTACGCCAATTTCAGGCCCTGCCTCTGTCATCAGGGATAATTCGGACTCCCGTACCAATGAGCTGTTGGGCACATTGCAGATAGTCATTGATGCCAGGTAACCCAGATCTTTACCCTGGCGCAGTGCGGCGAGGGTATCGGCCGTTTCGCCGGACTGGGAAATACTGACGAATAAAGTGCCAGGGCGCACGACCTTTTTGCGGTAGCGCAACTCACTGGCCACCTCCACCGAGCAAGGTATTCCAGCCCAGTCCTCCAGCCAGTAGCGAGCCACCATACCAGCGTGATAACTGGTGCCACAGGCGACAATCTGTACCTGTTCTACTTTTGGCAATATTTCCTGGGCTCGGGCGCCGAGAGCCTGAGTCAATACCGAGCGCTCAGCAATACGGCCCGCCAGGGTTGCCGCAACCACTTTCGGCTGCTCAAAGATCTCTTTCTGCATAAAGTGGCGGTAGCGCCCTTTATCTGTGGCTTCGTGGCCACCGGTAAGTTTATGTACTGGCCGGCTGACCTCCTCGCCCTTGTGGTCACGGACCGAAATACCATTGCGACGTACCTCTGCCACATCACCCTCTTCGAGGAAGATAAAGCGATCTGTGACCTGGCTCAGTGCCATCGGGTCCGAGGCGATAAAATTCTCCTCGATACCGACACCCAATACCAAAGGACTCCCCAAGCGTGCGCAAGCCAGGACATCCGGTTCATCTTGACTGACGACGGCCAAGGCATAGGCGCCCTCCAATATGCGGGTCGCTTCAGTAACTGAGTCGACCAGACTTCTCCCTTTATGACTCAGTGAGTGAATCAAATGCACCACTACCTCAGTGTCGGTATCTGACTCAAACCTATAGCCTTTGCCTTCGAGTTCGGTGCGTAATTCCTGATGATTTTCGATAATACCGTTATGCACCAGAGCGATATGGCCAGACTGGTGAGGGTGGGCATTTTCATCGGAAGGAACCCCATGAGTGGCCCAGCGAGTGTGCGCAATGCCCACATAGCCTTCGGCACTGTCGCTGCTCAGCTTGGCTTCCAGGTCGGCTACTTTGCCCTGACTTTTACGCAATTGCAGTTGGCCGTTGCTACCACTCAGGCAAACACCCGCAGAGTCATAGCCGCGATACTCAAGACGGCGCAAGCCCTCCAGAAGAATACCTGTCACATTGCGCTGAGCCAGCGCACCTACTATTCCACACATATTCTATTTCCTCACTAATCTGGAAGCTTCGCCGCTCATCTCAAATTCGAACTGAGTGATATTGCCTCTGTCCACAGAAGCACAGATAAGCTGGATGCCCAGTTGTTCCAGTTTTTGGCCTACGGAATCATCCAAGCCATCATCAGTTACCAGGATATCGACCTGCTCCCAGGACAATTCCAAATTGGGTATTCGTTTGCCCACCTTGCTGGACTCCGCCAGCACAACCACTTCGCGGGCCACTTCAGCCATCACACGGGAGAGACCAATCTGTTCATTAAAGGTGCAAGTGCCCCGCTGCAGATCTATGCCATCGGCGCCGATAAAAGCGCGATCAAAGTCGTAGCCTCTCAGTACTTGCTCAGCAACTTGCCCCTGGAAAGCCTCGAAATGGGGGTCCCAGGTGCCGCCGGTCATCAGCAGCGGCGGTTCATTTTCAAGCTCTCGCAGTGCATTAGCCACCTGTAGCGAATTGGTCATCACCACCAGTCCCCGCTTGCGCTCCAGCTCCGGAATCATCGCGGCCGTGGTGCGTCCGTAGTCAATCACTATACGGTGGTGGTCCGGAATCAGGGTGGCACCGGCACGACCGATAGCCTTTTTGACTTCAGACGGGCTCTCTTCACTGACCAGCTCCCTCGGCACAGGTACTGCGCCACCGTGACGGCGCAGCAACAAGCCGTGGTTCTCCATGGCTGTCAGATCCTTTCGAATCGTAACTTCAGAAGTTCCGAACTGCCGCGCCAATTGCTCTACGCTGGCCTCCCCCGATTCGTTGAGCAAGCTGAGAATTCCGTGACGACGATGCTGGGTATTGCGTTTGGACATAAGCGTAAAAGTTTCATTTCGAAACTTAAAGATATCAAAACGAAACTAAAGTTCCCACAATTTTCGCTATTGTCCAACCCTCAACAAACAGAGTCGCCGCTTTAACGCACTTGAACTCATTGCTAGAGCGATAGGGATTCCAGCATTGCCTTAAGGAAACGCGCTAACTCACCGCCGGTAACCGCTCGGTGATCAGCGCTGATTGAAAGAGGGAGAAGAGGGCGAAGCGCCGGCCATCGATTCACAACCACCACGCCCTGGCAGACACGTCCGGCACCGACAATGGCCACCGTCGGTGGCATCACCACGGGCGTCGCATAGCGACCGGCGATAGAACCGAAATTCGAGAGTAATATGCTGGCTCCTTGCAAGTCAGACTGGGCAATACCGGTTTCCCGGGCTTGGTATTTGAAGTCCGCAACCTGCTGCACCAAATCCTCATCGCTACGCAGGCCGACATCCTTGAGCACCGGCACAAATAACCCCCTCGGAGAGTCCACTGCCAGGCCGATATTGATACTTTTCTGCAGCTCCAGTTGCTCATTCTCGTAGAGCGCATTGAGTGTGGGCTCAATGTTAGAAGCTTCCTGCACCGCACGGATAAGCCGTAATAACGCTGGAGTGCTGCCCCACCAATTGGAGATATCCGCATCATCACACAAGGTTATCCGGGTAACCTGATCCCGCGCCCGGCTCATCGACATTGCCATTGCCCGCCGGGCCGGGGACATCAAACCAGCCTCCTCTCTCGTGGAATCGGCAGTGGAGGAGGCTGCTGAAGATCTGTTCAGGGGCTTGGGCAGCTTTGTGGCCACCGCGCGAACCTGCGTAGCGTTGACCATGCCATCGCCTTGGCAGAGTTGTAGTAAATCCACCCCCAAGCGCCGTGCCAATGCTCGTACCGAAGGCGTTGCCAAGCGCTCTGGCATTTGGGTTATGGGTCTCTCTTCCCCCAGAACAGCCGCTCCCTCCATGAGCTTTCCAACAACCGTACCACTGTCGGCACGGGTTTCTAGCGGAGCCTCTTCCTCTGTCTGCTGTCCGGCAGCGGCGGTTGCAGAATCCTGCGACGCAGCTGGGGCTGGAACCTCTACCCCCGCCAAGGCCTCAACGAAACCGATCAGGGGGTCTCCCACATTGACGATTTCATCCACACCGGCAAAAAGCTTCTCGACCTTTCCGCCCCAGGGGGCGGGTACCTCAACCAATGCCTTGGCCGTCTCCACCGTGACCAGGCTTTCATGTGCGCTGATATTATCGCCTTCACTGACATGCCATTCCCGCACCACAGCATCTGGAAGACCTTCACCCAAATCGGGTAGCGAGAAAATCTTCACTTCACTTCTCCCGTGGAGTATTCCAGTACTTCGCGCACGGCCGATACGATACGCGAAACCCCAGGCAGGTAATCGTCTTCGAGGCGGTAGTAAGGAATCACCGTATCGTAGCCAGTGACCCGGTTAACCGGGGCTTGCAGCAGGTCGAAGGCATATTCATTAATTTGCGCAACTATCTCGGCCCCCAGGCCACCAAATCTTGGCGCTTCGTGGACAACCACACAGCGATGGGTTTTCTCCAAAGAGTCGATCACTGTGTGGATATCCAGAGGTTTGAGGGTGGCTGGGTCTATTACCTCTGCACTGATCCCCTCTGTGGATAACTGCTCCGCGGCAGCCAGAGTTTCCTTGAGCGAAGCTCCCCAGGAAATCAGTGTGACATCGTTGCCTTCTCGCAATATAAAAGCCCGGTCCAGCGGCAGTGCATCGCCATCATCGGGCACCTCCTGACGCACTGCGCGGTAGATTCGTTTGGGCTCGAGAAAAATAACCGGGTCCGGGTTTCTGATCGCCGCCAGCAATAGTCCGTAGGCGCGAGCAGGCGAGGACGGGATCACCAGGCGCAAACCCGGAATATGTGCAAACAGGGCCTCCATACTCTCAGAGTGATGCTCCGGTGCATGAATACCCCCACCATAGGGCGCACGATAAACGATAGGGCATGACAGGCGCCCACGTGTGCGGTTCCTATAGCGGGCGGCGTGACTCAAAACATGATCGATCGCCGGATAAATAAATCCCATAAACTGAAATTCTGCCACCGGGCGCAGCCCTTGGGCCGCCATTCCTACGGCAATACCGGCGATCATCGTCTCCGCCAGCGGGGTGTCCCTGACACGGTCGACACCAAATTGCTGCTGCAAGCCGTCCGTTGCTCGAAAAACACCGCCGTTGATCCCGACATCTTCACCAAAAACAACCACTCTTTGGTCGGCATTAAGCTCGTAGGCAAGGGCCTGAGTAATTGACTCTACCAGAGTAATTTGAGCCATTAGTCATCTCCCTGCAGCGCCTGGTACTGTTCCAGCAACGCCTCCGGCAACTGTTGATACAAATGATCAAACATCGCGGTGGGGACATCTTTGACCGTGTTCAAATAGACATTGACCGATTTTTCCAGGACTTCTGCCAATTCCCTCTGCAGCTCCTCTTCCTGTGAGTCGCCCCATATACCCGCGCTGAGCATATAGGCTTTTAGCCGTGCGATTGGCTCCCGCTCCCAGGCTTGCTGCAATTCTTCCTTCGATTGATAGCGGCTGGCATCGTCTGCCGTGGTGTGATCACAGAGGCGGTAGCTGACTGCCTCTATCAGAGTGGGCCCCTTGTTGTTTCGGGCTTCACTTATTGCCTCAGTCACCGCCTCGCGTACAGCAATAATGTCGTTGCCATCGACTTGCAGTCCGCGAATACCCGCCGAGATAGCCTTTTGGGCAATGGTTTTACAAGCAGTCTGGGCTGAACGGGGAACGGAAATAGCCCACTGGTTATTGTTGATCACCACCACCAGTGGCAGCTTCCAGTCCCCCGCCAGGTTAATAGCCTCATAGAAATCACCTTTGGAAGTGGCGCCATCGCCACCACTGGTCACGGCCACGCGCATGGGCTCATCGAGGTTTTCATGTTTGTATTTCAGCGCGAAAGCGACACCGGCAGCGTGAAGCATTTGAGTGGCGATAGGCACGCTTAGTGGCAGATCCTCCCGCGCGTGCCGATAATTCTGGCCCCTTTCATCACCGCCCCAAATGGCGAGAATTTCCTCGATCGCAACACCCCGCTCCAGCAGGGCACCGGTCTCGCGATAATTGGGACAGTAGACATCAGTCTTCGCCAAAGCCCCACCAACACCCACCCCAATAGCTTCCTGGCCAAGGGTTGATGGATAGGTACCCAGCTGTCCGGTGCGCTGCAATTTCACCGCGCGATCATCGACCAATCGCGCCAGTGACATCTGGCGATAAAAGGTAATCAGGGTATCTGGTGTGGCGAAGTCTGGCAGCGCCTGGGTCGTTTGCCCGCGCTGATCTAAATACTGCAACGAAGCTATATCGAAGCTCGCCAACAGCTGCATTCTGGGCTTGTGCATCGGGCAATTCCCTTTGTTCCCGAAGCGCAAGTTTAATGGATGGGGGGGATTCTATTGATGAGGAAAATTAAATTTCCGCCGGAATTGATCCTCCCAGCGGAAATGGGGAAAAAAGGCCTAGTTTTTTTTCCTCGGGCGCTGCCAGCCGCTAATATTACGCTGCCTGCCCCGCGCCACTGCCAGCTCTTCCGCAGCCACTTCCTGAGTAATCGTCGAGCCGGCCCCAACCGTGGCCCCTGCGCCAACAATCACCGGCGCTATCAGCGCAGTATTAGAGCCGATAAACGCTTTATCACCGATTTCGGTAAGTGATTTATTCACACCATCGTAGTTACAAGTAATGGTACCAGCACCGATATTAACCGCGTCGCCAACGACAGCATCCCCCACATAGGACAAGTGGTTAATTTTACTACCCGCCCCCACTTTAACCTTTTTAGTCTCAACAAAATTGCCCACCTTGGCACCGCCAGCCAATTCGGTACCGGGACGTATGCGCGCAAATGGGCCGACCATACAGCCTTCGCCAATTTCTGCCCCCTCGATAATCGAGTTGGCTTCCACGCGAGTCCCCCCTGCCAACCTGCAGTTTTTCAGCAGGCAGTTAGGGCCAATCTGTACGCCTTTGCCCAAAGAAACTGTTCCTTCAAAGACACAATTAATATCAATCGATACATCGGTATCGCATTCTAGGCTACCGCGGATATCTACACGCATCGGGTCCAGCAAAGTGACCCCTGCATTCATCAAACTCACCGCGTGGGACTGCTGCAACGCGCGCTCCATTTGCGCCTGCTGTGCTCGACTGTTGACCCCAGCGACTTCCAGAGGATCGCTGGCAAGTACCGCCGTGACCGCGATACCCTCGCTGACTGAGCGACCAACGATGTCGGTCAGGTAGTACTCTCCCTGGGCATTTTCACTAGAGAGGTCCGGCAACCAGCGAGACAGCAGGTCACCGGGGGTGGCCAATATCCCGGTGTTAACTTCACGGATAGCGAGCGTATCGGCATCGGCATCCTTTTCCTCAACTATCGCTTGCACGCGACCCGAGTTATCTCTCACGATACGTCCGTAGCCGGCAGGATTGGCCATCTCTATAGAGAGCAGGGCAGGGCCGTGATCCGCCGCAGATAACAAGGATTGCAGGCTACCTGCTTTGACCAGGGGAACATCACCGTAGAGCACCAACGTAGTTGAGCCCTCTCGGAGATGGGGAGCTGCCTGGAGCACGGCATGACCGGTACCCAGCTGCTCCTGCTGCTCCACAAATCTGACGCCGCGATTGGCAAAACGCTCGCGCACTAATTCGGCCCCATGCCCAATAACGACCGTAATTTGCACTTCACCGAGTAACATCGCGGTGTCAATCACCCGCTCAAGCATGGGAATACCGCCAATGGGGTGTAGCACTTTAGGCAGGTCGGAGTGCATACGTGTGCCTTTTCCAGCGGCCAAAATCACAACATCAATAGTCATAGCGGGTCGATATTCCAATGGTTCAAGAAATTTGAGTGCATTGTGGCCACTCCCTTCGGTTTACTCAAGCCGACAACTGCACAACTCAAGAGTGTGGCATTCGGCGCATTGCGATTGCCGCACAGCGCTGATCCCGGTAATTTACTTCCGGTGAAATCAATCAGTTGCTTACTCAAACCAAACAAATATAGCCGCCAAAGACAAAGTCAGGCGGAGGGATACTTTCCATGAACACCATCAAGCAGAAAAAGCCGCGCCTCCATCTGCTCGCGTTGGCCACTCTGGCATTGACCCTGCCCTTAGGGGCTGCAGCGGAAGTCGACGCCAATCAGGAACAGGGAGAAGAAAAGGCGGAGGCCCAGCCCTGGGATATCAACACGCCGCCCTACGAATTTAAGCCAATCCAATTGGATACCCGCGAGACCACCTGGAGCAATTTGGATATCAGCCCGGATGGCAACACCATCCTGTTCGATATGCTCGGCGATATTTACACAATGCCATTGAAGGGCGGTGAAGCCGTAGCCCTGACTAATGAGATCGCCTGGAATATGCAGCCGCGATTCAGCCCGGACGGCGAGACGATCGTCTTTATCAGCGACCGCGACGGTGCCGACAATATCTGGTTGATGGACCCAGATGGGGAGAACCTGCGTCAGCTGACCACCGAAAAGGAAAACCTGCTGCACTCCCCCAACTGGAGCCCTGACGGCCAGTATCTGGTAGCCCGCAAGGGCTTTATGTCCGGGCGCAGTATTCCCGCCGGTGAAATCTGGATGTACCACTACGGTGGCGGCGAAGGGCGCCAGCTGAAGGAGCGTATCGGTGGCGATATCGCCCAGAAAAATATTGGCGACCCCGCTTTCTCCCCAGACGGACGCTACGTCTACTACTCCATCGATACCACCCCCGGTACCGTGTGGCAATACAACAAAAACTCCACTCAGGAGATTTTTGCCATCAACCGCTACGACCTGCAGGATGGCGAGGAGGAGACTTTTATCTCCGGCCCCGGCGGCGCAGTGGCCCCAATGCCCTCCCCGGACGGTAGCAAGCTGGCGTTTATCCGCCGCCAGGACAACCAGACCGCGCTGTTCCTGAAAGACCTGAACACCGGCTTGGAAACCCCGCTCTATGCCGGATTGGAACGTGACCTGCAGGAAATTTTTGGTCCTCACGGTAATTATGTACAGTACGACTGGATGCCCGATGGCGAGTCACTAATCGTATGGACAGGTGGCAAATTCCTGCGTATTTCTGTAAACGGCGACAGTGTCGCGCCAATTGTGGCCCACGTGAAAGCTGAGAAACAGGTGGCTGATGCGGTGCGCTTCCCGGTGGATGTTGCTCCGGAAACCTTCGATGTGAAGATGATTCGCTGGGCGCAGAAATCCCCCGATGGCCAACAGCTGGCCTTCCAAGCCTTGGGCAAAATTTATATCCAGGACCTCGACAACGGCGAACGCCGCCGCCTGACCCGCCAGAATGACCACTTCGAGTTCTACCCCAGCTGGTCCCGCGATGGCCGTGAAATCGCCTATGTCACCTGGGATGACCAAAAACTGGGTCATGTCCGTGTGGTTTCCGCACGCAACGGTCGCGGTAAGAACATCACCAAGCAGCCCGGTTTGTATGTGGAACCCACTTTTTCGCCCCAGGGTGACACCGTTGCCTACCGGCGTTTTACGGGCGGTTACCTGCTCAGCCCCGAATACTCCTTGGAGCCGGGAATTTACCTGGCCGATGCAGGAGGCGACTGGCAGCGCCGAGTGGTGAAATCCGGATACGAGCCTCACTTCGGTGCCACTGACGCACGCATTTACTTCTCCGAATTTGTACATGACAACGGCGGCAAGCGCGTACTGAAGAGTACCAACCTGCAAGGTAAGGACGAGCGCGAGCATCTGCACGGCGCCGAAATAACATCCTTTCGCCTCTCTCCAGACGGCAAATGGGTCGCCTTTACCCAAGACTTCAAAGCTTTTGTCGCGCCCTTTATGCACACCGGCAAATCCGAAGTCATTGGCCCCGATAGTAAAGCGGTTAAAGTCACCCAGGTGTCCAAGCGTGCCGGTGAAAACCTACACTGGTCGGCGGATAGCGACACTCTCGGTTGGGCCCACGGACCCAAGCTATTTGAGCGCCAATTGAAGGATGCCTTTAGTTTTGTCGCCGGCGCCCCAGAAAAGTTGCCGGAACCGGTGTCAGAAGGGGTCGACCTGAGTTTCGAACAGCAATTCGATAATCGTGCGGGGCTGGTCGCCATGACCGGCGGCAATATTGTCACCATGCGCGATGCGGAAAATACCCGCGAAATTATCGAAAACGGAGTGGTGTTATTCCGTGGCAACCGTATTATCGCGGTGGGTTCCGCAACTGAAGTGGAAATTCCCGCAGAAGCAAAGCGCATTGATGTGACCGGCAAAACGGTATTGCCCGGCCTAATCGACGCCCATGCCCACGGTGCTCAAGCTCGCGAGGAGATTACCCCACAGCAGAACTGGAATCTGTTTTCCAGTTTGGCCTTTGGTGTTACCACTATTCACGACCCGTCCAATGATAGTAGCGAGATCTTCGCCGCCGCAGAAATGCAAAAGGCCGGCGTGATTACCGGACCGCGTATCTTTTCCACCGGCACCATTCTCTATGGCGCCAAGGGCCCCGGCTACAAAGCCAAGATCAACTCGCTCGAAGACGCCCAATTCCACGTCAATCGACTCAAAGAAATGGGCGCCATTTCGGTGAAAAGCTACAACCAGCCGCGCCGTGACCAACGACAGCAGGTGCTGCAGGCAGCTCGCGAAGCCGGCATCATGGTGGTACCTGAGGGTGGCGGTAAGTACCAGCACAATATGAATATGATTGTCGATGGACACACCGGTATTGAACACTCCCTGCCGATCGCCAATGTGTACGCCGACGTAGAACAGCTGTGGAGCCAGACCCAAGTGGGTTATACACCGACTTTTGTAGTGGCTTATGGCGGGCTCTGGGGCGAGGAGTACTGGTATGACCGCACGGAAGTATGGAAAAACCAGCGCCTGACTCGTTTTACTCCAGACTTTATCGTCAACCCGCGCTCCATCCGCCGCCCCACGGCACCCGATGCCCACTACAACCACATCAACGTAGCCCGTCAGGCCAAGCAGCTGCGCGACGAAGGTGTCACCGTACATATCGGCGCCCACGGCCAGCGCGAAGGTCTTGGCGCACATTGGGAAATGTGGATGATGGAACAGGGCGGCTTTACCCCATGGGAGGCCTTCCGTGCCGGCACTATCGACGGTGCTCGCTATCTAGGTATGGACGGCGATATCGGCAGTATCGAAGCGGGTAAATTGGCAGACCTGATCGTGGTGGATGGCAACCCGTTGGACAACCTACGCCTGTCGGAAAACATTACCTACACGGTGATTAACGGCCGTATATTTGAGGCTGAAACCATGAATGAATTAGGGACCAGCGAGCGCCTCGCATTCTTCCATGAACGCCTGCCCATCAGCGCAATGCCGGCGCCTACTGCAGAAGCGGTACAAGAGAAAATGGAACGCCATCACTGGGTACACTGAGGACCTTATAGCGTCACAACGTCAGTGGTAATAACACAAAAGGCCAGGAGATCTTGCAGATCCCTGGCCTTTTGTATTGCCCTATAGAAATTAAATGTGTCTTCAAACCACAGTGTTTGTTCCAGTGCTGTCGCAGCTATCCCTAAGTACAAATCACCAGGGTTAGCACAGTAAAATTTCTTTCGATTAACTGACGACTGAACAAAGTTATTTCAATCTGCGTCGGCCCTTCAACTTGTGCCATAAAATGGCTCGATAGATTGCCACTGGGAGCCGAACAACTCCGGTAATCAACCACCAGAAAGACTCGTAAATGGCAATAGTCTGATCCACTAAGGCGTGATCCTGCTGCAATCGCTCCGGGTAGTGATCATGTCGTAATACCCCTTTAGAAAAAAGGTATCCCCGTAAAGGTCTACTAAGCCGCCAACTAAATGATTCTGTTAATCGAGAGAGATTGTCTGCCAGGTAGCTCTCGGATGGAATTTTCTGATGATTCAATAATTCGAAATAGTATGCTTTGGAGTGGTTTTCATTCTTCCAATCACCTGCAAACGTATCTTGAGACAACCAATCGCTACCCTGAAACCCACCAGTTGTTCTTAAGTCGGATGTGTGTACAGGAATAGATTTCTGATTCGTTACTATCGCCTTTGAGATTCGGTAAACATCAGAATTCATCCGGTCTGGATTTTTCAACTCTTTTTCAAGCCGTTGTTTAAAACCAGCTCTAAATTTAAAATGAAATAAATGGCCACACCTATCACTTAATGGTACCGGCGTGCACGCATGAGTAGAGCGAATATATTGGAAGTCAGGACGCCAATATACCAAGGGTATTTTATAGGATTTTACAAAATAATTGCTAACACCAGAAATTTTCGACCTCGCGTTAGAGCGTATCTCAAAGAAAGGAAAAGCCCGAATTCCCTTTGCCTTAAAGTTACTATAGGGAACGTAATGGGGGGTTGTAGCTATTAACTCTGCTAGGTTGTTAACAGCAACCGGTGGGGCTGTTAGATCATCACTAAAAAAGTCGATTAAAGGCGTGTATAGAGCAAATGCCAACTCATTCTTAAGAAGATGGGTTGTATGGGTCAGAGATATTTTATTATCAGTTTTTGGCAGTACTAGAAATTCATCAGCATCAACGACTAGCGTCCACTTGCCCTGACAGTATTCTCTGGCGATCCTGTTAACCCAATCTACCCCCGCATTTGCTTGGGGGTAACCTCCATCAACAGAATACAACTGCACATCGTTCTGCTTCAGTAAATAGTTGCATGACTCATCATTACTACCTGTATCAACAAAATGAAAACAGGTAACACCAATCGAGCGGTAGTGGTCTAAAAATGCAGGAAATATATCAATTTCATCACGAAATATGCAGATTAGCGGAAAAACAGCTTGCTCTGCCTGTTCGACAAGCCTGATTGCCTTCAAACCTTTACCCTGACAAACTTACGAAGTTTTCGGATCGTCTTTTGCATGATTCCCGGCTTATAATCGCGCGATTTATTGTTATTTACCTGACTATTTTTCTCTTTCGGTTCCTGTCGCAGCAACAGCAAGCTTTTTTCTTCCGCATCCAATCCCTGCAAATAAGGACTAATTTGACGGAAATCACCTTCCTCCTGAAGATGGTTTCTTGTCTTCATAGAATTTTCACTGACGCGATAATAATATAGAGGGTCTGGATAATAAGAGATTTTCGCTTGTGCCAGGATAAGTTTGTTATAAAATTCAATATCATCCTTACCCGCTCGATACCTTTCTGTATAGCCGTCGTGAGTACTAAAAACTTCTTTCTTTATAAGGCAAGTAGCGTCACCAACGATATTAACTTTTGTAGCCCAAGCTTTGGCCGGTCCCATAAAACGAATTTGAGATCCAAGCTTACTATTATCAGAATTTGGCTTGCCATTTCCAATAAAACGAATAGAGCTACAAGTCAAACAATCTATATCTGCGTATATTGTAGCGCGGACAAGTTTCTCCACCATCTCCGGCATCATGACATTGTCATCATCAAAAAACAGCAGATACTCTCCATTGGAGAATCGTGCCGCAGTGTTTCTTGCTGCTCCAACATATCTGTTTTCCTGGTAGATAAATTGCCAAGATTTATCTGCATAACGATCCTCTAAAGCTCTGATAGATTCAGCAACTCCAGTCGAATGGCTACCATCATCAACAACAATAACCTCAACATCCTGATAGGTTTGTGCCTCAATACTCTCAAGAGCCTGACAAAGAAGATCCGGCCGCTCAAAATGAGTTATACATATAGACACAAGAGGTGTGCGGGAATCAGATTCAATTTTTTCAACCGATAAAGACTGCTGTTGCCCATGCCACTGTTCCCATGTCGGCAAGGATTGCTTTAATCTTTGATGCTTTATACCGGGAACAGGGAGTTGTTTGATGTGGAACTCCAGCTTTTCTGCCAGTGCAATATGATTCGGTTTAAAGAGAATTCGATCGCTGTAATCTTGGTCAAGTAATTCACCTGTACCGCCCGCATCTGCTGCAATAAATGGTATTTTTGCCGCTAGGCATTCATAGACAGCAATTGGAGAGTTTTCCAGTAAAGCAGGAATAATAGCCAGGCGGCCCGCTTCACTTAAGTATTTTATAGCTTGGACGGCATTCAAATCGCTTTTAAAGACTACCTCTGTATGCCAACTCTCCTGGTTTTCCTCGATAAGCCTTTTGGCATCAAAGCGATAAGAGTGGCTCCCCAAAAAGGTGATAGGCGGTAGCAGGGCTCCTTTTATTGACAGCGCATTTAGAGCATTCACAAAAAGAACGATCCCTTTGCGAGGCTCTAACCGCCCAAAGAAAACCCACTCTCGGGTTACTGCACTATTTTCTTTGCCCTTTTTTTTACTGCTTGCAACAAGATCGTCAAGGAAAACGTTTGGCCAAAAGTAGCTGCGCTCAGGAAGATTATATTTATTGTTCTCCATCCATTGGAATAGATGTTTACTGCCACAAATTAACGTATCCGCCATTTCAGCACTCATTCGCTCCATAAAAACCCAGCCTAACTGACGCTCTTTATTCAGGAACTGCTGATTACCCTCAGCAGACCAAAGCGTTGGGGAAGAGCCTTTCACGACAAAATGAATACTTTGAAATGCGATACCGAGCTTTTTTGCCAGCAGAGCAATATATCCCATCCCGCGCCACTCAGAAACATGAATGATATCAAAGTTATTTTCGTACTTTTTGAGCCATTCGTAAGCAGCATACGGCATCGCCATGGTGCGAGCCATGGCAGTCTTTGCCAAGACTTGTGGAGCAACACTGAAGAAATCAACACCGAAATTTGAAAAAAATTTCTCTGTTTTCCTCATTTTAACCGGATTTTTTGCCAGGCCATTGACAAAGCAAATAGTCACCTTGTGTCCTGTACGTCGCAAAAAAACCGCGAGGTGGAAATAGGCGGTGCCGATACCTCCGTTCCTGATTGGACCGAAAATGTCTTCTGTAATAATACAGATGCGCTGGGTGCTCAAGTTAGCTTCAAGTGCGATATCTTGCTGAAGCTCTTTCATTTTGTAGACTGCCTTAGATTGCAACAAGCATTTGCTTGAGATAACGTAGGCGACCATTTCTTATAATTAATCCATTCTCTTTAACTCGAATAATAAACTCCGAGTTTTCTTTCTTAATTTCAGGAGTCAATGAAAATCTAAAGCCGTACCATGATAGTTTTGGATTTCTTGTTCCAAAGCGCTCCACATAACGATTCGCAGTAGCTTCCGCAATTATTATGCCATTAAGCTCAAGAACAACGACCAGATTTCGAGTTATGTTACTCCGATCCCATGCCCAGCCCTCAATAAAACGAGGGTCAATAGAAAAAAGTTCACGTGGAGGAATTGAGCCTTTAATCGGAGACCCTGTGTATCCCCTGATCAAGCGTTGCAAAGTGGTACCCGATTTTTGCACTAATGCCTGGAAACGAAATAATGGCTTAGCCTCATTTTCATGTACCTTATTCTGTTCATAAATCATCTGCGCAAGATCGTGTTCAGATTCAGATGACTCTTCTAATGCACTGCTGTTGGTTACATGCTCTGCCTTAATTTCTTCCTCCTGTATTAGGTATTCTACTCCTTGGATACCATTGCCCATTTCCTCAATGGATATATCATCAGTGCTAGTAGATAGCTCTGTTTTTGAAAAGAATTGCCAGTTAGATTTTTGCTTAAATATATCTTCAATAGCCAGATCATTCAGGATCGGGCTTCCAGATATAGCAGCAAATACATTTTTGGATAATTTTATAACCCGGATAAAACGGGTATAACTAACTGCCTGATCTTCAAGCAAGAATTTAATATTAAACCGCTCTCCCTCTTCCCAACTATCTGGAATAGGGAATCGGTGTAACGTCAACTCATTGTCATGTTGCTCTAGGGAAATTGGTTGAGGTTCACCGTTCACAATCAGCTGTCGTTTTCCTTGACCATTGGCAACGCAAAGAAGATGTGAGTTCCTTTCGTCCAGCCCAACTACAACCCTGGGGTTACGATTTTTCATCTTGCGGGGTCTATCTGCATGAACAAGCCATACAGGTTCATCTTCTAGGCGATGCTTATCGCGATAGAGTGCAGCTTTTACCTTCGATGCGGAAGTGACGGATGTGGGGAGAAGCGCGAGCTTGCGATAAGCAAGGTTATCGTTTTCTATCAACGGCATTGAGCGTAAATAGGCCGAATTAGCATTACTCTGATACTCTTCAAGCTCTTCTAGATAGGTATCACTTTCCAGGTGACATTCGGGGATTACCATTAGCTCAAGGCCAAATTCTTTATTTGCCCTTAAAATATACTCCTGTAACAACCCATAGCGAATATCATAGGGTAAAAGCGATCCGACTCTTCTCGATATCGATCTGGGAATACAAACTACATTCGTTCCAATTGAATTACCAAATGTAATTTCCGAAACAATATCACTCCCCATTGGCATCACAACTTTATTGTCTGGTAGAGAGAGAAAACTTGTAATTAGATTTTCTTGGTTTAGCCGAAGAGCTTTGCGCAACTCAGAGCAAAACCCCGCAATAAAACGGGATGCAGTACCATCACATAAAATACAAGCATCTAACGTAGATTCACTCAAGCTACGGTTAAGTGCCACACCCGCAGGAAATCCGATAAAATCAACTAAGTGAGAGTCTAAACCCGCCCCCTGTAGATAATTACAAGCCTGTAAGGCTGTTTCCTCTGTCATAGGATCAATAATTAGAATCTTTACAGAATCTGGTGGGTCAAGCGCTAAAGCCTCAGCAAATGCCGTTACGCCTTCAACATCTCGTAATACAACCACCACCTCTAACTTTATTTCTGCTATCTCACTTTTGCTCTTCGAATCGGATGACAACTGGCCCGTCACTTTACTAACTACTTCGCTCCCCTCAAGCTGAGAAAATAAATCTGCGATATAAGCATGGAAACCGTACCATACTTGCAGATTTCTCTGATTATCGAAGCTCGAATGGGCCACCGTATGACCATTTTCTAGTACTTTCTGAAGGCGTTTTGCAAGATCATAAGCATAGGGTGCTATCAGACAATCATCTTGATCTTTTTCTGCGATAAGTTCTGGGGTACCCCCAACACGGGTTGCTATAAACGGTATATTATTTTCTAGGGTTTCATAAACTGCCATGGTGGAATTTTCGATCAACGATGGCATGACAGCAATCATATCTCTTGAGCATAAAAAAGATAATGCCTCTGGCTGATTGCAATCTGTAATGTAGTTAACTTCAAAACTCCAGTTTAAAGCTTTTCGCTCAAGATAATCCGCAACTTTTTCATTGTTCTGGTTGGGAAGAGCCTCACCATATTTGCCGAGAAAATTCACTCGATTCGGCGTTTTTCCTGAACGCTGCAAAAGATCAAGTGCCGCGCAAAAAAGTTCGATGCCCTTCCGCATCTCCAGGCGACCAAAGAATGTCAGCTCTTGAGTATGAATCAGATCCCCTGGCTTTCTGTTGTCACGCTGATCATTAACCAGAACCTCAGAAAAATCGAGTATATTTGGCTGAACGTAAGTTGCTCGCGGCAACTTATAGCCAACATAACGCATAAAGCACAACAAATGAGCGCTGCCGCCGATAATCATATCGCCTAATTCAACACATTTTTGCTCTGCAAAACTTGCAGGTAGAAGTTCTCTCTTTGCGATTGTCTGCATCTGATAATGACGATTCCAAAGATGCGGGGAGGACGTTTTAATAATAAATAGAGTATCTTGAAACGCCAATCCCAATTTCTTTGCCATTAGTGCATAAATCAAACCACCGCGCCATTCTGAAGAGTGAACTACATTAAATCGTTCCTGTTCTACCAGCCATCGATAGGCTGCACTATAGCGTCGCTGCCAGCCTTGTGAAGGGCCAATGACTATCTCTGTCGTATGAGCCAAATAATGAAGCGTTACGCCAAAACTGGAAAAATGCTCTACCCAATGTTCGGGCGTTTCATTTTCAACATTTTGGCCTTTTAGATAAAGTACGTGGACATCGTGGCCATGTGCTGCCAATCCCTTAGCCAAATGGTAGTAAGTTGATGCAATACCGCCGTTTCTAACTGGCCCTAGAATTTCTTCTGTAGCGATACAAACTCGAAGTTTATTGTCTGACTCATAGCCAGCATACTCATTGAGATCAGGGAAAGCCTCGACAGTAAATTTATCAACCTGCATTCTGCGGAACCCTCTGATTTTGACTGGGCACCAGAATATTGTCGCTATTGTTAAAGTAGTCCCAGGTAATTTTTATTCCTTGCCACAATTTTGTTTCAGGAGCGAATGCTAAAGATCGCCGTGCTTTGGAAATATCTGTAAAGTTGTGACGAACCTCGCCAACCCTGAAACTGTGATAAATAACTTCAAGTGCGTCGTTTCTACCAGAGATCGCTTTCAGCAGTGAAATAATTTCATTAACCGACGTCGGTACACCGCTGCCAAGCTGAAAAACCCCACTTTGCTCCCCTTGCAATGCATTGATAATTCCCTGACAAAGGTCGCCAACGAAAATAAAATCTCTTGTCTGACTACCATCGCCGTAAATTTCGCAAGGTTCTCCTTTGAGAATTTTTTTTATAAAAGCGGCTATAACGCTGCCTTTATGTAAAGAAAGTGGACCGTAAACATTGGAAAACCGCAAAGAAGTAATAGCGAGTCCATAACTTTGGATATATGCCGAACAATAGGCTTCAACGGCTGCCTTGGAAGCCCCGTAGGCTGATGCCGGATTGACCGGCATTAATTCGTGCACCGGAGGGTCCGTATCACCGATTATTGCCCCACCGGTGGAAGCATTAATAAGACGGTTTATGTTATGTTTACGCATAGCCTCCAGAATATTCATGGTACCCTGGACATTGACCTCAAAGTTATACATTGGATTTTCAATTGAATTGATAACCCGCGTATCTGCCGCCAAATGAACAACAGCATCAACGCCTATCATCGCTTCATCAACAGCTTGCAGATCTCTCACATCCCCTCTTATGAAACGATGTGGAAATGCAGATAAAGAGGCTATATCACCGGTCGTTTCATTATCCAAAACAAGAATTTCATCATATAAATCTAAATTTGTAAGCGCTTTGATTAAATTCGATCCAATAAAACCGCAACCACCAGTAATAAGAATGCGTTTAAACATGACTTGAGCCACCTGATGAAACTACGAAATTGTTTCGGCAACTTCATTATTTTCTGCCCGATGGGAAACATCGGCTGGTTCATTATTTTTTGTCCAATAGGAGACACAGGGAATTTTAGAATGATCGGCTCTGTCACTATAGTGCCGAGTTATCTCTGTGATTTCCTGTAGCAGACTATCCTTGATAAGAGTTGGTTCCCACCCAAAGGAGCGCAGAAGATCGTTTCGCACATTCAGATCATTTCTTTCCGCTTCACTTCTTGGATTTGGTAGATAGCTAATCTCACAGTTTGTGAGAGATTGGACCAATTTAGCCAAGTCAGAGAGGGTCTGAGTTTCAGCCATCTGGTTCAATATCAATGGTCGGTCGCCTGAAGTGGGAGGATGAATAAGCGCTTGCTCAATACACTTACAGGTATCAGAGATATGAATAAATGCCCGAGTTTGCCCTCCTGTTCCATGTACGGTAAGCGGAAATCCGACGGTTGCCTGCATCAGAAACCGGTTTAAAACAGTCCCATAGTCTCCATCGTAATCAAAACGATTGATCAATCGTTCATCCTGACTTGAAAGCTCAGTCTGCGTCCCCCAAACAATACCTTGATGCAAGTCAGTAATACGAAGCTTGTCGTTCTTCGCATAGTACTGAAACATCTGCGAGTCCATTGTTTTGGTCATATGATAGATTGAGCCCGGATTTGCTGGATACACGATTGAATCCGTGATTTCCCGCCCATCAATGGTATCGATTTTTACATCGAGATAGCCCTCAGGTATAGGAATGGGCTCTTCATGACCGTATCCATAAACACCCATAGTCCCCAAGTGAACAAGGTGTATATCTCGCTGGGATTCGACTATTGCGTTTAGGATATTGTGGGTGCCACAAATATTATTCGAAATTGTATAGTTCTTTGTACTAGTGCACTTCATTGAATAGGGTGCAGCACGTTGTTCACCGAAATGTACAATACTGTCCGGTTTTTCCTCTTCCAAAAGATTCAAGAGATCGTCAAATTTTGTGGAAATATCCATCTCGACGTAACGGATAACATTCCCTGTCAGTTCAAACCAGGCTTCAATACGCTCACTCAGCTCAAAAATTGGTGTCAGTGATTGAACATTGAGCTCTTTGTCGATTCTCCGTCGGGAAAAGTCGTCAACAATAATGACTTCATGACCTAGATTACTAAGATGTAATGAAGTTGGCCACCCACAAAAGCCATCGCCACCCACTATTATTAGTTTCAAAGACCCATCTCCATAATTTTTACTAGTCATACTAACTAGTCTATTAATGTATTATGAATTGGATTGTTATCGTGTATACGTATTCGACAACATGCCAGCTTTCCAGAAAGAATTTATAACACACGCAACAGCGCTTTACCGGGTATTCGGGTTAATATAGCCGCCAAATTTAATTTGTGTGGCCTTGATTAATTTCAGCAGGAGAAATAAATTTATTTTTTGATAGTGTAAATATTCATAATTATTAGTAACTTCATGTATGATGCATTGTACTGTTATCATCTGGCATGTAGTCAACAATTTACGATCTTACTATTTTTGATTTATACCAAGCGCAACTGCTGATTATGCAGCGTGCAAGTTAATATAAACGCCAAACTTACTTGGTTACTATTAGTTGGGAAATTAAATGTCTACTTTAGAAATTAATCAGCTGGATAACTTCCAACAGGGAAAACAGGCAGCCCTAGCTGGAGAGATAGACCTCGCAAGAGAGTTTTTGCGCCCCATAGCTGATTTGAATCCATTCCATCCTGCCACCTATTTTCTTTGCTATGCCGAATCCAAGAATGGATCGATTCTTAATTGTGATAAATATTCACTAACATTTATTTCCAGGCACCCACATCATGTCGGTATGCGAACAATATCCGCTATGCTAAATATTGCTAAAGGGGATATTGATCAAGCAGAAAAAGATATAAGAATTGCTCTTAAATGTAATCCTGAACACAAAAGAGCCCTCAAAATACTCGAACAGACCAAATTAATACGTATAGAGAACAGCGCCAGAGAGGCTATTGAGATCCTTGATACTTCAAAATCTCACCCCGCATTTTCAAAACTTTCCCGATCAAAAGCTGCAAAGCAGCTTAAAAAAATTGATCCTTTAGAAGATTGGGACAATCACGAGCTACAAGCCAAGATCGCTTTCTTTCACAATTGCAGCAATGTACGCCACTCTTTGAGAAACTTTGACTCTGACCTAATCACTAGTGCCGTCGAACTTGGCTATTGCACATGGCCACGAAAATTGCACAAATATGTACGCGGATGCGATGTGTTAGATGTCGGTTGTGGTTTTGGTGGCTATGCCATGGGCTATCTATGTGCCGGTGCAAATAGCTATACCGGGATAGATCCAGCCATGTCTCTAGATTCCAAGAGAGTACGAAACAAACGTATAAGGAAGTGGGTTAACGCGCCAATGTCCGGTCAGGACATTATGGAAGTGATTCCAGATATTGATCTTCGTCAATGTTCTACCCGCGATCTGGTTGGCTCAAAAACATTCGACACTATCTGCCTGCACAATGTGACCGAGCATCTACTTGAAATCGAAGGTGTATTTGAAGACATAGCAGGGTTATTGGCGAAAGGTGGAAAACTTGTTTTTCTACATCATAATTTTTACGGCTGGAGTGGACACCACATGCCGCCGCATAATCCTATCGTACTTGATGAAAATAACCCTGATCATCTGAAGTTTTGTGATTGGAACCACATAAATATTGTTAGAGAATTACCACACGATCACTACCTCTATACAAATCTTAATCGTATTCGGATTGATGAACTACGAACATTAACACGCAAATATTTCAATATAGAAACTTGGGAGCTCCAGCCATCGCATGATACTGTTTTGGAACGGTTAACTCCGCAGATAGAAACTAGAGCCAGAGAAGAGATTCCTGATATTACCCTTGATGAACTTCAAACAAATGTTGTGTTCTGTGTAGCCTACGCAAAATAACTATGACCCTTTTTCTGTCGGAGTAATAGTAATGTACACTATTGAAAATGCAGAGGTTTCAAGAGGGTGTTATATTCACCCCGAAATATCATTTTCTGAGGCACAGGTTCCTCAAACTGTTTTTGAAACACCTGGTATGGTCTCAGTCGCGGAACGCAAATTATTATATTCTTTAGCCTTTAAGAATTATCGGAAAAATGGATTCATAGTTGATGCTGGCAGCTTTATGGGAGCGTCTGTAGTTTCCCTGGCACAGGGCCTGCAAAGTAATTCAAGAAGAGAACCTAAAAAGTATTCAAATTTATTAAATAAAAAACCCATCAGCAGTTATGAGTTGGGATTTTTACCAAAACCAGCCAATGGCTCTGATCGAGTTTGGGAGTGTGGATCACTCACTTATCAATTCGGGGAATCTTTCGTTCCGATTTTAGAAAAAAGTATTTCCCCATATAATGCTATCGTCGACCTGAATATCGGTGACTTAAACGATTTTTCTTGGTCGGATGAGCCAATTGAAATCTGCTTTATTGATGTTTGTAAAACCAGAGAGCTCAATAGACACGTTTCTGCACAGTTTATGCCGCGCCTTATTGAAGAGAAGGCCTTTTTTATCAATCAGGATTTTTTCTTCGATCGACTCCCTTGGATTAAAGTAACAATGGGATATCTTGAAGAGTACTTTGATTGGTATGGCCAGGTATTTTCCAGTTCGGTTTACAAATGTAAAAAATCTATTCCTAAAGACGTTGCTGAGTATGACCCCTTTACTGAAGCGACACTTGACGAGTGCCTCAAGCTTCACGATAAGCATCCCAATGCACACCTAACTGACGCCCATAAGTTACGCATGAAACTATCCCGTTCTTATCTTATCGCAATGAAAGGCAATAAAGCTGATGCCATTGAATATCTAAAAACTGTTGGTGAAGATTACGAACACATAATGGATGAAAATACTTCAATAGATAGAAACGATCGATTTCGGTTTAATAGAGCGGTTCGTCAAATTAAAAGCGATATTTTTTGATATTAAATTTATACCAAGTAATTTTTACATAAATTGTGGCTTATTAATTGTAAGACTATATTTGCTATTTCTCCAAGTTACCTGAAGTTCATGGTTTCCTGAAGTTCATGGTTTCCTGAAGTTCATGGTTTCCTGAAAATTTGTTGTATTAATATTCACGGAGCTACATAACAACATTTGAAATAGTGCCATATATCTATAGGTTTATAGGGAAGTTTTTGTTCTGTTTGCATCTTCTGTATATTTTTTAATTAAGAACCACTCTTTGAAATTTTTAAGATATTACTAAAGAAATAATTCTACCATTGATTCGAGGGAATTTATGATATATGTATTATTCGACTGCCTTTTATTAGCTCCATGTTTTAATGGTATTCCTTTTATTGCAATACTTCGGACAGTTTTAGGGGGCGAAATAGGTAGGAACCACGGCCAGATAC
>NZ_JALBWM010000585.1 GCF_023895975.1 Microbulbifer okhotskensis
GGCCTGGCGGAGTCTGGTCATGGCGAGAAGGAGAATTATTCGTCAATGATAAGGTCTTCTACCGCTAAGGGGTTCACCCGCCCACTTACCTAAGGGCAAAAGATAAGAGGAATTTAACGGCTTGTTCCCGCTCAGGCCGGTGTTTTCCGAAGCAGCGGGCCTTGTCTTCCGGTCTATACATCACTGCTTCTTAAGGAACCTTCCCTGCACCTGCG
>NZ_JALBWM010000586.1 GCF_023895975.1 Microbulbifer okhotskensis
AGTATTGGAAGTTAAGGGTAATCAAGTGAAGATAGGAATACTGGCCCCCAAATCCCTGACCGTTCACCGAGAAGAAATCTATATACGTATCCAAAAAGAGCGGGCACTGGGGGATGGAAATCGTAGTTAACCTGATTGCGACTACGGAACGCCCAAAGCATCTGCCTCAAAACCATGGAGGAGCAGCGGTTTTGATGTCGGGTGCCTTTGCTG
>NZ_JALBWM010000587.1 GCF_023895975.1 Microbulbifer okhotskensis
TGCATGGATGGCGTGCTGCTGATGGAACTGATAACAGACGAAGCCGGCGATGTCGCGCCGCGTCTGAGTGATGTCTCCATGTCCGCCGAGCAGGCGCTGGAAGATCACGCCCTGCTGATGAACTACGTGATGCGCATGCTCTGCGCCGGCGTCGTGCACGGTGACCTGTCGGAATTCAACGTTCTGGTGGACGAATACGGCCCGGTGATTAT
>NZ_JALBWM010000588.1 GCF_023895975.1 Microbulbifer okhotskensis
GTCGAGAAACGAGGACTTGCCGCCAGCCTTCGTCACCAGTTACTCAGGCTCCTTGCCGTAGAAGACCGGTATCAGGATCAAGGCCGACGTTTTACCGGCGCCATTTCCACCTGAGTTATTAGTGTGACCTTCACACTCAATGCAGGTTACTTTCCCTTTTATATAGGAGTTATGTAATACAATTTTTTTCAGCCCCAGCATATTGCGCTCCT
>NZ_JALBWM010000589.1 GCF_023895975.1 Microbulbifer okhotskensis
CCGTGAAAGGGCGGTGTCCTAGGCCTCTAGACGATGGGGACAGAAACTTGCACTACAACCTGTCGGTCCCGTGCTGCCATGCTGTCCATGGCAATGCCACTGATTTCTCCGTGGCGGCACTTCTCGAGTTGACTAGAGATCATCTCGTAAAGCGTTAAACTTGGAGCGGGAAACCGGGTTCGAACCGGCGACCTCAACCTTGGCAAGGTTG
>NZ_JALBWM010000590.1 GCF_023895975.1 Microbulbifer okhotskensis
TTCCTGAGCCGCACGCAGGAAGCTGACCACCGACTCGGATATGCCCGCCGCGGTATCAATCACCAGCACATCAATTTCGTCGGCGATATCGGTAAAGGCATGAATCAGCTCGGCATGTTCATGCACGCCCAGCGCCGTCATGGATTGAGTACCGGAGGATGCCGGCACTATGCGGACATTTTCCCCCGCCTTCAACATCACATCGGACAGC
>NZ_JALBWM010000591.1 GCF_023895975.1 Microbulbifer okhotskensis
TCTGGATGCTCGCCTTCGACAACGCGCTGGCCAATCTCGACAGCTACCTGGGCGCTTTCTGCCACAATTATTACCTGTTCAAAGATCCCTCCGGCATCTGGCGGCCCATCATCTGGGACCTCAATCTCAGCCTGGGCGGTTTCCGCCTGGTGGACCAGAAAACGGTGCTTACCAACGATCAGCTATACACCCTCAGTCCCTTCCTGCACTT
>NZ_JALBWM010000592.1 GCF_023895975.1 Microbulbifer okhotskensis
CAAAGTATCCTTGCGCTCGGCGCCTTGCTTTCCCGTAACGGCCGGCACTTCTGCTGCATCCTGCCCGGCCCCGGGCTGGCCTGACCCAGACGCTGCTGCAGGCGACCTGTCTGCCGCGTTACAGACCTGCTCACCGTTGGGTCCCTCCTCGCATTCCGCTGATAACGCCTCATCAGGAACGTCGACTGCCGGCATCGACACCACCGAAATT
>NZ_JALBWM010000593.1 GCF_023895975.1 Microbulbifer okhotskensis
CTGCCAGCGCAGCTGGGGCAGCGTCGCGGCAAAGTGTATGACGTGCTGGCCCGAGCCGCTGCCGATCTCCAGCAGGGTGCCTGTCGTTGGCAGCAGCGGCGCCAGTTGTTCCAGAATCACCGCCTGATTGCGGGCGCAGGCTTCGCTGTAGTTAAGCCAGTTCACGGCGGTTCCTGGGTGGGTTAGAAAGACAGGTCAATAGAGAAAGGTT
>NZ_JALBWM010000594.1 GCF_023895975.1 Microbulbifer okhotskensis
TCCGTTTGTGCGGACCCGGGTTGGCGACCGTTATGTGCTGGAAGAGCTTGATCGCAGGGACTGGTTCCTGGGGGCCGAGAATTCCGGTCATGTGGTGTGCCGTCATCTGACCAGCACCGGCGATGGCATCGTTGCCGGGCTGCAGGTGCTCAAGGCAATGGTGGAAAGCGGCGATACCCTGGCGCAGCTGCGACAGGGAATGACCAAGCTG
>NZ_JALBWM010000059.1 GCF_023895975.1 Microbulbifer okhotskensis
CGACCAGAGCGCTGCTTGATCAGGCCTGTTGAACACCAGAATTGACAATAACTCTGAGCATGTCTGTCCTCAGGCGTTAAGGATTTATTGTACTGTCTGCTGGTTTCGACTTCACCGCCATGCCAGAGGATCGCCTCATCTAAGGTTCTGGTATGGCCATCGTGCAGTTAGCGAGCACTGCCCTGGATACCATCTTGACGTTGGGTATTGGGAAAGGGGGGGAGTTCGTCACATGGAGGGCGTACAGGCTCCCTGTGCCACACCATTGGCCCCGTTCTCTCCTTATAGTATGCAGGAGCAGGTTCGTGTGGGGGCGTTTTTTTTGGGGCCTAAGCTCAGCGAAAGGTGAGTTTCCGCCGGTTGTCAGTGTTGGAGTGTGGCAGGAAGAGCACTCCAACTGTTCAAAAATAAGGCTTCCCAGTTCGGCAGAATCCACATCTACATTGTGCGCGGGAGACACTCGAGTACGCCCCCCGGTAGTCGCTGCTCAATCTGCGCCGAGCGGGAATACCATTGGACATAGATATTCAGCGATGAGGCCGAGTTCTGATTCTGAGGTATCGTTAGTGTATTCGCTTGAGCTGCATGCGATGGTACCTTTCTGTCAGGCCTCCGACTTTTAGTCGAGTCGATAATACAGATTGTTTTTTTAAGAATAAGATATACTTAAAGCTTTTAGGCAGATCGGTACTTTATAAGGGAAAGTTCAAAAGATTTCCACGATTTATTCCGTCAACTTGGAATAAGGTCCTATTTTATGCAGATTGAGTTAATATTTGTCAATTGAATGGCATGGAGTTTTTGAAGGTCAGATAAGCTCGCAATCTTGGATTGTCGGCGGCTTTCAATGCCAACGCTAGCCTTCAATGCCTGTGTTGATAGATATTTTTTATACTTTTAATTTATAAATTGTATTGGTGATGGCTGGGCTTGCTGATCCCTAACGAGATAAACCCCACCTAATGATGCAATAAATCCTGGGACTAGGTGGGATATACCGGGCTTATATGGGATAGAGTTTACAACGGCGTTGCAGATGGTGAAATGGAGAGCTAGAAGAGTCCAGGTTGATTTGGATCGCCTTTCGCTCTCACTCTCGAAATGACTTTATAGATGCCGCGTACAGTCATACCGTATTTGCGTGCTAGTTGAGAGTGATTGCGTCCGTTGAATTCTTCATATATCTGAGCATCGCGAGACGCAACACGGTAGTGATAGTCTTTCGGTACCGTTACGATTTGCCCGCCCCAGGTTGTAGCCAAATGATCAGCAATAGCGCAACCCGCCTGGTCCGCAATATCAGAATCCACACCATGTTGCGTTAACACCTCGCGGGCATGGGCGTGAATCTCTTCTAGCAGCTCGTGGCGGCGGCTTTCCATGTTCGGGTCTTGATGGCTCACTGCTTGCCTCCTTTATTCTCCTCTCGGTCCAGCCAGGCTTTCAGTGATTCGATCACCTTCGTAACCTGCAGACCATTTAGCCAGTCCAAACGCTCAACACCCGTTTGGCGTTTCACGTAGGAAGCCAGCGCGCGCTCTGATGAGTCGCGCACTATCCCCCGTTTAGCCAGTTCCAGCCACAGCGCCCGGACCTTGCGGTCCTGGGGCTGCCGGGCTGTAACCTTCTGCTTTGCTTGCTTAGGTTTCCAACCCAGCTCGCGGAACCGATGTAGCAATTTGGAGCGGCCTACAGCGTCCAGCTTGGCTGCAGAATCCACTTTGCCCACCTGCTGCAGGAGCTGGCGGTAAGTATCGTCATCCATACACAGCTCAGCCCGCGCTATATGGATTTTTGCCAGCTCCCGCTGCCGGTTGGACTTCTCAGCCATCGACAGCCCCCAGTGCCTCTATATATGGCGTGACATCTTGAGCAACGACCACAACCACCGCAGCAACCGGCACACCATTTTCTAGCTGCACCACTTCCATTTTTTGCGGGCCACATTCATCCAGCTCATCAATCATCCCTGACATTACCTGGGGTAGATCTAGGGTTTTGAACCCAGCAATTCTTTTTTTCAGCACTTCCTTATTCATTCCGGGCACTCCTGTTTCTCCCGTTCCTTTAATATTCCACCTCTCAATATTGAGTACTCGGTGTACTTTTCCTTTGCCCTGTCAACTATTTGTAACCACGAAAAAAACTGTGATTCCTGCGATTTTTTGGCAATTTTAACCGCTAACTCCATTGCCGCCTGCTTGGTAGGAGCGCTATCTCTAAAATTCCTTGCACCACCATTCATCAAGTGAACACGACCGGCAAAAATCGCAAATCTGTTTACTGCTGGTGCTTTAACCTCTGATTCCATGGTATTTCTCCTAAATGGCCTTAATGCAGGGCCGCACGCTTAGTGCTGCGTACACCCCGGTGAAAATCTACTTTCTCCCCATCAATTAGCCCCTGCAGTTTTGCCTGCATATCGTGGCATCGCGCCTTGGTAGTAGTATCCCGGCCTTCGGCAGTTTCCAGATTAGGCCATCGTTTTTCCTCGTAACTTGCCATTGCCTGCCGCTCCGCCGGGCTGCACTTGTGCGTCACAACTTTCTGGCTAACCGCTTGAACCCAGCCCTGGGCATACAGGTCACCACGGCGGATTTTTGTCGTGCGCTTCAGGCGTTTATTAAGGCCAGAAACGTAGGCATTGCGATCACTCTTAAGTTGGCGGCCTAATACTTCAAAGGCGTAGGCGGCAATTTCTGGGGCTCCATCCAGCCCGAAAAATTCAACCACCCCACGCCATTTGCCGTTATCAAATTGCGTTTGATAAACACACTTAGCACCAAAGGCCCCGGCAACCATATTCATCAATACGGCCATATAAGCCGGCGGCGTCCTTCCACCACCAACAGCCGAAGAAATATGGCTGCCTACATCACTCGCACCCACATCTGCCTTGGAAATACCATGCTTCTGCATTAGCGTTTGTGCCTGGCGTAAAGCGGTTGCAGCCTCGTTGGGGTTACTTGATTTGGCCAGAGCCAGGCAACGCTTAATCTTCCTTAGAATCGCTTCTTCCATGCTTCCCCCTAAACCGCAGCCAAATCCAAAGGCACCTGGCGGTACTGATTATTTTTGCCTTTGCGCTTATAAAGCCGGATATAAGTGGCAGTCCCTGCGGTTTGGATAGAATCTCGCAATGCCTCCATGGCTCGCTTCCAGCCATCGTCATCGATATCCAAGCGCAACAGCTCCAATACCGCAGAGGTTTTCAGCTGTCCCTGGCTATCGGTGCGGAATGCTCTATCCACCAGCGCCCGGATATTGGCATTAGCGCCTTCACTCCAACGCACAATGCAGTCATCTATCAAAGCCTTGGCCGCCTCTATCTCCTCGGTAAACTGGTAACGCTCCGAAGTTGAGCGCACCAGCTTGTATTCGCCGTCATAGGTGGTAAGCGATACATTGCCTTTTTCGCCGCCGATCTTTACGTCATATTTTTCTGCAGAAATCGCTACCAGATCGGCAACATCGGCCAGCGCTTTTTCCTTAAATTGCCCCAACGCCACATTTAGCTTTTCGGCGATATCAGCCAAAGCGCGCACAGTGGCATCGCGTAGTTTGTCCTGCTCGCGAACCTGGTCCTCGGGCACCAGGTGCCCGGCAGCATTTTGGCAAAATCCATCAGGAATCATGGGTAAGCTCTCCATTAGTTTTTTGGTGCCGCCACAACACCTGGCAGCCATATAATTCGATACTTCGATAATCCTCCCCGCCAAACACCAAGCACTGGGGAGGCGCTCCAAAACTGACAGGCCCCTGTATTTCAATTAATACTCGGCCCTCTTTAATCTGCATCCGCACCACGCGGCTGCCCCTTGCAGATAGCCACAACAAACACCGGCGTATCTGCTCAACTGCTGAAAAATAACCGCAGTTCACATCGAAACTTTTAGCCAGTAGCGTTCGCTCCAAACCCGGTTTACCGCGCAACCTGGTGATGCTTTAGCGGCTCAAAATAGTGGCCATTATTTCGTTGGCGCAGCTGCTTAACCCCGCCTTCAACTTTGGCCAGTGCGTTTTCAACACCCTGGCAAGCCACATCAATACGCTCTGCTACTGACATCTGCGCCGGCAAGAGTGGGCGGTAATCCCGCCCCATAATGTCCTCCCAGTGGCGGCGCGGATCGCGGATAAAAACCTGGAACGACAAATAGCGGTGCAAGCTGTGGGCGGTGAACAGATCGCCCCAATACTCCAGCTCACTTTCATTAATTAGCGGCTGCGGCATAGTCGGATTCCTCCGCTAGAATGTTGGCGATATCCCCCAGTAAATCCTCCCAAGTGCCCACCCACGCGACGCGCCGCTCCCAATCAATAATCATGGGCAGATCACTGGCCACCTCCACGCCCATTTCCAACACGCGGCCATTGATCTCCACTTCGGCAAATAAATGGCTAAGCACCTGCGCCCGGTTTTTTAAGTTGATAACTTTGCCTTTAGCCACGTCACACCCCCGCAATCAGATCAGCGGTTAGCTGGGGCACACCCAGGGATGCGGCCTCATTGAGGGCAGCGGTCAGCACGTTATGCACCGCTAAGGGATAGAGCACCGAGTAATTGCTGCGCGATAACTTGCTGCGCAGCGCCTCCACTGCGGAATCATTCATTACGCTTTTTAAAGTGGTTCCCGACAATTTAAAGCGGTGCTTCAAATAGCCCAGCAAGTCGGCATCCAGGGGGCGCAGCGTCACCACCTCACAGCGCTGCACCACCTCACGCACGGCCGGGTTACGCTCATCCAATTTCTGCCCCAGCTCGCTCTGGCCGATCAACACAATGCCCAGCAGCTTGGAAAAACCATCCTCTAATTCAAAAAAGCGCTTTAAATGTTTGAGGGTGGCCAGTGGAATACCGTGGGCCTCCTCAATAATCAGCAGGTGGCGGCTGCCCGCCCGGTGGGATTCCAGCAGCGCTTTGTGAACCTGGCGAAAACGCGCCTCACTGCTGCGCGGCACATGCTGTCCAGGGGCAACCGCAGCCAGAATAGACTCAGCAATGTGGCCAGATTTCAGCGTTTTGCCCTTGGCCTCGCAGTCCTCCATTCCTAAAACGTAGGGCTCAATAATAATTGTCGGCTCACTTTCACGATCAACCCAGCCAATCAAATCCCGGCGCAGGGTGGACTTGCCAGAACCGGACTCCCCCACCAGGGCAACAAATCCCCCATGCCTGGCAACTTGTCGAAGACTCTCCCGCACATAGCGGGCGTCAGGTGTTAAGAAAACCTCATCACTATTACGGCATTCATCAAACGGATCGCGCACCAAATTAAATGTACGCCTCGCTTGTGGGGTCAGGGCCTGCTTGCGTAGCAGCATAATGTCGTCCTCCAGATGGTTTTCTTTTTGTGTAACCGGCGCTACTTCTTTAGTGCCTTGGGTACTGCCTTCCTGCTTGAAAACTTCCTCACCACAATTTCCGACTGCTTTAAGGATTTGCCTTTTAAGTTCTTTCTCTCGCTTTTTCGGCCAGATGGCGTGATTGCAAATCTGTGCAACTGTGGCCGGTGACATTTTGATTTTTCGAGCCAGCGCGGATTGGGTCATACCGCGATCTTTGAGCAATGTTTTTAGCTGCAACATGCGTAACCCTCCCTAGTATTTATTGTGTTAAAGGCCGACCAGCTTTAAAGAGGTTTCTTGCCTGCGGGTCAGCAATTCCGAAATTTTGTCCAACTCATCCTCAGCCAGTCCCTCTGGGTAGCGCTCCTGCAGCCACTGGAAGTGTTCCGGCTGCCAGCGATCCCCCATGCGAGAGCGCAACCGTTTAGCCGCTTGCACGGTATTCAGGCGCACCGCCTCCACCTGGGGCAACGGCGAATCCAGATCCAAATCGGTTCCGCGTTTGGGGATGTAATCGGGCAGTGGTGTATCGGTGATGGGTTTCATTGGATCGATGCGACCACCAAACGGGGCTGACTGCGCTTTGCGCTTTTCCGCTGCCGCCTGGTCTGTCTCGGTTTCCATAACCCTGCGCTCAATGGCTTTGCGTTCTTTATCCGCACGGGTTTCCGGCTGTGCCTTGTACTCCTCGCCCAGCATCGCGCCACTTTGCAAGAATCCGAACTGATCGCGTGCCTCCGGCTCCAGCACCTGCATCACCTCGCGGCCATCCTCGTTGGTGTACAGCACCTGCACCGCATCAATGCGCCACGGGTTGCGCGTGACAGAAATGTTTTCTCCCACCAAGACATCGGGAATATCTCGCACTGAATAGGTTTTGCCCTGGTAACTGATGGTTAATTGCGGAGATACCTTGTGGGACTCCGCCGCATGAATAGCCAGCTCGCGCATCACCTGCGCATCAGGAGCAACTACCAACTGCTGGGCAGTAATGCGCAGCCACACCGCATAGCGCGGCTGGCCAGTACGGCTGTGTTTTTTCTGGCCGTTAAACCAGCGCATCCACTGCCAGCCCGCACTATTGATTTCTTCCAGGGATGTGGGCGGCTGGGTCATAAAGCGCAGGCGACTCTCAAAGCTGCGCTCCACAATATCGTTGCCTTTTTCCACCTGGCCTTTGGCCCAGGGTTGGCCGGGTAAATTCACCTGCAGCTGCACGCCCAGCGCCCGGCAGAGGTTTCGGAAAACGGCCCCAGTATTAGCGCTGCCAGGGTCCACCATCACCATGCGTGGAATGCCGTGGAAAGGATCATCACCGCCGCGCTTTTGCGTAGCCGCGATAAATGCCTCCACCAGATTTTTGCCGCTCTCCGCACCCAACACGTAGTGCACATAGATCACGCCGCTGGTGTGGTCGGTGATCACATAGCGCCAAACCCGCTCTTTTTCGATGCGGCGAATATTGGCCGGTTTGTTCTTATAGAATTTGGTTTCATCCATCACCTGTAAGCACTGGCCGGCTTTGCTCGGAAGATAAAAGAGGACGCACAGTGAAGGGTCTATTTGCCAAACATGGTTGGGATGCTCGGAACGCAAATGGGTTTTAGGGGTGGGCCGGGAAAGCTGGTCTGGGTGCAACGCATAGCGGCGTAGCGCACGGCCGATACTGGCCGCACATAAAGGGATAAATTCCCCGGTTTCCTCATCGGTACGGCCAGCAGCGATCAGACCATTAGAGCGCAGTACCTCCACCGCATCCTCAATAGAGGAAAGGCGTTTGCCCAACTTGCGGCGGCTCTCCATCAGGTACGCGCTGATTTTGCGCGCCTCCTCCAGCGTCAGCGCACTCGCCCCCGCATCGGCGCGGCGCTTACGCGCCGGCGCCACCACTACCTGCTTTAATTGCCGCTGCAGAGTGGCCACGCTGACACCCATCTCTGCTGCCGCAGCCACATAAACTGGCCCTTTTTTCCCATGGCCAGCCGCTTGGGCATCAGCGGCCACAGCCTGCAGGCGCTCAAGCAGTGCCGGATTCATTGGGCTACCCCTTCGGCCAGCTCAGCCAACCGGGCAGAAACTGCATCAACTACTGCCAGCTGCAGTCCCTGAACCTCTAAAGCCCTGCGGCACTGCAGCGCGGTAAATGTCTCCACCATCTCCAGGCGTTCTTCCACGGAATGGCTGAAAAAGGGCTGGCCGCAATAGCTGCCGGTATAAAAAGGGTTTTGCTCTGGCCTCATCATGCCACCGCCTCCCCATTTCCCTCAGACTCCCAGGGCGCCGCACCTTCACTGCGGAAAACTCCCAGAAGTTGTCGTACTTCCTGCAAGGCATCCTCCAGCTGATCCAGCTGCCCACCCATCCAGCTATCCACACTGATCTGGTGAATATCCGCATGATCTTTTACTTGGGTCAGCGCCTGTGTCACTTGGCCCAGCAGCAACGCCTCAACTTTGTAACAGTGGTCCGCCGCCTCCGTACGGATTTGCTCGCTTTCCTGGTCCGGGGGAATTTTCTTGATGCGCTTTTTCTTGGTGACCAGCTCATCAAGCTTTTTATTTTTATCCGCGATAACCGAGTCTTTAGCCTCGTTATCTGCGCGGGCATCACGCAGAGCACCGCGCAACTCGCGGGTGCCCATACGGTCGATTTCATCCAGGTCCAACCCGGCAACGGTGCCACCATCAGCCAACTCTGCCAGATCATCATCATCTTCCAGCATCAGCTCATAGAGTTTGGTTTTACCCAGCTGCACCAGGGCTTTGGACTTACCAGCTAATTGGGGGGAGAGATATTTAGCGGCAGCCTGCATCATGCGCCGGGCCACACTTTGGTTCATGCCCAGCTGCTGCTCAATAATCTGCTGGAATTCCCCATGGGGTTCATGCTCCTTAATGACGATCAAGCGGCGGCCCGCTTCCAGCATCGCCTCGGCACTTTGCGCCAAGCAAAAACTCGCCTCATTGATCAGGCGCAACCGATCATAGGGCTGGCCATCCAGATACAACTCGGTAATTTCGCGCGAATGCGCCTGGTGTTCGACTATCGCGTTCCTGCTCATAGATCACCCCTGTGCGCCGGCTATTACCCGGCGGTTAATTTCATCGATTTTTTCCTGCGCTCGCTGTATCTCCAGCGCGTGACGCTGGGCGATTTGCAACATCCCCAGACTGAAAGCAAAGCGGCCGTCCTCGCGTTTTTCCGCCAGCCCCTCATCAATCAACACGCTCATGATTCGCGTGATAGCACTGGCATTTAAGTCCGTAGCCTGGACCAGTTGCTGGTTGCTCAGCCCGGTCAAGGTGTGGCCTTTTAATGCCTTCAGAACCCGCAGCCCTTTTTGCAGAGCGGTTTGTTTACTCATGGGCGTACCCTCACAGCCAAACGCCCCCGGCGGGACAAGTCGTAATCACTTACCACGCAAGTACCGTCATCGTCTGGCCCGTTCAGGCCAGCAAACTCGGGAAAGCGCAAATAGTTTTTTGCCGGTTGGCCCTTGCCACGGCTAGGGATACGCTTTTGAAAAATGGCAACTCGCTCAGTACCGAAGATGCTGCGGTACTGAATCTGGTCACCCGCCTTAAGTTGGCTTGGTCTCATTCCTCATCCCCCAAATCCAATGGCAACTCCGGCGCGTGGAACTCCTCCACATTGCGGTGGTGGTGGGCCAAGCCCTCCATCGCCTGGCGCAGTTGTGCCAGCGTTTCCGCCACATCCGATTTGCCGTTGTAAAAATCCACCAGTGTGGAAATTGCGCTGCTGATCTCTCCCTGTAGGGTTAAAACATCCGTGGCCGAGGCCGCTTTACCGCTGGGAATTTTCACCACCAGATAGCCGCTACTCGCCGCCAGCCAGCGGCTGACAAAGTCGCAACCACAAACCCGTTCGTAAGCGGGAATCATCACCGCTGGCATACGTCCAGATTGAATCCACTTGTACAGAGCCCAGTGGTCCGCCAGCCCCATACCCTCGGCAATACGCTCCACGCTCAGGTTGTGGATGTCCTTCGCGTAGTCCTTGCACCACTCCAGCGCCTGGCGCAGGTTAGTGGCCACCGATTTATTCCAGCGGCGGCGCTTCCAAGCTTTGCTGGTCATTGGAACCCCCTAAAATCAGCCCTTCCAAACAAATTGCCGCTGTGCATCTGGTGCAATGCTGTTGCGTTATGTGTAAATAACGGCATCATCAACACACCGAGGAATCGTGATGGACAGCGAACTGCGGCAACTAAAAGCACAGGTCAATGCCCTCTCGCGTGCATGGTTGTACTTGGCTGCCAGCGTCGAAATGCAAGGCGGGCTAGATCCCGAAGCCTTTGCCAGGGACTTGGGGAACACCCGTTGGCCCGGCGAGGCAATAGAGCCCGAAGCGCGCCGCACCATTGACGGCCTGCTGGGGCAGTTGGCCGAGGCCCGCGTTGCCCGCCAAGCACAGGCGCAACCGAACTGAAGCCATACCGATCGCGCTTTTGTGTGATTGGTTTTTGCATGGTGCCCCCTATGCCGCAGCAGGTTGGCTGCCGGCGTTGGGGTCGGCCTTAATGCCGAGCGCCACCGCGATTTCATGGGCACGGCCATAAATGGCCTTGTCGAAAGAATTGAGAACGCGGTAAACCGCATTGCGCGGGTAGCCCCGTTCCTCTGCCCACTGGGTAACGGTCAGGCCCTGGGCGCGAAACTGCGCCTTAACCTGGTCTGGGGTCAGTAACTCTTGGTCGGCCATGCCGGTGGCCCTCCTTGTTGCTGAATGATGTTTAGTGAATGTGTGGATAATTATGAGAACTTTAGTTCCCTTTTTCAAGGGGGTTGCGTGAACTTTTCTTCTCTTTCCGGGCCCCGCATTGCGGCCGAAAGAAAAAGGTTGAAGTTGAGCCAGGCGGAGGCTGCCGAAGAATGTGGTGTCAGTAGGGAGATGTGGGGAAAGTACGAGAGGGGAAAGGCAGCGATGGGAACTGAAGTTCTCTCCAGTTTCGTCAGTGTAGGGGCTGACCCTCTCTTTATCCTCACGGGCCAGACTCACTCATTGGCGCCAGAAATAGCCCCCGATGAGCAGCTATTGCTCGACAGCTATCGCGAACTCAGCCCCCAGCAGCGCAAGGCTCTGCTGGCTCAATTGTTATCGGGCAATAGCGACATCGCTAAACCAGAGACGAGTAGTGATAGGCGGGTAACCATCAAAGGGGAAGGAAACCGGGTTTCAGCACAGGGGGATTACTACGAGAATGGAAAGAAGGAAGAGTAATTAGATTTAAACAAACCGCTCGGCAATGAGCGGTTTGTCACTTAGTAAAGAAGCTTAATGAGGCTCAGGAGTCTTTATCCGGTCTGACCAGGTTTTCCGGGGTTCCTATCGTGGTCTCCTTATCAATAGACTCACGCTCCTCCTCAGAAAGGTTTTCCCAGTGCTCCAACGCCTTTTCTGTTTGCTCTTTGATCGACTGCTTAATCTCTTCAAGGGATTTGGTCGGCTTGTTCCCACTCATAGCTGCCTCTCCAAGTAACAGGGGTTTCCGTTGGCTGCCGGATGATACTCAAAGCTTTTGTCATAGGACATATAGTAATTTACTAGCTTTTCATTCATCGGCTTGATGATGCGGAAAGTTTTGGCCCCAATTAGCTGTGCATACGCTTGATATGCGGTATTCACAACAATAAAAGCGGGGAAGCCTGTCATTGGTAAATCTGGACTTTTCTCCACAAAATCCATTCTGAGCGAAGTACCATGGTATGTCGGGCGACCCAAAGCCAATGTAGAAAGGCGATTTCCAAACCAAACAGACAAATCAAAACCTTTCGGATATCTAAAGCAGTAGCGGTTGGCAAAGGTCCAATCCCAATCCACTTTCCTGTTGGGGTGATGCTGCCAGGTTCTAAACGCCACCAGCGCTTTGTTGTCCACGCCCCCAAGTTCAATTTTGCCCCGCACCCTCACGGGTAGGGCTTCCCAGGCAATCTGCCGGGCTTGGTCTCTCATTGCTCCGTATCGGGTTTTGGCTTCAAAGTGAGTAGCTAGCATTTCCTTCGCCTTATTTAGATTCTCCAGCGTCAGAATTATGCCACCTCTGTGTTTAAAAAAAATAGAATCCGTCCATAGAAACTATCCAGAGACTTCAATCCGCTACAAAGCTCTCAAGGCAAGACTTGTAATAGCCTGTAATTTTGCATGATGCGACGAAAAATAAGGTTTTTGCGCAATCCGTATCCCAACAATCACCAACATTCGTACCCAGAATGAAGCAAACCGCTCAGCGCTGAGCGGTTTATCCATTTTGGTACACAAGAACCAATTCAAGTGCGTCTTTCACCGGCATAAAAATTGTTCCTAATTACTGCAATATTGTGAGAATTGTCACGAATTCAGTTTTTACGTATTGTTAATGCAATTCCGTGTTATGGCGGATGTTGGGGGTAGCCATGGAAATTCGAGGTAACCACAACCGGGTCGCAGGGCGAGACATCGTCTACGAGATCCACCTGGATGGCGAGGCCGCAGAAAAGCTGGCCAATCGCTTACTGGCGGCACTGGACGGTGCGGCCGCAGGTATCAAGGTGGTATTGCCAGGCAATAATCAGTTTTACCTGACCTCGGGGCGAAGCCCTGACGGCTCCTAACAAGCTATCAACCACATGAAAGGGGGTATGCATATTGAGAGAGTTTCATTTTTCATAAGAAATCTAAGATCGGTGCAGGATAACTCAAGCGGTGTCGATCTCCAGCTATAGGTCATTGAGACGCTAAGACATTTAAGGATAGTTGAGAATGAAGTGTAAACTGTGTCTATCAGAAGTAAGCTCCCTCAGGAGATCCCACATAATCCCAGAGTGCTTTTATAAAGAAGTCTATGATAAAAAGCATCGATTCATCCCTATCACCAATGAGAATTTAAATAATTTAAAGCTTGAACAGTTGGGCTATAGGGAAAAATTGCTATGCGGTAGCTGTGAAGTAAAGTTGAGCAAATGGGAAAACAATACTAAAAAAGACCTTGTAGATATTTCTAAGAGGTCCAGCAACTTTCTTAAAATATCTCCACTCTCAAGTGAGCACATCCTGATTGAAGACATAAGTCACGACTCTTTCAAAAAATGTATGCTATCGATTTTGTGGCGAATGAGCATTTCATCTCATGAGATGTTTGCTAAGTATGAGCTTGGACCATACGAAGAGAAGCTTAGAATCGTCTTAGATCAAGAGCCTTTGTTGACAACGCTTGATTATCCTATCTTCGTGAGAGAAGTAACTCTCAGTGGAACCCATTATCCAGACATAATATCTTGTATTGGAAAAGGAAGAATGGGGCATCATATTTTTCAATCATTTATCATTTATGGATACCTAATTGACATTGTAGTTTCTAGCCAAAGGATGCCTGAAAGATATAATCCACAAATGCTCTCATCTAACAATCATCTACTTGTCAGGCAAATTGATCATCGTTCACTGCCGAATGATCACGGGCTCCTTGAGAGATTTAAACAGGATGACGTTGCAAATTTTTTCAAACAGCAAGCTAGCTAGTTTCGATGATATGGCGGCCCTGTGACCTCATCACTTAAAGTGATTATTATTTGAAACCTAATGGAATACTGGAATGTTGATCCAATGCAAGGAATGCTCCAATGAATACTCCGATCAGGCACAAGCCTGCATCCACTGCGGTGCCCGCAATCCCAATAAAACATCGACAGGTAGGAAAGCGGGCGTGGCCATGTTGTCACTGCTCGGCATAGCTGCTGGACTGTTAGTGCTGGGAAATCTGATCTACGACCCAGAAAAGGACGCCTTACAGCGCGCTCTGATCGAATGCAGGAAAGCCCAGGATGATCCACTGCTAACCACCGAAGCGCGCCGCATGGCTCGCACAGCCTGCGACGAAATGGAAAATAAGAATTAATAACGGCGCGACCACTGAAAGCCTGGCGCAATCAGGGGCAGCCTCCAGGAATCAAGCGGCTTCTTTCCAGGGTGGCTTGGCTTTGACTTGTAAGGGATAGGGTTTATTGAGCATGTTGGATGAGAAATTTTTCTTAGGTGGTGGCATCACCATGTTAGTCGTTGCTGCTTGGACAGCCCCCAAACTGTATAGAGAAAAACTTTCAAACTTGGTCCTTTTTGTTTTGACGGTAGCACTAATCGCTTTAGGATCTTTTTGGGCTGCGCTAGAGGCCGTTGATTACGTACTCGAAGCTTCACTGGATAAAGCCACTTTACGAAGAGTTCAAAACTCTTTGGAGTTGATAGCCATTCCCGTTATGTGGTGGTCTTATCTAGCATTCTTTTTTCTTGGCAACCTAATCCTCTGGGAGATTGCAAAGTATCGGCTTGAGGATATTTTGGAATCAAAGTCATAAATAATTTCGGGCAAGTCCCAGGAACCTCGCCACCCTTTTGTCCGAGTGGCTTGGTATTTTTACGGTTGGAGAGAAAGGGGGTTAGGAAGTGTTAGACGAGAAATTCATCATAGGCGGCATTGCCACATTAATATTTTTTGCCTCATGGCATGACCCAAAGCTCTATAGAGAAACTCTAATTGAATGGATAAGTTGGACTTTTTGGCTGGTATTTGGGGCGTTCTGCGTTTGGGCAGTTGCGATGATCGTTGTTTTACTGCAGCTACCAAGTACTCTGGAGATAACAGCCATGGAAGCCGCGATAGAGGCAATAGAAAAGTCAAAAATTCCACTACTGTGGTGGGTGTACCTTTTGGTGCTTGGCCTCATATCTTCCATTGCAAATGAGATCGCATCTCGAAGAGAGAAAAATATTGAAGAGGACGCCAGCTAATAGCTGAAAACTAAACCGTCGCTTGTCACTATATGCTGTTTAGATATGAGGTTTATCGAAAATGTTTGATGAGAAATACATAGTTGGTGGTGCTATTTCTATATTGTTTTTTTTAGCTTGGAACGGACCGAAGCTTTATAGAGAGAAGATAACAGGCTGGGTAATCTTAGCTTGGTGGATGATCACTGTTAGTTTTTTGATATGGGATTTGGCTCTAATAGTAGTGGAGCACAAATTAACAGCTGTTATTGATGAAAAGACCTTATCTGTAGCCAAAGAGGCAGTGGATAAAATAGAAATCCCTTTGAGGTGGTGGATTTACCTTGGGGTTATTTTTGCAGTCGATATTCTTCTTTGGGTGTTTTCGAAGTACAGGCTCGAAGATATGTTGGAGTCAAAATCTTAAATATATAAGGTGATTTCTTAGGAACTGAAAGCACAAATTTTGCCCCCGTTCAAAAGACGTTTTCCCCCGCGCCCCCGATTATGGGGGCGTTGTGTTTCTGGACCCCCAAAACCTGGAGAACGTCATGCGATTGCCCCGTCTATCTTTCTGGCTGTTTTTGGCCATAGCGCTGTTACTGGCCATCGGGTTTTTCAGCCCGCAGCAGTTACCCGTAGTTCTGTATAAAACTGCTCTGGTCACCGGTGCCGTGGTGCTTGGCTACTGGTTAGACCGCAGCCTGTTCCACTACGCACGCCCCCACGATTTGTTCAAGCAGGCCCTGCAGATACAAACAGATTCCCTGGATGGCGCGCGAGCGATGCGCTTTAACGCCTCCCTGGCAACCCTTCGCCGCGCCTTGATTATATTGGCCTGTGTGCTCGGTCTCACCCTGGGGCTGTAACTATGAACAGAACAGACCAAAGCAGAATCCAGTGGCTTGCCCTGGGTTTTACCGACATTCCCGCATTAGTCCTGGCACTCTCCATTATACTGCTGGCCTCCTGCCAGCCCGCCTATGCAGAAATCCCCAGGGCTTCGCAAATCTATAAGCGCACTTTGATACGGGCCGCCCACGCCCATTGGGGGCTGGATGCTCCCATCGCCACTATGGCCGCCCAGGTTCACCAGGAAAGCCGCTGGAAAGTGGATGCGCGCTCGCCGGTGGGTGCCGAAGGGTTAGCCCAGTTTATGCCCACCACCAGTGACTGGTTTGCCCAGTTGTATCCGCAAACCCTGGGCGAGCGGCAACCCTATAACGCCGGCTGGTCCCTGCAGGCCCTGGTGCTTTATGACCGCTGGCTATACCGGCGCCTCTCTGCCAGCGACAACTGCGAGCGCTGGGCTATGGTGCTCGCGTCCTACAACGGCGGCCTGGGCTGGGTACTCAGGGACAAGCGCGCAGCCTCGGCCGGGGGAGCCGACAAGCTGCGCTGGTTTAACGCCGTCGAGCACTACAACGCCGGCCGCTCCCGCGCTGCTTTCCGTGAAAACCGCGACTACCCGCGCAAAATTCTGTTGCGCTGGGAACCGCTCTACGTGCGCGCCTATTGGGGCAGCGGTGCCTGTACTCGCGGGGTGCAACTGTGATTGCCCGCTGGCTACTGCTCGCCGCCCTTAGCTCAAGCGTTGCCGCCACCGCCGGATACTGGCGCGGGCACCATAACGGTGTGCGCGATACCCAGCTCAGGACCAGCGACCAGGCGCTCCGTGATATGTCCTCGTTGATGGAAAACCACCGCCAATTAATTCAGGAGGCCAACGCCGCCGGTTTGCGCCTTATCAAGCAAACCGCCCGCCGCGCTGCCCTCGATAACCAAACCACGCAGGAGTTAAGGAATGCCCTCGCTAAAACGGCGGATAGCCGTGTGCGCTGTGTGTTTAATCTTGATGTCATGCAGTCATTGGCGGCCGCCCGTGACAGAGCCGCCCAGGCCGCTGCCACCGGGCTTGATGAGTCCCTGCCCAGTGCCGGCACCACGTCCCGACAATAACGCCGATGCTGTCGCTATCGAATTAAAGCGGCTCTATGACCTTTACGGCACCTGTGCTGGCCGCCTGTTTGAGTTGCAGCACTGGCTCAGTAAAAGCGAGGAACCCTGATGCCAGAGACACATGATTGGATAGTGCCTGGAATCCAGTTTCTCGCGCTGTTGGTATCCCTATCGAGTGTGGTTTTGGTGATGGGGAAGCGCCAGGAGCAACAGTACGAACGCTATTTAAATGCCCGTTTGAGCACCTTTGAAAAACTGCTCTCCGGTATGGATAGCCGTGGCAAGGAAATGGAAAAACGGGTTTCAGAGATTGAAAGTCGATTTATGGACCTGCGCGCCGAACTGCCTGAGAAATACCTGCGCCGCGAAGACCATGTGCGCAGCCAAACAGTATTGGAATCCAAACTGGATGCGCTTTTTTTACGCATTGAAAACCTGCAACTAAGGGAGGCCCAGACCCAATGATCGACCACAACAAAGTGCGCCGCGAGGGAATGCGCTGGACTATCCTGCTCACCCTCAACCACGCCCGCCCAATCGGCGCCCACGAGCAGCTAATTTTGCAAACGGTCCAGGGCGTCTACCCGGATGCCACACCGGCGGAGCTGCGCCGCGAACTGGAATACCTGCACGAGCGCGAACTGCTCAAAGTGGAAAAGGAACCCAGCGGCACCTGGCGCGCAGGGCTCACCCGTCACGGCGTGGACCTGGCTGAATACACCGTGGACTGCGAGCCCGGCATCGCCCGCCCCGAAAAATATTGGGAGGGCTGAAATGCCCCAGGTTTCCGAGGTCCAGCGTCTCAATACCGACGATAAAGACTGGCTCGATAAAGAGCTGGTAGCCCGTGGCTTTTCCGGTTACGACGAACTGGAAAACCTGTGCCATAAGCGCGGTATCGATATTTCCAGCAGCAGCCTGCATCGCTATGGCCAGACATTCCGCGAGCGCCTCGACCAGGTGAAGATGATCACCGAGCAAGCGCGCGCAGTAGTGGCCGAAGCCCCCGACGATGAAGGCGCGATCAATGAGGCTCTAATGCGCCTGGTGCAGGAAAAGCTTTTTACCGTAATCCGGGATGCGCAGATCAGTGGCGATATTCCCCTGGATAAAATCGCTAAAGCCATCGCCGACCTGGGCCGCGCCAGTGTTAGCCAGAAACGCCTGGCTGCGGAAGCGCGCAAGCAGTTATTGCAGGAGCAGCGGCAAAAACTCGATGCCCTGGGTGATAAAGGTGGCGTTACCGAGGACACGAAACAAGCAATCCGCGAAGCCCTGGGAATAGAGTGATGACCAAACGCAAGGGCAACGCAAAAAACCTGCCGGCTAATCCCGACGCCATATTTCTGCCGTTTCAATCCGCCTGGATTAAAGACGACAACCGCCTCAAATTGATGGAGAAATCGCGCCAGATCGGTTTGTCCTGGTCCACCGCTTATGCGGCCGACGAACGCACGGCCGCAGCCAGTGCCCGTCACGATCAATGGGTCAGCAGCCGCGATGACCTGCAAGCGCGCCTATTTGTCGAAGACTGCAAAATGTGGGCGGGCATTATGAATATGGCTGCCAAAGACCTGGGCGAAATGGTCCTGGATGAAGAAAAGCGTATCTCCGCTTACGTGCTGGAGTTTGCCAGTGGCCGCCGCATCCACAGTATGAGTAGTAACCCAGATGCCCAGGCCGGCAAGCGCGGCGGGCGTATCCTGGATGAGTTTGCCCTGCACCCAGATCCACGCAAACTCTGGTCCATCGCTTACCCCGGAATTACCTGGGGCGGCAGTATGGAAGTGATTTCCACCCACCGTGGCAGCCACAATTTTTTTAATCAGCTGGTGCGAGAAGCGCGGGAAAACGGCAACCCGAAAAATATTAGCCTGCACCGTGTGACGTTGCAGGATGCCCTGGATCAGGGTTTTTTATTCAAACTGCAGCAGATGCTCCCGCCAGATGACGAGCGCCAGGCGATGTGCGAAGCGGAGTATTTCGAATATGTGCGCTCCGGCTGCGCCGATGAAGAGTCTTTCCAGCAGGAATATATGTGCAACCCGGCCGACGATGATGTTGCCTTCCTGGAATACGACTTGATTGCCGCAGCGGAATATCCCGCGCAAGTCCACTGGCAAAACATGGAATCCGGGCGACTCTATGCCGGCATTGATATCGGCCGCAAGCAGGATTTGACCGTGTTGTGGATACTGGAAAAGCTCGGCGATGTGCTCTATACCCGCCACATCGAGCGGCTGCAGAACATGCGCAAGTCGGAGCAAGAGAAGATCCTTTGGCCTTGGCTGGACCGCTGCGACCGCATTTGTATTGATGCCACCGGCCTCGGTATCGGTTGGGCCGACGATGCCCAGGACCGATTTGGCGAGCATCGGGTGGAAGCGGTCACCTTTACCACCCGTGTCAAAGAGGCCCTGGCATACCCGATCCGCAGCGCCATGGAAGACCGCCGCCTGCGCATTCCTCACGACCCCAAAATCCGTGCGGACCTACGCCAGGTTACCAAGCAAACCACCAGCGCCGGCAATGTACGCTTTACCGCCGAGCGCACCGTCGATGGCCACGCCGACCATTTCTGGGCCTTGGGCCTCGCTATCGAAGCGGCATCTCAACCCTGCGCCCCCATCGAATACCAATCCACAGGGCGCCGCAGCGCCTGCGCCGATACCCGTCTCAATACTACCGATACCGGCTTTGGCACAATAGCTGGCGGCAGCAATTTTGGAGGCTTCAATTAATGGCCGACTTTGAGCAAACCGCGTCCGGCATTCTGGTACCTGCCAACTTTGCCGCTAAACCCACAACCCGCAGCCCGCGCCCGGAAATGCAGGAAATCGCCACCACCGCCGATGGCCGCGATATCACCCGAGGCTATACCGACCCGCTCACGGTACAACCCGCCCAGGATTCCGTGCTGCAGCTGCGCGGCGGTGGCGATTACCGGGTGTACCAGGAAGTGCTGCGGGATGACCAGGTGGCGAGTTGTTTTAACCAGCGGTGCCTGGCGGTAATCGGCAAGGAATGGGCTGTAGACCCCGGCGGTAAAACAAAAAAAGACAAAGCCGCAGCGGAGCACCTGCAGCAACTCCTGCATCATATCGGTTGGGACCGCGTCACCCAAAAAATGCTTTACGGGGTTTATTACGGCTTTGCCGTCTCTGAGGCCCTGTGGGCGCGGGATGGCCGCCACATCATGCTCGATGAGGTTAAGGTGCGCGACCGCCGCCGCTTTGGCTACGATGGCCTGGGCCGCCTGCGCATGAAAACTTTCAGCACCCCTTTGGGGGAGCTGCTGCCCGAGCGCAAATTTTGGGACTTTGCCACCGGCAGCGACCACGATGACGAACCCTACGGCCTGGGCCTCGGGCACTGGCTATACTGGCCCGCCTGGTTCAAGCGCAACGGCCTCAAATACTGGCTGATCTTCCTGGAGAAATTCGGCCAGCCCACCGCCAAGGGCACCTATGCCCCCAACGCGCTGCCGGAAGAAAAAAACAAACTGCTGCAAGCCCTGTCCGCCATCAGCACCGATGCCGGCGTTATAGTGCCGGAAGGCATGGCCATAGAGCTGCTGGAGGCCGCCCGCAGTGGCACGGCGGATTACGCCAGTATCTACGACCGCATGGATGCCGCTATCGCCAAAGTCTGCGTGGGCCAGACTGCTTCTTCCCAGGGCACACCGGGCCGCCTGGGCAATGATGAGCTGCAGAGCGATGTGCGCCTCGACTTAGTAAAAGCCGATGCAGACCTGGTGTGCGAGTCTTTCAATCGCTCCATTGGCCGCTGGCTCACCGAATGGAATTACCCCGGCGCCCAAGTGCCGCGTGTATACCGCAAAGTGGAACCACCGGAAGACCTCAACCAAACCGCCGACCGCGATAAGAAAATCGTGGATATGGGCTTTAAACCCAGCCTCAGACATATCCAGGATAACTACGGCGGTGAATGGACCGAAGCCACCCCAGCACAACCCCCGGCGCAACCAGTCCCACCGGCGCCCGCTGCAGAGTTTGCCGATACTGATTTGGCGCAAACTGTGCCGGATGCCCTGGCGGTACAGCTGGGGCAGCGCCTGCGGCCCATTACCCAAGACTGGGGCAACCAACTGGCCCGGCTCCTCGATGAGGCTACCAGCCTGGAAGACCTGCAGAAGAGGCTGATCGCGCTGGCGCCTGAATTGAGTCTCGACGAGTATGCCAACATCATGGCTACCGGACTGGAGGTAGCCCAGCTGGCGGGGCGCAATGATGTGCAAGACGAGATAGCCGCTCTGGAGAGTCCATAATGGCAACTGCGGCGGCCTACGGCAGTCTTTCCTTCGAACAACAGATCCAGTTTTTCCAGGGCAAATACCCGAGCATCGATTACGAGAGCATTCGCGGCGCAGCCCATGACCGCGCATTTATCAGCGCCGGCGCCCACCGCATTGACCTGGTGCAGGACCTGTTTATGGTCATTGCCAGGGCTATCCGCGAAGGGATGACGCTGCAGGAGTTCCAGCCAGACTATGAAGCGGTGCTGGATCACTACGGCTGGGAACCCAATGGCGGGCGTAACTGGCGCGCCTCGGTGATCTATCACACCAACCTGCGCACCAGCTATGCCGCCGGCCGTTACCAGCAGCTGCAGGAAGTTAAAGACCGGAGGCCCTACTGGGGCTACCAGCACAGCGATGCAGTGTTGCACCCCCGCGAGCAGCACCTGGCCTGGAATAACCTGGTGATCCACGCCGATGATCCCTGGTGGCTAAGCCATTACCCACCCAACGGCTGGGGCTGCCAATGCACGGTGATCGCCTATAACCTGCGCGACCTTAACCGCATGGGCAAAAATGGCCCGGACAAAGCCCCAGCGATCAAACTGCGCAAAATCACCTTTAAAGACGCAGAGCTTGAGGTGCCGGAAGGTATCGACCCCGGCTGGGATTACGCCCCCGGCGGCAGCGATATTCAGCAGCAAATACAGCGTATTCTGGAGAAAGCTGAGGGCCTGCCGGAAGACTTGGCGGAGATCCTCACCGCTGAATTGATGGAAAACCTGGGCAGCGGGAACTGACCATGGCCGGTGCGAGAATTGAAATTGACGCGCGCGCGGCCACCAATACCCTCAGTAAACTGGTGGGTGACCTGGAAAACCCCGCGCCGCTATTGCGGGATATTGGCGAGTACCTGCTGCAGGTCCACCGCAACCGCTTCCGCACCCAGACCTCCCCGGACGGCGCACCCTGGGCCGCGCTCAGCCCCAGCTATCTCAAGCGCAAACCCAAGAACCAGGGCAAAGTGCTCACCTTGAGCGGCCTCCTGCGCAATACACTGCGCTACCAGGTGCAGGGACCGGAGCTACTGTTCGGCACAGATCGCCCCTATGGTGCCGTACACCAGTTTGGCGCTGCCCAGGGCCAGTTCGGCAAAACCAAACGCGGCGGGCCCATTCCCTGGGGAAATATTCCCGCGCGCCCCTGGCTGGGTACCAGCGAAGAGGATGACCGCGAAATCCTGGCTCTAACACGGGATTACCTGGAATTTGCCACTGGCGCCTGAGCGCCCCTGTAATGCCCTCAGCCTTCCAGGGTATCCAACGATAGCCAGCGCACCCCGTTTCGCCGCTGTAAAAGCTTTATAAAACCGTTTACAGGGCGATTGCCCGCAACCCGCGCCGGAATCTGCACAAATCCCCAGCCCGCCGGTTTTGCCCGCGTACAAAAGACCTCTCTCTCCATCGCCCCTAAGCTGGCCCCATTCAATCGAAACGCAATGGGAAAGCCAGTGAATCTGGAAATTTTCAAACCCGGCACCTTTACCGATGTGAGTGGCAAAACCCGGTCATTCAGCCAGGCCGATATTCAGTCCACTAAAGATGCCTACAACCCAGCGGTATTTCGCGCACCGCTGGTGGTGGGCCACCCCAAGGTCAATGACCCGGCCTACGGCTGGGTATCCTCCCTGGACTTTGCCGGCAGCGTCCTCACCGCCGAGCCCGATCAGGTGGAAGCGGAATTTGCCGAAATGGTGAATACCGGCCGCTTTCCCAAAATTTCCGCCAGCTTCTTCCACCCGCAATCTGCCAACAACCCCGTGCCCGGAGTCTGGTACCTGCGCCATGTGGGTTTTCTCGGTGCCGCCGCACCGGCCGTAAAAGGTTTGAAGGAAGCCAGCTTTGCCGACGATGGCAAAGATATTTTTACGGTGGAATTTGCCGGGGCCGACTTTGCCGACAGCTGGTTGGTGGGCCGCCTGATGCGCAACCTACGCGACTGGATGCTGACGAAATTTGGTGATGAGGATGCCGATAAGGTGGTCACCGATTGGATGGCCCGCGACGCCGAGCAACTAGCAGAAACATCACCCAGCCCCGACTTCGCCCAACCCAATGACAAAGACACCCCAACCCCACAACCGGAGGAACTCCCCGTGGATGATGACAAAGACAAAGCCGCGAGTTTTGCCGATCGTGAAAGCGCTTTGCAAACCCAGCAGGCGCAACTGGAGGCCCGCGAGCAAAAGGTGGCGCAACAGGAAGCGGCTGCGCGGGAAAAGGATATCGCCAGCTTCGCCGACCAACTGGTGGACAGCGGCAAACTGTTGCCCCGCGAGCGCAATGGCATCGTGGCCCTGATGGCCGGCCTGGCAGATACCGACGCCCTGAGTTTTGCCGAAGGGGATGGCACGGTTGAGAAAAGCGCGCCGGATTTCCTGCGGGATTTCCTCTACGGCTTGCCCACCCGCGTAGATTTTGCTGAACGCAGTGCCGCCGAGGATGAGACCACCCAAGCGGCCAGTTTTGCCGCACCCACCGGCTACTCCGTCAACCAGGACAAGCTGGCCCTGCACAACAAAGCGCTGTCTTACCAGAGCCAGCACAAATGCGACTACAACACCGCCCTGGCTGCGGTGAGTTAATCGGGAGCCCCCATGCAATCTATTCCTCTGCTTACGCTCACCCTCGCCGCCACGGCAGCCATCAGCGCCGGGCGCTTTGCTGCCGGTAATGGCACCACCGCCAGCGCCGGCGGTAACACCCTCGGCGTGTCCCGCTGCAGTGCCGAGGCCGGTGAGGATTTCCCGGTGGATGTCATAGGCACCGCCCAGGTAACTGCCGCCGGTGCCATTGCCGTCGATGACGAAATTGAGGTGGGCACCGAAGGCAAGGCCGCCACCAAGTCGTCGGGCGTCACTGTGGCCCGAGCCCTGCAAGCCGCCAGCAGCGATGGCGACTCCATCGAAGTGCTGTTAATCGCCAACTAAGGAAAGCGCCATCATGACTCAGATGAACAACCAACAAGTGCGGGTGATAGATCCCATCCTCACCACCCACGCCCAGGGCTACCGCCACCAGACCCATGTGGGTATCGCTCTATTTCCCCGCGCACCTGTCGCAGTGAGCGGCGGCCAAATACTGGAATTTGGCAAGGAGGCATTCCGCCTCTATAACGCCCGCCGCACTCCCGGCAGCAGTACCAAACGCGTGCAGTACGGCCACGCCGGCAAGCCCTTTGCGCTGGTACAGGATGCACTGGAGGGGATGGTGCCACGGGAACACATGCGCGATGCCAGCCAGGTACCCGGCATCAACCTGGGCCAGCGGGCCGTCAACAACACCATGGGCAGCCTGTCTTTGACCCTGGAAGTTGAGCAGGCCGAGCTTGCCCGCAACCCGGACAACTACGATAACGACCACAAGGTGGATTTGGCCTCTTCCCAGTGGACCGATGACAACAACAACCCTTGTAAAGATATTCGCACTGGCCAGGAGGCGGTGCGCGAAAGCATCGGGATGGATGCCAACACTCTACTGCTTTCTGCCAAAGGTTTTGCCGCAATGCGGGAAAACCCTTATGTCCTGGATCGCTTCAAGCACACCAGCAAAGATTCCATCACCGCCGCCATGATTGCCGCTTTGTTGGATATCGACAAGGTAGAGGTGGGCAAGGCGGTATCTGCCGATGCCAATGACAAATTCAGTGATGTCTGGGGTACTGATGCCATCCTCGCCTATGTCGCCCCGCCCGGTGGTGATAACAGTGCCGACGCCGCTGAACCGAGTTATGGCTACACCTACACCATGGACGGCCACCCCCTGGTGGAAGAAGCCTATTACGACAACAACGTCAAAAGTTGGATCTATCCGGTGACCTACGAACGCCGCCCCGTGCTCTCCGGTATTACCGCCGGCTACCTGATGCGCAATGTTGGCTAATTCCCAACCTGAGTAAGGGGTGACGGTCGCTTTCGCTGGCATCGCCACGCAGTCCCTAATCAGCGAATCAACCGGCAAACCTTGGGGGGGCAGATAGTCCGGGGATGGAATAGGAAACCCCTCGCTTTTTTCATAGCAACGGCAACCACCGCGAAGGGAGAAACCCTTGACTAAGCAAATTTACAAAGTGCGCCAGCCCATAAAGGTGGCCGGCAAAATTATCAAAGCCGGCACCGTTAGCTGTACCCAGCAAGAGGCTGCGCCACTGCTGAAAAACGGCAGTCTTATCGAGGCCGCTGCCAGTACCAACAGCAGTGCCGGCGATGGTGAAATTTCCATGGAAGTTTTCGCCGAAGCTGTAGCCCAACTGGATACAGAAAACCCCGAACACTGGACCAACGCCGGCGCCCCGGATATCAAAGCCTTAAACAAAGCCGGCCTGAAAATATCCGCCGCCGAGCGGGACGCACTCTGGGCACAGGTCGATAAAGACTGATGTATATCTCCCACGCACAACTGGCCGAACGCCCCGGCGCCCGAGAACTGGCCGAAGTCGCCAGCCCCGCCCATGAGGCTCTGGTGGATTACGACCTGATGCAGGCCACGCTGTTGGGCGCAGATCGCAGTGCCTGGTCCGCCGCTGAAATTATCGTGGCTGACAACGCCCTGGTGCGGATTGATGACGCCATCAGTGATGCCAAATCGGTGATCGATGGGTTCTTGGGGCGCCGTGGCTATCTGCCCCTCGATCCGGTGCCGGGCATTGTCACCACCTGGGCCAGGGCTATTTGCCGCTACTTGCTGCACCAGGATCGCGTCAGCGGCGAGAGCGACGACCCCATAGTGCGCGATTACCGCGATGCCCTAAAGCTGCTGCAACTCACCGCAGACGGCAAGTTTTCCCTGGGCCTGAACGACACCAGCGCACAGCAAGGTATCGGCCAACCGGCCACTACCGCCGGGGCCAGTAGCTTTCAGGATAACCTGGCAGATTTCTGATGAACGAACCCCTGGATACCGCCGTTATCGAGC
>NZ_JALBWM010000005.1 GCF_023895975.1 Microbulbifer okhotskensis
CCCATTTTTGCGGGGGCCGTAATTTCCCACTGAATGGCCAATATACTCCAGGGGCTCCACACCAGCTAAACGGGCTGCTTCGGTGATAAGGGGCCACTCATGCTCGGAAAGCCACTCAGCAGGCACAGGGTGGCCACTGGCAGGGGTTAGGGTAAGGCGGCCACCATCGACCGCTATACCATCACCACGCGCTAGAAGCCGTTGCAAAAGCTCTCTAGCAGATTCAGCCATTAGCCCCCCAGCAGCTTAAGGGAGCCAATACGCTGACGCTCGCTATCAGGCAGCCAGTAAACGCCGTGCTGCCCTGCAATGCCATCGCGGTCTATATGCCCCTCCATCCGGCATTGAATGCTTATTCCCCGCTTTCTGAGCTGCATGATTACGTTAGGGCCGTTGCTGGCCCCTGTCACTCTGTCGAGCTTTTCCCGGCTGCATGGACCAGCCAGCAAAGTTTCCAGCGCTCTCGCCTGGCGGGGTGATAGGGCGCGCCTAATCTTTCTGGTTGAGTGTTTTGCGGCTTGGGTGTTGTTGTTAATATTGCTTGGCTTATCTTGTGTATCGGGACCGCTCTGTGCCGGGGCGGTTTTGATTATTTCCATAGTCATCCCCCTTTAGCAGCTTTCGGCTTCAGTGATTAGCTTTTGCTTAAGCTCAAGCAGGTAGGTCCCTTCCCATACTGTGGTCTTTGGTCCTAACTTTGTCCCTCGCTTGGCTTTGCCTGTTTTAGTCCAATTCCACCAGGTGGATAAACCAATGGAATAAAACCGGGCGCAATCTCGAGCCCTGTACATGGCGGAAGGATTTATTGATTGTTGGTTGGATAGGTTGGTCTGCACGTATCAGCTCTCCTGTGGGTTTGTTGAGGCTGATACGTAAGATATGTAGGAGGGGTGGGTGTCAGTCCAGAGGTGCCACCTAAAACTGGGGTGTCACCCCCATGGTGTCACCCCATAAAACCGGCGGTTTACTTACCAGAGTTTTTGTTTTTTCCGGGGTTGGATACACGGGTAATACGTGTTTTCTGCGATGCTCCCATTTCTTGCCTATTTTTATTAAGCCAGTACCCAGAAGATGGGCTGTGCTCAAGGTGTTCCGGTTTCTCCCCTCTAAGATATAGTGACTCCCACACTTCTAATGCTGCATGTAGTTCCGGCGCATAATCTGGATGGGAGGGGTCTTTTGCTGGATGGTCACAGCTCGGAGGAGTAGGGGATAAATCTTCTGATAAATGCTTACTAGCTATTGCCCAGTTAAGCCAAGGGACATCGAAGTCATGCGTCTTTGCCCACTTGAGACAATCTTGGATTAGGTAATAATCTCCGCCCATATTTAGAGGCAATTCTTGGCTCTTCCATAGGCTATTGGCTCGCTCAAAGGCATCCTCAACTTCTTTATATTCTGGGTCTGGTTCAGTTTCAAAGCTCCATCTATCGGGGTCTAACTCTTCTGGTGAGTACCTTCGGCCACTTGGGAATACGGCCGTACGACCAGGTAGAAAAATGTAATTCATATCACTGTATTTTGGGCATAACCCTACTAATAGGAACGGAACTTGGCTTTTATGCCAGAAAGATGTTTTTAAATACTGTTCTAACCCCGTCCATAGGAATTCCGGGTTATTAGCTTGAGTTAACTTCTCTAGTGTCACTTTCTCTCTCCCTTTAAAGAGAAACCCCTGATTAGATTCAGCGCCAGGCCGCTAAGGGTTGCGGCTTTTCGGGAGCTACCCTAGGCGCTGAAATTCGATTGTCCGTTATCGATTGTTGAAGTTCGCTGCGATGACATTCCCTACTTTTTCGCTAACCTTGAGGCTGTCGAGGTAATCTGCCCACTTCTGCATCATTGCAGCTCGCTGCTCTAGGTGTTTTGTACGGTTGTAAGCGCGTCCCAGTGTGTCTTTCACTTCATGGGCTAGCTGGTGTTCTATGTAATCCACACGAAAACCTAGAACCTCATCCAATAAGGTCCGGGCCATGGCACGGAAGCCGTGGGCGGTCATGGTTTCATTGTCATAGCCAAGCGACCTGAGCGCAGTTCTCACGCCGTTATCAGACAGCGGGCGGCTCTGGCCTCGGGCTGAGGGGAAAACATATTTGCCACGGCCGGTGAGGGGCTCCAGCTCCCGCAGTAGTGCCAGCGGCTGTTCTGCAAGAGGGATAATGTGCGGCTGGCCCATTTTCATTTTTTCGCTAGGCAGCTCTATTCGCCTAGCCTCCCAGTTAATTTCGGCCCACTCCAGTTTGCGCAGTTCTCCAGGGCGGCAGAATAGGAGAGGGGATAGCTTGAGGGCCGCTCTCACTACTGGGGTGCCTTGGTATTCCTCCATGGCGGTTAGCAGGCGCCCAACTTCAGTGGGGTCAGTAATAGCTGCCAGATGTTTCTTCTTGGTGGGGGTGAGTGCGCCGCTCAGGTCTGTGGTGGGGTCGCGGTCAGCCCTTCCGGTGGCCACGGCAAAGCGGAAAACTTGGCTAGCTACTCGCTTTACCCGGTGGGCAGTTTCCAGGGTTCCCCGGCTCTCAATACGGCGCAGGCACCGCAGCACTTCCGGCGGACTTATCTCGGAAATAGGGCGCTTACCCAGATAGGGTTTTAGGTCACGCTCTAAAGCGAGGGTGGCGCGGTCCTTTGATGAGCTGGATAGATGCGCCATCTTGGCGGTGAACCACTCATCACTAACGGCGGCGAAGCTGTTGTGATTGGCTTCCAGGGCGGACTCTTTGCGGGCGCGTTTTATATCGCGGGGGTCGACACCTTCGGCAACAAGCTGACGGGCTTCATCACGGAGTTCGCGGGCTCGCTTTAGGCTTACATCGGGGTAGAGCCCAATTGCCATTTCTGGGCGTTTGCCATGCAGGCGGAAACGGAATACCCAACGCTTGGCCCCGGTCGGGGTCACTTCGATTGCCAGCCCTTTCTCATCGGACTCAATGTACTTCTTCTCGCGGGGCTTGAGGGCGCGGACCTTGGTGTCAGACAGCGGCATAGCTCACCTTCCATGGAATTTGGACGGGTTGGACGGTGGCACTACTATCAACCCGTCCAATAACCCGTCCACTTGAGGCTAGATTTGGACGGGTTAGCTTAGATTAACTGGGATGGTCCAGATAAGCAAAAACCCCGGAAACTCTAGGTTTGCGGGGCTTTTGTGGGCTGTCTGAGACAGCGATTTGGTGGTGGGACGGGACGCGGGTTCAGTTCCCTAACTCGCAACCGAACAAGTCCATTAAATACCTGCGATTAGCTATCGATATTTATGCCCCTAACCAGCCCTAATTAGCTTGATTTGATCCGTAGTTTTGAGCGTTCATGGTGGTTACCAAATAGTCCAACACAGGAGTTTTTATGACGGTAATACACATGAATCAGAGGCAGCTGGCGAATCGCTGGGGCGTGAGTGAAGCGACTTTAGAGCGGTGGCGTTCCGAAGGGATTGGCCCGAGGTATTTGAAACTACAGGGGCGAGTTATGTATCGGGAGAAAGATATTGAGGCCTATGAAGCCAACTGCTTGAGGCAGTCGACTTCTGAGACTGTCAAAGAAAGCATTAGCTCTTCGTGACTGCATTAAACAGGTTTACCAGCTTGAGCTGGTCAACCCGGCTCACCGGTGTTTTGCCGATATTGGGATTGCCTACGACTACTGCCAGTGATTGTGCTCTCGATATAGCTACGTTAATGCGGTGCTTATCGAAGAGGAAGTCCAGTCCTCGGGGTGATTCACTGGCGTCGCTGGCACACATACTCAAGAACACAATTGGGGCCTCTTGGCCTTGGAACTTGTCGACACTGCCCACTTTGGCTTGCTCGCCTAGCGCAGCGCGAAGTTTACTGACTTGATGGTTGTACGGGGCGACAAATAAGATGTCGTTCCAGTCGATGGGTCTAGTGACGTGCATGGATGCACTAATGCCGCGAGCGGATGGATCCGCAGGAGCGGCGTCCGGGGATGACTTTCCAGTATGCTCTTTACCTGTGAAAAACGTCCTTCCAATCAAGCTATTGGCCAGTTCCCGGATGACAGCTACTTCCTCATCAGAGGCTTGTGTATTGCCTTCATGCTCCACCGGAACGAATAAAACTCCGGCTTCTATGTTAAGCGGTCCTTCATAGTCTGCAGGCACTTCGATTATTCGATCATCATTGGATGGGTGTGATTCCAGTTTTCCTTCGTAAATATGCTCACTGATGAACTGGTTGACCTTAGAGTGCATTCGATAAGTTGTACCCAAAAATACGCCCATGTCGTCTGGAATGGTCGGTGTTTCGTGTAAAAGGTAGTCCAGCACAGAAAGGCCGCTGTCGGCCGGGTGTGTGCCTTGTGAGGGCTGACCTAACTGCATTTGGTCACCCATCAAGATAAGGTTGGTTGCGCTGCGGCTCATGGCGATCAGGTTTGCAACGGCAACCTGACCTGCTTCATCGACAAACAGGTAGTCGAGTTCGTTCGCCAAATCTTCTCGAGCGAATCCCCACGCTGTTGTACCCACCACGCAAGCCGGTTGGATATGATTAACCAGCTCGTTGTTCTTTAGGATGGCAACGTCATAGTCTGCAAGCTCAGGCTCATTGTCTTTTGTACAGCCGAAGGTTGCTGAGATACCTTCTTCTTTGCAGTATTTTGCAGTACTCAATAACAGGTTGTTTATCGCCTTGTGGCTATTACTGGCAATTCCCACTTTTGCACCGGACTTCATAAGCTCCGCGATAACATGCTTACCGGTATAGGACTTACCAGCACCAGGAGGCCCTTGGATCGTTAGGTAACTGCAATCTAGGTTGCTGATCGCATGAATGATTTGCTGGAGTCGTTCACCCGGATCGTGACTGGGTGCGATAGGCCCTTCGGCGTGACCCTTTATGCGGGGTTTTGAGCGCGTTAGAAAGTCAATGATGGCAGATTGGCCTGAACTTAGGTGACCACTTTCATATTCGCTAACGCTCTGGTCGATGGCCTGTGGAATTGGATTTGGATTGACGTATTCGTCTGGCACTAACGATACGACCGCTGGTGGTTCTTCTTTCGATTGCAGGACTACCAGACCATTTTCAAGATCGCTTTCCTCTCTAACAAAGGTAACTTTTGCGGTATTTCCGTCATCCGTTTCGACACCCAATAAATAGAATTGTTTTTGCGCGCCTTTAAATTCCTGTGTGGGATCAAATCGATATTCATAAGCCAGATTACGCGCTCGTGGCGTAGGCTTAAATGGTTCACGCTCTGTTCTTTCACAGCATGCCAAACAATCTAGGTCGTCCATCAATTCAATGTGACTTAAGCCAAGTCTTTCGAATAAACGCCAGAATATGGGTTTTGCTTCTCGTCGATGAAACTCGAGCACCCATGCAAGGTTTTCAGTTAATGCCGCTTTTCTTGGGTCCGACTCAAGCTCTGATAAGACTCGCTCAAGCAGACGATCACGCAGCTGCGTTCGTTCTGTTACTTCCTCTTTGACATCGGGTTCGGTGACTTCGGTTTTACCTAAATAAACGATGCCATGCTCGGCTTGCTGTTGTCGCAACCAATCGACCAGTTCCTGGGTTGAGTCACAATCATCAATGTTGTAATCCCTAATATCGTTGAGGATCTTTGAGGTTTCCCAGGTGTCGCCTTGTTCACCTCGTGAGTGTAGTTCTCGCCATTGCTCATAGACCACAACCGAGTCACCGCCATTGCCAACTTCAGTCTCACGCTTTCCGCGATAAAGGTGTTCTACATTCTTGATTGAATACCGAGGCTCTCCCAGAAAGACGCCGCCTTTAACGATTTTGTAGAGGTCGACGAAAACCTCATTGCGAAGCAACTGGTCTACTTCGTATTCGCACACGCCATAACGGCCCATCAATTTTCGGCAGGCTGCGATTTCATAATTGGCGTAATGGTATATATGCATCTTTGGGTCTTGCTGCCAACGCTGGTATACCCATTGAATAAAATCTTGGAAGCACTGTTTTTCCTGTTCCGGATTGTGAGCCCAGAAGTCTTTAAATTGTCGATTTCCTTCTTCATCAAAATACGTGTTGCCCCAAAGGTACTCCAAGCCGCCTTCATCAAGTGGATAGCCTTCTATATCGAAGAACACATCAAGCGGTGAGTGCGGCGGGAGTAATGCTAAACCTGATTTTTCATTGGGCGCAGGCGTAATGATTTCGAATCGCGGAATGGCATTGCCTGCACTTTGCTTTTGGATTTTTGCCTGAGCTTTCAGTTTCTCAAGAACTATTGTGTTTAGGCCTGGCACATATTCGATGTCGGTCGCCGCTAGATCTTGCATCGTGTTGATGCCAGCTTGATTCAACTTTTTGATTTGGCCTTTGGTGATAGTCGCCACCTGAAATAAGTGGTCTTTTCCAACCATTAGAGATTCAGCGTAATTGCTCCAATCGGCCCAATTTTTAGAATCGGCAGGGTCTGGTCGATTGTCTGGCGAGTAGTTACTGTGATCGTTTAAGAATGATGATTTCAGCGTTTGGTAATAATAAAAGTAGTCACGCGTTTTAAGCCGCTCATTTTCGCCGTTGCCCAAAGCTACCGTTATAAACTCTGGCAGGCACCCCTGTATGGCTTCGAGCATTTGTGCATAACAACACAGCTGGATGACAAAGGTCGGTTTTAACTTGTTGGCGAGTTTGGTGTCCCATACTTCGTAATGCCAATCACCGAGACTGCTCTTATTTTTACAAGGAGAGCTAGACTCTGCTTCATGCGTTACCTTAACAAGAAAGTCTGCATAGCCACCAAAAGGCGGTAGCTCTAATCGAGCTTGTACGATGACATCAACACCTTGGCGCATCGCTGCAAGTGTATTGGCGCGCTTTTCATCTGACGATTCACCTTCGATTTTAACTACTTTGAGGCCTTGCTCAATAAAGGCAGCCTCCAACGCATCTTCATGCTCATAGCCCTTTTGCGCGAGGGAACTCATCAAAGCATCGGCTGGGTCTTTTTCTGGCGCCTGATCAGGATGCTCAATGGAAAACCTGTCCATCCATGAGGCAAATGGGCTCTCCATGTACCGGGTCAGGTCTGAGGGGGAGAAATGAAACTGTCCGTGTTGTTTATACATGATGGTTAATGCCTTTATTATTCATACCTAATGCTCAAGCCAGCCAAGCATTGTGTTACTCAGGGTTTCTAATGCTGATCTGTGTTTGTCTTTTGGCATTTTTTTTATGTTTAGCAGTTTCCATTGAACTGCCGGTAAGTTTTGTATTTGGCTATGAGGCGACAGGGCCCAGTCAGGCTCTCCCGACTTAAAAGAGTATAAAAAGTCAAAATCTGACTGAGTAAACTGAGCCTTTAGTGATTGAAGCATTAGGCTTGGGACTGTTTGAAGTTCTTCTAGCGATATTGGCTTGAACGTCATGCCATCGAACTCTTTCTTATATACATCACTAATGTCTTTCCACCTGGGGTTCATTACCTCAGAAATTGGTCGGTTATGCGATAACAGATACCCCAAGAATCCGATGAATATGCTTCGGTCGATACCTCTGGTTTCGAGCAATTCTTTTACATCAAATAAGTCTCTTGGATGTTGACGATCCATTGCTGCACAAAGTTTCCCACCATACAGGTCAGGAATTGAAACAGTATTGATAGTTACAAATCCAAACTCATCCTCTACTGACTCAACCACATCGCAGGGCGTTGCATCATGTAAAGTGCCCCTTGCAACAGGTGAAACTTCAATTTTTATTTGCGCAGAATCTTTTGTCATGCCTGCAGACTCAACAATAATTCGCATTTCATCAGGCTTATTATCTTGTAAGGTCGCGTTGAAATTTTTGGTTTGATTTAAGTTGTCTCTTATATTGGCCAGTGATGCTCTGACATTTTTCAGCGCTTCCTCTCTTGGCTCTAAAGGCAAGTATGCTAAGTCAATGTCTACTGACAACCGAGGGAAGTTATTAACAAAAAGATTTATTGCTGTTCCGCCTTTTAATGCAAAGCAGTTTTCTTTGGCGACATAGGGTAAGCAGTTTATGAGGAGCGCCACCTGTTTATAGTAGGGTGAGTTTTTGTCCATGTTGTGGCCTCTTTAATGTTTAAGCTTCGTTAAAAATGAATCAGGAACAGTTATTTGGTATCTGTGATCTAAGGTGCCCCCAGCGACAACTTGTCGTTTCCCAGCCCCTAATTTTATTTGTGTTTCGTCGATACGAGATATCCAAGGGTGTTCATAATAGTTTGCAAGAAAAAGAAAAAGCCTATTTGTTTTTATCGCCTTACTTCGGTTGAGTATCGACTGCACTTTTCTAGGGCTTAAAGTAGTTAGTCCTTGGAAAACTTCAGCCGCGTGCTCAAATGATATTTTTAAAGGCACAGAATTCAGGAGCTCAAAGGCCGCAAGTTCTGCTCGACTTGCTTTAAGCAGAGTGTCGTTTATCTTGATCTCTATTAGATCTGAAGGATCGTCCTGAAGAAGCTTGTTGCTTGTTACAAAGAGCCAATTGGGAGCACTTTCTTGAGACTCTATTGATTTATGAAATGAGTTTTCAGGAAATGCTTTAAACCATCGAGGAAGCGGCGTTTTGGGGGGAGCTTCGAGCCATATGTTTTTTTCATGCAGTTGAAGATAATGAGACTTTCCCTGGTACGTTAAGCTCGTAAGTCCAGCTATATGAACAGGAACATTAAGCTGCTTTTCCAAGCAGTCGAGTGCGTTATGCCATGAAGGAGATTTTCCCGGTCGAACATAAACGCCCGAACTCAATTTAGTGAGCCAGCCGTTTTTGACGTACTTTTGTGCTAACTGCGGGCTTACTTCATGCTTAGTGAGCCATGATTGCACTATCACATTGCCAGGAGCAGTATGTTGTATCAGCCAGTTTAATTTTGATGACATAGTTACACCTAAGGTTTAACTTTAATATACATATTAAACCAGTTTGATAAATATGCAATAGTTAAACCCTTGGTTTAACTATGCTTAGTATTTTAAACCAGGTCGACCGTTTTTGGATGATTTCAGCTAAACTGGCAGTTTTTGCCTTTGCTGGCTCCACAATCTAGGCGGATCTACCGCAAGATCAAACAAGGTCACGGTCGGTGGCAATTGGTCGTCAAGAATGGCCTCGACGATATCTGGCGCCAGTGTAGTTAGGTTAACCATTCGGCTGACGTAGCTGTTGTCGACTCCTTCTTTCTCTGCAATTTCCCTTAGGGATTTAGCTTGGCCGGTTTCTAGCATAGCGAGCCAGCAATGGCCGCGTGCCAGGGCTAGCTGCAGTGGTGTTGGATCAGTATCCCATGGCCTGGACTCATGGGGGGAACCATCAGGTAGAGTGATAAGTTGTCGGCCGCTTCGGCGCTTTAAGTTGATAGGCACCGAAATACTGAGTTGGCCATTACTGGCTTCAACAACGCTTGAGTCACCTGACTGACTCATTTCAATTTTAAAGCCGCTACCTTTACTCATGCGACCTCCTGTTTGGCTGAGTCAGTAATTTCTAAGGCAAGTCGTTCTATACCATTTTCCCAAAGGCGAATATCAATGTTGTCTGGCTTGACGATGATTTTTTCGACCATCAACTTAATGATGCGAGATTGCTCATCAGGGAATAATTGCTCCCAAACGTTATCGATCTTGTTAAGCGCAACGGTAACTTGGGCTTCATCAATATCGTAGTTTTTCTCCTGTACGATAGATGCAACCTTTTGAGTAACGGGCGGTGCTTTGAGAATACCTCTTATTTGTTCAACTACAGCTGATTCTAGCTCGGCTGCAGGGATTCTAGGTAAACCTGATGCGCCTGAATATTCCTTAGTATCGCGAGTGCTAATGTAGTAGCGATAACGTCGGCCACTCTTTTTCTTAGTTGAACTCCAAGTTGTCAGCGCTCGGCCATCTTCGGCGAATACCATGCCTTTCAGAAGGAATGGTATTTTAGCGCGAGTATAATTGCCGCGCTTATGGCCATTCACTGCGAGTATGGAGTGAACATCGTCCCAAAGTTTTTGATCAATTATGGCGTCGTGCTTGCCTTGGTACCATTGGTCTTTGTGCCTGAGTTCACCGAGGTAAGTGCGATTGTGCAGTAGTTTATAGATAAGACCTCTGTCAATTGGTTTGCCAGGACGGAAGCGCCCGTCTTGAGTTGTCCATGATTTGCTGGTTGCGCCTTCTAGTCTTAGCTCTTTGTACAATAGTGTTGTTGAGCCGATCTCTGTAAACCGTTTAAACACCTGTTGAATTAATTTCGATTCTTTTGGATTAATGACCAGATGTCGATCTTTTACGTCATACCCCAGCGGTGGGATGCCGCCCATCCACATGCCTTTTTTCTTGCTGGCGGTAATCTTGTCTCGAATACGTTCACCCGTTACCTCTCTTTCAAATTGTGCGAATGAGAGGAGAATGTTTAACATCAGCCGACCCATTGAGTTAGTGGTATTAAATTGCTGAGTGACGGACACAAACGAAGTGTTATGTTGTTCGAACACTTCAATCATTTTGGAGAAGTCAGTCAGGCTTCGCGTCAATCGATCAATTTTGTAAACCACCACGACATCGACTTTGTCATCCTGAATATCTTTAAGTAATCGCTTCATCGCAGGTCGATCCATGTTGCCGCCTGAAAATGCAGGATCGTCATAATCATCCTCAACGGGAATCCAACCCTCAGCTCGTTGACTGGCTATGTAAGCATGGCCAGCATCGCGTTGTGCATCGATTGAGTTGTAATCTTGATCGAGTCCCTCTTCGGTGGACTTTCGTGTATAGACAGCACAGCGAAGTCTTTTTTTGATTTGTTCTGACATTATTTTTTACCCCGCTTTGTCTTCTTCTCATGGTTTTCTTTTCTCAAGCCAAAGAACAATGGTCCAGACCAGCGGGTGCCAGTAATTTCTCTGGCGACAACCGAAAGACTTTTATAAATCCGGCCTTCAAATTCAAACTGTTCGTCGTGGGTGACAGTAACCTTGTGTTCCTTTTCTTGGTAGATGCGGCTTAGAACAGTTCCAGGTATAGGTTTTGGGTATCGATCTCGCAGAGGCTTTTTGCCTGTATTTACGATGGCATTAATACGCCGGTCGTTTTTGTCGGCAAAGTTTTGATGTGCGCGCCTAAATTCGACTTCTTGCAATCGAAAAGCCAAGCGCTTCTCTAGGAAGGATCGAATATGGGTTGGTGGTTCTTTGCGGTAAAGTTGTCGCCACAATGATTTAATTTCGTCCATGGTCATATCTGATAGTTGGGCTATTTGCGCAACTGCTGACGTTGATGGTTCGAATATGATGTTTGAGCTCATTTTTCCTCCGAAGTGTTGGCGTTCTCAGTTTCACCATGAACGCTTCGGTAGGCAGACATAGCAAGTGAAACATTGCTATCTGAGTCCAATAATTGTGCCTTATTTGAATGGGGGGCTCTAAGCCTGATTATGCCTTGAGCGATGATGTTAGCGACCTCATGAACGCGTTGCTCGGGGGTCATTCTGTGCGGAGATAATGGGTTTGTTTGTTGCATTTGCTTACCACTCTTAATGTTCAAAATACTGTTGAACATTCTGTGTTTAGAGTGGCGAAATGGCCATCAGGTATTTGAGGGCTTATGCGTAAGTGATTGGGGTGTTACTAAAGGCTCAAAGAATAATGGGTGTTAATTCTTCCAGAACGGAAGACCTTAACTTGATGACATCTTTATAGTTGAGGGTTTTATCCTGTTCAATTTTGTCGAGGTATACATGAATTGCATCAACCAGCTTAGGTGATGTAATCAACTCATTGTAATCGGTTATAAGCGATTCAAAATGATTGAAACTCTGCCTTTGAAAGCGATCTTTATATTCATCAATCATTGGTCCTTTTGCTTCATGACCGGTAAAAGGATCCAGCATTTTAGGCATGTATACGATATTCCAAGGGGCGGTAAAGGCGAATACGTTTTTGGTTCTGCCAAAAATATGCGAGATTTGATAGTTCTGGATTGGCTCATGTTTACTGCTTTTTGTCTTTGAGTATCCCGTTAAGTCCCGGATCAATTTTGTTGGTTGAGCATTATTGGTTGGATCAACGGTAACTTGGTTATTCGAAACGACATCAGCATAGAATGCTTGAAATAAATGTGTGCCGTTTGAATTTCGTCCAAAGCCGCGAATAAATACTTGCTGGTTGTTTTGAATTCTATGCTTCAACTCTTGCCAAGCCACTTCGGCTTTATCCAAAGGGGCGTAAATGGTTTCACTTAGGCCGAATTCGAAAAACTGGTCTTTCGAAATATAGCCTTGTGAGAAAAAGCGTTCGTAGGAGTCTCGCATAATTGTTAGTAGGGATTCTGTCCATTGTTAATAAAGTTAGTGTACGAATCAGTAAGCAGCTCATCATCTTCACTGCAATCACCTGGGTCGCTGTATCCGCCTGCATCATCTAGAACAAGGATGGTTAGGGTCTTACGGTACTCCTCAGAGTAAATGCTATGTTCGACAACTTCTTCGCCGGGAAACCAAATATCTGGCCCATGCCTGACGCCATTTCTAGCTTCTGCTGAATACTGCTCTTCCGCCGCTAACGATAATTCTGGGATTTCAACACAGTTTTTCTTTGTGGCGAAGTAACGGCCTGAACGAAAAGCGCTGTTGCTCGATTTTGACCAATGCATAAAGCCTTCTTCAGACAGTAGGCCGATGGCGCGTTTCTTTGTGAAATCGAGCCACTTTAGCACTGCCGCAGTTAACGATACGCCGTAGCGATTAGCACAGTGCTGTATTAGGTCGATACTAAATTTTTGACCGTCGGCTTGTGCGCGGAAGTCGTGGTTAGGCATCAGTAAGTTGGCGGCGAAGGCATTAGCTTCTGCTTCGATATCAATACCTTGTTGGTTTTCGTCTAGCATGTCTTCTTCGCCACATTCGAACTTGGTTTTGTTCAATGCTTGCCGGTGAACCATGTAGTGACCCAGTTCATGAGCCATGGTGAAGTTGGTTCTTCCTGGATGAACTACGTCAGTATTGTAAAATATGGCCCATTCTTCTTTTGTGGGATGCTTTACCAGCATCCCATCTACAGACTTACCGATACTATTACCATCAACGGCAGTGATTGGGTCTTTATTAAACTCTGGTGTTAGTTCCAGAGCGACTTTCTTTACATCGACTGGAAAACGGTCGCTGCCATTGAAACCAAGGTCCAAAAACTTTGTAATTCGGTTGGCTTCCTTGTGGGGGAATTTCTTCTCTGGCACTACTTCTTGCTCCATGCGTCTATCATATCCATTATTCGATCTTGGTCCCCTTTGTCTAGTTGCCCCAGTTTCCGGTAAAACACTTCTTTCTCTAGATCGTCAGAGACTTCTGTTTGTGTGTCGTCAATCAGATAGTCAGTTGTAACATCCAGTGCTTTAGCTATAGCGGCTAATTTTTCGGCAGATGGGCGTTTTACACCTTTATTTTCAATCTCCCAGATATAGCTTTTCCCTGAACCTATTTTCTCCGCAAGTTGTTCTAACGTAAGGGCTTTTTCTTTGCGGAGCCCTTTAATCTTGGCCCCTAATACATTGGCCACGGCAGTGCCTCCTCGTGAATGATGCTAAAAGTTCATTATAGACTTACTTTTTTTACTTGAAAAGAAATATAAGCACCCATATTATATAAGTATCGCTATCTTGAACTTTCTGTAGTTGACTACCGGGAGTTTGCCGTTTATCACTTATATGAGGAATTGTGCCTATGCCCATCGTTCGTAACTTCGTTAACCATGCTTCATCTCAGGGATTGAAGTCATACTTTTCTGCCAATGAAGGTTTTGATCTGGTGGACTGGTCAAAAGAGCAGCCTGAGGTGGCCAGCAAGGTTATTGAGCTGTATGACCATCAATCTGCCGATGTGCAAATTCAAATCACGCTTGATCTGGAAAGAATCAAGCATATGACTGACGAGGTGGGTCAAGCAGCGCTGTTAAGCACATTTGCTGATTCCTCTGAGCTCCTCAAGCATGAAACTGCTGCAGAGAGGAGCTTGTGGGTGTTTCAGGCTCATCGCGATAAGTTCAGACAGGCAGAAGATATCCGCTATGCCGATCAATATCGGCATGGCCAGAAATGGTCGGGTTATCAAGTAGAAATATCACTACCGCTGCATAGTGATCAAGTTTCGATTGATATCTTCAAGGACAAGGTTAAGGAGTTGTTTGGCCTAGGCGAGAAGGTGAAGATTGAACTGTTTGACCGTGTTCAACCTGATGAGGAGGGTAACGACATCAACGTTGTGCAGGTCATGATCTATCAGGAGGGGTTGCCTGACTCTTACCTTGAGTTTAAAGGTGACGAAGATATCGTTTCTCGCATTCGTCGCCCAGTTTCTGAGCACGCCATTACTTACTCATCCGATACCGGCACTATTGAGGTGGTCGCTTCTAAGCAAGAGCGTCGCGATACCATCGCAAAAGCATTTACTGAGGATCTGCTTAAGCAGTTGGTGACAGCAGACAAGGTTCCATTGCGCCGATTTGATTTGATGCCTCTTATGGAAAATAAGCCATTAGATTGGGACCTTGAAGATGGCATTGAATCTGTCCAATTGGTTTTGATGAAGGTCAAAGACTTAGCAGGAGAAGGTCGGGTGCAAATTGAGGTACCTGCTAAAAGCAATATGGCTTTGCATGCATACGCACGAGAACATTTTGGCGAACAAAACCCCTTGTCATCAGGCGGGTTTGCGCCGGTACAGGCCAAGATCAATATCCGCTTTCACCCTGAAAACGGGCATGGTCGAGGTAAGGTTCTGCCTGTAAAAATCTCGATGCCAAACGGTTGTGATTTAAGGAGCCGAACTGATAAAGAACGGTTAATTGGAGAGAAGTACCTCAAGCGTTGGGGTTTACTCGAAGAGGTTCAAGAATGAGCGCCGCAGTCACGTTGAGCAGAGGCGCGCTTGCGCTTCTGCTTAAGATTATTAGTACGCCAAAACAACAAGTGGACGCTGAAGGCTTATCAATTACCACAGATTTTAAAGAACTGTTAAATACGAGGATGATTCACCCGCTGCAAAACTCTGCGACATCTATCAATATTGATGATCAGGACTGTGAATTGTTGCCCTGCCGAAGTGGCTCCGGGTATCGTTATTTCTCTCCGGGTGCTGGTTGGGTGAATGTGGCTACAACCTCAATTGGTAAGTACCAAGTTAGTAATAACCATTTTTTACGGTGTGTTCAGCATTGGCTCGAAATATCGTCTCACCAATCTGTAACAGAATTGGCTAGTGGAATTCTATGGGATCTTGGGGATGTCTGGCTCGGCAAAAGTCGTGTTGCGGTATTGTTTTGCAGAAGGGCCGGCATAGCTCAAACCATCTCTGCAGTGAATCTGGCATTCAGCTCATTTGCACGTCGTCGCTCAGCTGTGATATTGACTGATAGCGCCATATCTCAAAATGGGCCGCCAATACCGGGTGAGCCATTATGCATAACAATCCATGATCTGCTGCTGCCTGACCAGCAATGTGTTTCAGCTATCGATAAAGACCTGCTGATGGAGCTACTGGGATATGGTCGTTCTCACCAATCTAAGCGTCCCCCAACATGGTGCTCTGAAGATGGAGGGGAGCTGGTCGTAAATGGCGAGCAATATATATTCACAGGCCTAACGCATAAACGAATTATTCGTCAGCTATTTGAAGCCTGGGAGTCTGGCCAAGAAAAATTGCGAACAGCGGCGGTACTGGAAAATGCAGAATCTAAAGCAAGCGCGCTATCTCAGGCTTTTAGTGGTTGTAAGGTGAATTGGAAAAACGTTGTCGGATACGAAAAAGGTAACTGCTGGTTAGTTACCTAAAGTTTGAATTTGTGTTGGAAGAAACTCGTAACCTACAGTTGCCTGCAGAAATGGTTCGTTGAAATTTGCCTTCTATTACTACCTCAAAATTAACGGGCACTTGCGAAGAGCCGTCTTTATAAGTTGCCATTGCTTTTGTGTGTGACCACTTAATCCCTAAACGGTCCAGTGCTTCTTCAGCAACTGCTATAAAACCACCCGCTGCAGACAGCATTGGCTTCCCTGTGATTCTATTCTTTCTCGCCTTTGCATAAACGCCTTTACTAATTCTGATTAAGCGCCCCTCACTCATGAGGCTATTGAGTGCTCTACCGGCTTGTTGATAATTGGCAATATCTGAAAAATCTGAGCGCAGGAAAACTTCGTGATCTGAGTTCAAAACCCTTTCAAGAATTCTTTCCTTTGCCTTTCCTGTTGTCATCAAAATCTCGCTCAAAAAATCGTTACGTTGAATTTACCAGGTTATCTTGAATTCATCCAAAGACAGAATTAACTGCAGCGCTCTTTTGAAGAAAATATTGGAAATAAGTATCCCTAACCTATCTCCTAATTTGCACCTAAACGGCTCCTAACCCACCGAAGCACATCATTACCTCACGTTTCCGCAATAACCATTAGGAGTGCAACGTGAGTGTAAATCATATGAACCAACGGCAATTAGCCAACCGCTGGGGTGTCAGCGAAGCCACATTGGAGCGCTGGCGCTCTGAAGGCATCGGCCCTGTCTTTCTCAAACTACAAGGTCGCGTTATGTACCGCCTCGAAGACGTCGAGGCTTATGAACAAGACTGTCTTCGCAAGAGTACCTCTGAGCGCGTAGCAGGAGGTGACGCATGAGTCTTTCCCTAGAACAAGCCCAAGCTATGAGCATCGGTGAGTTGGCAGGTATGACTGCTGCTGAATTGATGCGTGTTCAGGCTGAAGCGGCCAACTACCTTCGCAATGCCAAAGAACTTAAAGACTGGGTCGATGGCGCAATTGCCATGAAATACGAACCCAAAGTTAGTGAGTTAAGAGCTCAACTCGGCAAAGACACCGGAACTGTCAACTTTGATGACGAGGGTGTGCGAGTGTCATCTGACCTTCCGAAAAAGCCTGTCTGGGACCAATCGCAATTATCTGAAATCGCACAGCGAATTTCTGCCAGCGGCGACAACCCAGCTGAATTCTTGGACATCACTTACAAGGTGGCTGAGCGCAAATACACCGCTTGGCCTGAAAACCTTCGAACCGTTTTTGAACCCGCTCGGACATTAAAAACCGGCAAACCCACCTTCCGTCTCAGCCTTGCAAAGGAGCAATAATCATGACGATTTTTACCAAAGAAACCAATTTTTTAGAGGCTCTGCGCAAGAGCAGTTTTTCATTGGAAAGCCTGCCAGATGCTATTTCCATTCCAGATGTATCTGACGAAGGAGAACCTGAATCTAAGGCGTTGCTTCTAGCGACCGTTGATGATTTAGCCTTTGCGCAACAGGGTCTGAATAAAGAGCTCAGTCGCATTGTTCAGGAAATGGAATCACTACGCCGAGTGCATGACATGGCCCGAGGCTATGGCGCCAAAGGTGCCGACTATGCGCTTGAGTTTCTGCGTGAACATGGGGAGGTGAAGTAATGGCCTTTCCAATCATTACGGCCGATCAGAGATTGGCAGAAAAGCGCGGGATCAAAGGCTGCATTCTTGGTCCATCAGGCATCGGAAAAACCAGTTTGTTGTGGACGGTCTATGCAGACAAAACCTTGTTCTTCGATTTAGAAGCGGGAGACCTAGCTGTTGAGGGGTGGACTGGAGATGCGATTCGACCGCGCACATGGCAGGAATGCCGTGACTTTGCGGTGTTTATTGGCGGCCCAAATCCTGCGCTACGGGATGAACAGCCATACAGTCAAGCGCACTATGAAGCAGTCTGCGCCAAATTCGGTGACGTTAGTAGCATTGATAAATACGACACTGTGTTTATCGATTCAATAACTGTTGCAGGTCGCCTTTGCTTGCAATGGTGCAAGGGGCAACCTCAGGCGTTCAGCGAACGAAGTGGTAAACCTGATACGCGTGGTGCTTATGGTCTTCATGGGCAAGAGATGATTGCTTGGCTGACTCATCTACAGCACACCCGCAATAAGAATATCTGGTTTGTTGGCATCCTCGACGAAAAAGTCGATGACTTCAATCGTAAGGTTTATTCACCACAGATTGATGGTTCAAAAACGGCTCTAGAGCTGCCAGGCATCGTTGATCAGGTCATCACACTTGCGGAAATTCAAAGTGATGATGGCCAGAAATATCGTGCCTTTATTAACCACACCCTAAATCCCTATGGCTATCCAGCTAAAGATCGCAGTGGGCGACTTGATGTAATCGAGGAGCCACACCTAGGTCGACTTATGGAAAAAATTCATGGGCCAGTAACACCTCCGTCAGATCGCCTGACCTTTGCTCGCCCAGCACCTATCGAAACCCAAACCAATACTGAAGCTCGCTCCAGTGCATCCATGCACTCACGAGATACCGCTCATCCTGAACATAAAGGAGTCCAATAATGACGACTTGGAATGATTTTAACTCGGCTGAAGACCAAAACAATTTTGACGTAATCCCAAAAGGCACGCTGGTAAAAGTGCGCATGACGATTCGTCCCGGCGGTTATGACGATGCTTCGCAAGGTTGGACTGGTGGTTATGCAACCCAAAGCATGACCACTGGCTCTGTTTACTTGAACTGCGAGTTTGTCGTGCTCGATGGTCCATACGCCAAACGGAAAATGTGGAGCCTCATTGGTCTGCATAGCCCTAAAGGTCCCGAGTGGGCAAATATGGGAAGAGCGTTTGTAAAAGGGATCTTGAACTCATCGCGTGGATTGCATCCTCAGGACAACTCACCTCAGGCACAACAAGCACGTCGCATTCAAGGTTTTGCCGATCTTGATGGTATTGAATTTGTTGCCAAAGTTGAGATGGATAAGGACCAAAATGGTGATGATAAAAATGTCGTTAAAACCGCAATCACACCAGACAATAAAGCTTATGCAGGCATCGCGGGTGAACCGACACAAGCATCAGCTTCGGTACAGCAATCTTCTCCGGCCCAATCTACCTCAACTGCTCCAACTGGTCGTCCCAGTTGGGCGCAATAAGGAGGTCGAATTATGTTATTACGACCTCGTCAAAAACTGTTTGTTGAGCGCAGCCTCGCTGCGCTTAATAAGCACCAGAATACATTGGGGGTGGCGCCTACGGGCGCCGGTAAAACCATTATGTTATCCGGTGTTACCGGTCAATGGCTGGAAAACGGAGATGCAAAAGCCTGTGTGCTAGCTCATCGAGATGAACTCACCTCACAAAATGCAGCCAAGTTCAGTCGTGTCAATCCGGCTATTTCGACGTCGATTTACGATGCCCAAGAAAAGTCATGGGCGGGGCAAGCAACCTTTGCCATGGTGCAAACATTAGGACGTGAATCAAACTTGAAGCTTATGCCAAAGTTAGATTTGTTAGTCATCGACGAAGCACATCATGCAGCCGCACCCACTTACCGACGCATTATTGATAGCGTTCGAGATAGTAATCCTGATGTGGCTATTTTTGGCGTAACGGCAACGCCTAATCGCGGTGACAACAAAGCATTACGTCCTGTTTTTAGTAACGTAAGTGACCAAATTACGCTTGCCGAATTAATTCAATCAGGGCATTTGGTTCCACCCCGAACTTACGTCGTTGATGTCGGTACTCAGAGTGAACTCTCACAGGTAAAACGAACCGCCGATGATTTCGATATGTCGGCAGTCGATGCCATTATGAACAAAGCGCCGATCACCGAAGCAGTAATTCGTCACTGGAAAGAAAAAGCTCATGATCGTTCTACCGTGGTCTTTTGCTCTACCATCCATCACGCCAAAAATGTGGCTGAGGCTTTCTCATCTTCTGGTGTGAATGCCGAGGTTATTCATGGTGAGCTATCAAGCGAGGCGCGCAAATCGGCACTGTCTCGTTTCGAATCCGGTGAGTCTCAAGTTGTTGTCAATGTAGCTGTGCTGACTGAAGGCTGGGATTACCCGCCGACCAGCTGTGTGATTTTACTCCGGCCAAGTTCCTATAAGTCAACTCTGATACAAATGATTGGGCGTGGCCTTAGAACCATCGATCCCAATGAGCACCCTGGTGTGGTGAAGAGTGATTGCGTGGTACTCGACTTTGGCACCAGCACCATGCTTCACGGTTCGTTAGAGCAAGATGTAAATTTGGATGGACATGAAGGCCATGGTGAGGCACCTCAGAAAGAGTGTCCCGACTGCGGAGCGATGGTGCCTGCGGCGGCAAAAGAATGCTCCTTATGTGGTCATGTTTGGGAGCGAACGGATACCGATGACAAAGTCGATTTAGCTGACTTTGTGATGTCTGAGATTGATCTGCTTAAACGCTCCTCGTTTCGTTGGTGTGATTTGTTCGGTGATGATGCGGCATTGATGGCAACAGGCTTTGAAGCGTGGGCCGGAGTGTTCTTCTTAGCCGGTCATTGGTTTGGCATGGGCGGAGGGAAAAAGCTCCCCGCACGTTTGTTGGCCATGGGTGAGCGAACTGTTTGCCTGGCAGCAGCTGATGATTGGTTGAATGATCATGAAACGGAAGATGCCGCGAGCAAATCCCGTAAATGGTTAAACCAGGCTGCAACTGCTCAGCAACTTCGATATTTACCACCGGCCTATCGACAGGACTTTGGATTAACTCGCTACCAAGCATCATGCCTATTGGCGTTCCAGTTTAATAAGCGTGATATCCAATCTCGAATTTTCAACAAAGTTGAAGGCGACGAGCAAGGACGCTCTAGTGTCGTGGGAGGCAGGAAGCCGGGAACGACAAGGGAGGCCGCTTGATGTGTATTACCGATGTTATATATGCCACAAACCGCCGCGCGGTTTCTGTTGGCTGGATCCAAATCGTTTTCAATCTTCTGAAAATAGGCGCGCGAGTTTTAAGCGCTTTTGTTCCAAGACCTGTCAGGACATTCACTACCAATTGCATCGCAAGGGGGTGGATGTGAACAGTGTCTCTCCTGCGCATCCCTGCTCCCGCGACATTAGTGCGTCCCGGCACGTCACCGATTTAGAACAAAAAGCCGCTGAGTCTGTTTTAGCTCCACTTGCAGATTATGTGATGGCCGTAGGCATGGAAAAAGACCTTGGCAGTTACAGCAAAGATGAAATTATTGGTTTGGTGGATACGGTCCTTGAATCTTATCACTGTACTTTGCAGGAGTTGTACAAAGACGAGGTGCCTTTCTGATGCTGGACTTTAATCATCAACCGACCTTGTCTGAAAAACTCACCGCTTTAATCGACAGTGCTTTGCAAACTGAGAACCAGGCACAAACGCCGCGCAATTATTTAGGCGCTTCTCGACTAGGCGTTGCTTGTGATCGAGCGCTTCAATATGAATTCACTAATACAGCCGTAGACGAAGGCAGAACATTTACGGGTCGCACTCTTCGCATATTTGCAGCCGGACATGTTTTCGAAGACTTAGCTATAAATTGGTTACGCCAAGCAGGGTTTGATCTTTATACCGAGACAATGTCAGGTGGTCAGTTTGGCTTTGCTGCCGTTGATGGCCGCTTGTGTGGTCATGTTGATGGCGTGCTCGCTGGAGGACCCGAATCAATCGGTAATAGTTATCCTGCGCTTTGGGAGTGTAAATCACTGAACGCAAAATCATGGAAGGATACGGTAAAACGTGGCGTCACACTTTCCAAGCCTGTTTATGCGGCACAAATTGCACTGTATCAGGCCTACATGGAAGAACAGATTCCTGGCATTGCCTCCAATCCCGCCTTGTTCACTGCCATCAATAAAGATACCGCCGAGTTGTACTTCGAGTGGGTGCCATTTAATGGTGAACTGGCTCAGCGTGCATCCGATCGAGGTGTGCGCGTCATTCAGTCAACTGATGCAGGAGAGCTGCTACCCAGAATCAGTAAAGATCCTGCCCATTACGAATGTAAGTTTTGCTCATGGCAAGACCGCTGCTGGCAAGGAGGTGCGTGATGGAAAAAGGTAGCGATAAAGTTGTGTGGCTTGATTTTAATGACGCCCCCGACCAAGGCGTTGTGCTCAAATCCAAGCATGATGCGCGTGAATTAAAACAGCGTCTATTGGATTCTCTTGAAAGCGTATTGATGTATTTGTTTCCGGTAGGAAAGCAACGCGGTAAACAATTTATTGTGGGTGATCTTGAAGGTAATCCCGGTAAGAGTTTAGTGGTTGAACTGGAAGGCTCACGCGCTGGCATGTGGATGGATTTTGCGAGCGGTGAAGGTGGCGATATTTTTGATGCTTGGGCGCGCGTGATGGGTATTGATGCTACGAATCGATTTCCAGAATTGGTTGAGTCCGTTGCGCAATGGTTAGGAATCTCGGATTCCCAAGTACAAAAATCTCACGCAGCCAAAAGTAATTCTGTGAGCTCAACCTCAATACCAAAACAGGTGCCGACTGATGAGTTAGGTCCAGCTACTGGAAAGTGGGATTACCGTGATAGCCAAGGAAAGCTGATAGCTTGTGTATATCGATATGATACTGCAGTGGGTAAAGAGTTTCGGCCGTGGGATGTCGGTTCTCGGTCAATGAAAGCGCCCGATCCCCGACCGCTGTATAACCAACCTCAGATACTCACGGCTAACCAGGTGGTTCTGGTTGAAGGTGAAAAAGCGGCCGATGCGTTGATTCGTGTAGGGATGATTGCGAGCACAGCAATGAACGGTGCCAATGCACCAGTCGCCAAAACGGACTGGGGTCCACTCAAAGATAAGCACGTTTTGGTGTGGCCGGACAACGATGAGGCTGGCCTTGAATATGCGCGAAAGGCATCAGAAGCAATTGCTAATGCAGGCGCAGCGTCGGTTGCTGTAATGCATATTCCAGAGGGAAAGCCAGATAAATGGGATGCCTATGACGCTGTTGCGGAAGGCTTGGATGCTTGGGCTTTCATAAGGACGACCGAACGAACCGTTATCAAAGATGCAACGCCAATCCCGATGCACTCATTGGGTGAGTTGTTGGCCGATACCTCACCTATGCCTGACGACTTGATTGCGCCGCGTGTTTTAACGCCCGGTGGAATGATCGTATTTGGTGGCGCTCCAAAGGTCGGTAAAAGTGATTTTCTGTTGTCATGGTTAACACACATGGCAGCAGGAGAACCTTTTCTTGAGCTGACCCCCTCCAGACCATTGCGCGTGTTTTATCTGCAGGCAGAGGTTCAATATCACTACTTGCGTGAACGGATACAGTCTATGGGCTTACCCGAACGTATTAGTCGTCGTGCGGCAAACAACTTGCTGGTAACACCTCAACTTCGTTTAGTGCTCAATGATCAAGGTGTTGAGCAAGTGATAGAGGCACTGCAACGAGCCGCTGCACAAGGTGGTGTCGATATTCTAGTGATCGACCCAATACGCAATGTCTTTGATGGCGGTCCAGAGGGAAATAGTGAGAACGACAACAATGCGATGTTGTTCTTTCTGCGCGAGCGAGTTGAACAACTGCGGGATGCGGTCAATCCGTTAGCGGGTATTATTCTGGCCCACCACACTAAGAAGATCAGTAAGAAACAAGTTGAGGAAGATCCCTTTCTGGCGTTATCAGGTGCAGGCAGCCTTCGTGGCTATTACACCACTGGCATGCTGTTGTACCGGCCAGATGAAACGCGCACCGATCGCACGCTGGTTTTCGAACTGCGAAATGGTCCCGGTCTGCCAGCAAAATGTGTCGACAAAAGCCAAGGCAAATGGATTGAGCTAGACGCTCATAGCGATCGACTGGTCAATCAAGACTATGGCGCCAAGCTCGATGCAGAGCGTCAGCGTAAACGCGATGTCATTGTGCAAATGATATTTGATGAGGCAGCTCAAGGTAGGGTCTATACCTCGAATCAGTTTGCAGAATCGTTCGAAGGCCAGGCTGGACTGGGCGCCAATAGAACCATCAATGAACGCATTGCAGTTCATGCCACTAAGGGGGACATAAAGTTTTTCCGCAATCCAGAGGACTACAGTTTGCCTGTGTTAACCCGCAGTAAATACGGCTACCTCTGTGTTGAAGGTATGACTGTTCCCGCTTCAGAAAACATTGATACCGATACAGGTGAGATCAAACAGGCTCACTTTGCAATCAAACCTACCCATTATAAATGTGCTCAAACCGGTGCGGTGCTCCCAGTCGAGAACCCGGATGTTTGGGTGTACCAGGAGGAAATTAGCCATGAATCATGATCATAATAACGCCTCAGATACGGCTGTTTGCAGTCTGCAATCTGAGTCAGTTTGCTGCAATCTGCAAACTACCCGCAAACTGAAAGTCAGCAATAACAAGGCATCCAGCCAGATTGCAGATTGCGGAGCCCAGATTGCGGATACCCCCTGCAATCTGAACACAAACCCAGATAACTCAAGGGGTGTAGAGATAAATCCAGATTGCACGCAAACCCCCTCTCTCTACGAGAGAGGAGAGTCCCCTAAAGGGGAGGCTCTCCATCTCGGCGAGAAAGAGATCATCAATCGAACGTTGCCAGTGGTGCTTTGCTTGGATCTGGGCACAACAACCGGATGGGCTATTCATTCCAAACAAGGCGTGATCACCAGCGGCACCATCAGTTTTAAAAACGATCGTTGGCAAGGTGGCGGCATGCGCTTTTTGAAGTTCAACCGTTTCTTGGATGAGCTAAACGTAAATGCCGGGCCTATTGGTATGGTGTTTTTTGAGGAAGTTCGTCGCCACATGGGTGTGGATGCTGCACACGCTTACGGTGGTTTTATGGCGCACCTGACTGCTTGGTGCGAGCAACAGGATATTGCTTACGAGGGTGTTCCGGTTGGAACAATCAAGCGCCACGCAACAGGAAAAGGTAATGCAAATAAAACCATGATGATTGATGCTGCTAGGAACCGAGGCCACCTACCTTCAGATGATAACGAGGCCGATGCATTAGCTTTGGTCTATTGGGCTATTGAGCAAAGGCTGGGAGAACAATCATGAATGAGTTTACGCCAGAACAAATCGCTCATCGGTTTGAGGAGTGTGTGTCAACGCTGCGTAAACTGCCTGGAGAGCGAAGTCTTGGCTATGTGAGCTATTGGCCTGAGATCAAATACGATCAAAGAGAGCTTGGCAGACAAGAGGTTCAACCGATTCGTTTACGTCCTACCCCAGATCAAATCACTCGCATGGAAGAAACGCTGTCATGGATCACGTTTGTCAATCATGGAGAGCGAAACCTAATCTGGTCGCGTGCCTATCGAACGCCGTGGCGAGTGATTTCGCGTGAGACTGGTTTCCCCAGAACGTCGGCACAGCGTTATTGGCAAGGGGCGTTAATAAAAATTGCCGAACACTTAGAGCGGAAAAGGGACTGAATATGGTAAAATCTCATACCTCGCATGGGCTGAAGCCCATATTTGTCCTGATTAATTGGGAATTTGATATGACAACAAAGCAAACGTGGATTGTGGTGACAAAAAGCCGGCCTCTCGAGGGTTGTGATATTGATATTGATGGGTGCGAATTTTATTTTGCTGATGCTTATGTTTCGCTGCCGGGCGAGATAGGTGGCGCTAAAGCTTTAAGCAGTGTTCTCGAAAAGGTTCAAAAAAAACTGGAAGATGATCGCTTTGAACTCGCAGAGGTGAAGATGTGTATGCAGTTCCTTCCTGAGGAATGGGTTGATCAGACCGATGGAGTATACCCAATGCATGAACTAGCCTCTTCCTCGCTCGATACTGATGATGTGATCCTAGGCGGGTATCGCTCTGAGGAAATACAAGAACTGTTTTTGTATCATCACAATGTCAAAGAGCTCGAAGCGGAATAGCTCAGGGAAATATATTTAAGAGAGGAAAAACTCATGCAAGATCGTTTTGGTGCAATGTCTCTTGGTGAAAGTCAGTACAATTTTAAGACAGATGTGGGTTTGATTTTTGGCAGACAACGGAAGGACCGTCAATATGTATTACGCACAACTATTCATTCGTTGTCAGTTTGGAAAACCAGAAACCCAGGTGTCAGTACTTCTCCATTCAAACTAAAAAATATGAACATTCAAAAGGATGCTGCGGTTATTGATAAAGAGGTTTGGGTATTTAATATCAATGGAACAGTTTCTCAGGATATTGTTGCATCCGTAAAATTGGCGAGCCAATATTACAAGGTATCTCCATCCGTAATACTTTCAGATATTTATGCAAAAAACTTAAATGTTGATAGAGAAAACGATATGTCTAACCAATCGTTAATTCGAGCCAATAAAGACCTATATTCAAATATATGTAAAACTATTATCCAAGCTGCGAGACAGCTCGGTATTTCTTCGGAAATAAATTTTTATGTTTTTAGTCGAAATGATAACAATAAGATTCCCGGTGAAGATCTTCATGAGGCTCTGACAGATGGTGGAGCAAAGCATACTAAAACAGATCAATACCGGTACAAGGTTGTGGCTGGAAGCAATGACAACTCTGAATTCATCACGCAAATGACAAACTTTCACATGGCTTCTATGAAGGCATAGTTATAGTGAATTCCATAGGTTTAATATATCGTGAAATACCAGTTTTGGATGTACCTGCCGAAATAGATGTACTATCGATTAACGATATATACAAAACTGTACGTCAGAATATCAAAACTCAATTCAGTGGCTGGAAATTAAAAGCAAACAATCTAAATGGCGAAGGGGCGAGAAGTTTTAACCGAAAATTGGGACGTTTTAAATCTGATTGGCTGGATTTCGAAATTATTGATTTTAATGTGCAGTCTGACTTTTACCCAAGTGACGATGACATTGATGAACTCAGATTGTTACAAGATACAGAGATTGCAGATTCTTCTGAATGGCGACAGAGCATCAAGGAACAAGTTGCCCAAGAAAAAACGTACTTACTTGTTGGTATGACCTCCTTGGTTGAACAAAGTCAATTTCGAGCATCAATGCTCAGTGCTGGCTTACCCTCCGATTGTTGGCCGTGTAAATTTCAGATTTTTGAATTTGTCGTAACCAATGCGCCACTCTGTCAATTTATCCGTTACAGGCCACATGTCATCGTTTAGAGCCAGGTAATAATAGTGTGTAACTGTAGCTTCTAACCAGCTAATACTTACGTCGGCTATTTAGGGGTAATGCCAAAACCCCCAGTGGGACAAAACCCCGTTTTTAGGCGAGAATACTTGCTAATCTCACGAGTGAACTGCACACAAGCCACGGCCATCACACCGTGGCTTAGTTATTTCTGGCCCCAGAAAAAAATGGGTCCTTCCTGGCCATCGAATCGATGCGGGTCGCAAGGCCGCCGCATTTCGCTAGCGACAGCCCATTAAACCGGGTTCGCAGGTTCGCGGTTCGCACCGCTATTTCCAAGGTAATCAAATGCAACTTAACGCTGTTGAAACGGTGGAGCACTGGTCGCTTCAACGTTTAATCCCCTATGCCAAAAATGCGAGAACACATGATGATACTCAGGTATCACAAATCGCGGGTTCTATTGCTGAGTTCGGATTTGTTAATCCAATTTTAGTGGGTGATGACAATGTCATTATCGCGGGACATGGTCGATTGATGGCTGCCCAGCAACTTGGATTAGATAGCGTGCCTGTCATCGTTTTACATCACCTGACAGAGTCTCAGCGTCGTGCGTTGGTTATTGCCGATAACAAAATTGCTGAAAATGCTGGATGGAATGATGAGCTATTAAAGCTCGAACTAGAAGAACTTGGCGACCTTGGTTTTGATCTCGATGTGATTGGTTTTTCAGATGAAGAATTGGACGAGCTATTAGGTGCCGATGATCAGGCAGGCGAAACTGACGAGGACGATATTCCAGAAGTGGAAGAAGAGCCGATAAGTCGCCCTGGTGATATTTGGGTCATGGGAAATCATCGCGTGTTGTGTGGCGACTCGACCAGCAAGCAAGATTTAGAAAAACTAATGAATGGTGAACTTGCCGACATGGCGTTCACAGACCCACCTTATAACGTGGACTATGGCAACAATGCCAAAGACAAAATGCGCGGTAAAGACCGACGCATTATGAATGACAACTTGGGTGATGATTTTTATCAGTTTTTAAAAGACTCATTAACCAATCTACTAAGTGTGACCAAAGGAGCGTGTTATGTAGCCATGTCATCCAGTGAGCTTGATACGCTGCAAAAAGCATTTCGTGATGCAGGTGGTAAATGGTCGACGTTTATTGTATGGGCAAAAAATACTTTCACGCTTGGGCGCTCAGATTATCAGCGTCAATACGAACCTATTTTATATGGATGGCGTGAAGGCAATGATCATTTTTGGTGTGGTGCGCGAGACCAAGGTGACGTTTGGTTTTTTAATAAGCCGGTAAAAAACGATCTTCACCCGACAATGAAACCTGTCGAGTTGGTTGAGCGAGCAGTTCGTAATTCGAGTAAAAGTCGAGATATTGTTTTAGATATATTTGGCGGCTCTGGTAGCACCCTAATCGCCAGTGAAAAAACAGGACGGGCTGCACGCTTAATTGAACTGGATCCAAAATACGTGGATGTTATTGTCAGGCGCTGGCAAGACTATTCTGGTGAACAGGCAATTCGTGAAAGTGACAAGATATCGTTTAATGACGTTGCCATTTCAACTCAATCGGTAGCGTCAGTAATTTAAAGCTTAAAACTGTGCCATTCACCCTGTTTAAATAGGTAGAGGTATTGAGCATCGCATGCCTTTGCCAATGCAAATAATTCTGGTTGGCTGCGAGTGATTCTGGGTTGGGTTTGATCCCAGGAATCGCCGCGATCCCGGTGGTAAGCACAAACTGTTTCGCCCTGCACAAAGGAAATATCGCCAAGAGCTATCAAATTCTCGGCGTGATATTCACTGTTGTGATGTTGTCTTAGCGTTGGACCTACGCCATTGTCGGTGTCGTATCCATCGTGATGGCAATAAATGGATTGATAAGTCACCTCGTCTTTTGTTGTGGCGATAAAGCAGCGAGTGCTCATAGCGCATCTCCTTGAATTTGATATCGGCGTTGTTGGTCGTCATCTTTGTATGAGGTAACAGTAAGGCCCAGTCGTTTTTTTAGGGTATTTGAAAACACTCCTCGAACGGTGTGTTTTTGCCAGCTAGTCTCCGTACAAATTTCTTCGATGCTGGCGCCTTCTGGGCGCTGCATTAGCGCGATCATTCGGGCTTGCTTAGTTCCCTCACGTAGAGTGACGGGTTGGCTAGGTTCCGTTTTTGTGGGCGCTGGTCGGCCTATAGCATCAAACCCTTGAGCATTGATGATGTAGCCATTTTCAAATTGAGTAATAAGCTCTCGCTTCAATAAACCTTGGATAACCCGAGGCTTAATACCCGCGTTGATGTTACTGGGTAATGGCTCTATGTTGTTGTCGAGCCGCTTGCTGGCGGCTTCAAGGATGGTGATTTGGGTATCGGTGAGTTTGGTCATGTTGTGCTCCTTATTCGGCATGTTCGCCTTCGTGAAAGGCTGAGTCGGTGATTTGTTTGAGGAGTTCGGCGTAGTGGCCCAGGTCGCCAACGTGACCCCAGTTGATTTCATCGGGGTGAGCGTTGAAGTGGTCATTGCTGAGTGCTTGTAAGCGCTCAAGGGCTGTGTCGATTTCAGACTTTCGAGCTAAAAAAGCGTCTAATGCGTTTTGTTTGTGAGCCATTTTGTTGTCTCCAAGTGCTGTTTTGATAAGCACATGAACGCTTCATTCAGCGGTCTTATCAACTCATTTGTGCTTATTAATTCGAATAAAAACAACAGGTTAAAAGATGGGCGTATCACTGCGGGCTTATGCCAAACATCGAGGGGTCTCAGATACCGCTGTGCGCAAAGCGATCAAGTCTGGCCGTATTCAAGCTGAGACTGATGGCACCATCGATATAGCTAAAGTCGACAAGCAATGGGATCGAAACACAGATCGCGCCCAACAGCGTAAATCACCAGGTGCAACTAAAGCAGTACCCAAAGCTGCGCTTGATGCGGTGGCGGACACATTAAGTGAAAGCGGCAATACGGCTGGTGGTACAACTTATATGCAAGCCCGAACAGCCAACGAAGTCCTTAAAGCCCAGACCAATAGAATCAAATTACAGCAACTGAAAAATGAGCTGGTGGATCGTGCTAAAGCGATCGCTCATGTGTTTCGTATTGCAAGAGCCGAGCGTGACGCTTGGCTAAGTTGGCCAGCAAGAGTATCTGCTCAAATGGCCGCAGAACTGGAGGTTGACCCGCACAAGATGCATGTCATGTTGGAGTCTTATGTCAGACAGCACTTATCCGAGCTTAGCGACATCCAACCAAAGGTCGATTGACGAACACGGACGTTCTAATGCCGTGGCGTCAGGGATGACGAGGAACGGTGATACTGAGTTTTACGACGGGGTAATAGAGCTCGAAAAAGCCTGGAATGAAGGTTTAAAGCCAGATCCCATGTTATTGGTGTCTGAATGGGCTGATCAGTTTCGTGTGCTATCCCCCAAATCGGCTGCTGAGCCAGGCCGCTGGCGTACTCAACGAACGCCTTATCTACAAGAAATTATGGATTGTTTGTCAGTATCTTCGCCGGTACAGCGCGTTGTGTTTATGAAAGGCGCGCAGGTTGGCGGCACAGAGGCTGGCAATAACTGGATCGGATATGTCATCCATATGGCTCCCGGCCCGATGATGGCAGTTTCGCCAACCGTCGAAATGGCAAAGCGTAATTCTCGTCAGCGTATCGATCCTCAACTTGAAGATGTGCCAGAGCTAAGGGCGCGTGTTGCGCCTGCGCGCAGCAGAGATTCAGGTAATACGGTGCTCTCAAAAGAGTTTCCTGGCGGTGTACTGGTCATGACTGGCGCAAACAGTGCTGTAGGCCTCCGATCCATGCCTGCTCGTTATCTGTTTATGGATGAGGTGGATGGTTATCCGGGCGATGTTGAAGGTGAAGGCGATCCGATATTGCTGGCCGAACGTCGAAGTGCAACCTTTGCACGCAGGAGAAAGGTGCTGCTCGTGAGTACGCCAACGCTCAAAAGTACATCGCGTATTCAGAGAGAATTTGAAAACTCAGATCAGCGTTATTTTTATGTGCCTTGTCCCTCATGCGGTCATTCACAGCCTTTGCGATTTTCCCAATTACGATGGGAAGAAGGCAAGCCTGAAAATGCCCAGTATTGTTGTGAGGATTGCGATTATTTAATTAGTGAACATCAAAAAACCGAGATGCTCAATCAAGGTTACTGGCAGGCAACCGCTGAAGGTGATGGTCAAACTCAAGGCTATCACTTGTCGTCACTCTATAGCCCTGTCGGTTGGTTTTCATGGGAAGACGCCGCCAGAATATTTGAAGGTGCTCAACAAAATCCGGATTTAATGAAAGGCTTTGTCAACACTGTTCTTGGTGAATCTTATGAAGAAGAATTCGAGGCGCCAGAATGGGAGCGTTTATATGAACGACGAGAGTCTTACATCATTGGTGTTGTTCCTGAAGGCGGTTTGTTTTTAACGGCCGGTGTTGATGTTCAGCGTGACCGCTTGGAATGTGAAATCGTCGCATGGGGGAGAAGCAAAGAATCATGGTCAATCGACTACTTAGTCTTAGATGGTGATACCGCTCTACCTGATGTATGGAAAAAACTCGATCAAGTGCTTAGCAAAGATTGGCCGCACGCTTTAGGTAGCTCGCTGCCAATTCGTGTGATGTGCGTTGATTCTGGTTACGCCACTCAGGATGTTTATGGGTGGGTGCGCAATTATCCTCAGGCAGTCTGGGGTGGCGCAGGCGCAAGAGCATCACAACCTAGAAGTGTCGTTGCCATAAAGGGACGAGATACAGAAACAGCATTAATCCAGAATGTCTCAAAAGCTGATACCGGTGGTAAACGCAGAGGGTTGAGGGTTTGGAATGTCAGTGGGCCAGTTGCCAAAGTTGAACTTTACCGTTGGCTCAAACTGCCGAGACCGACGGATGAGGAGCGGGCTTCGGGTGAATTATTTTCACCTGGGACTTGCCACTTTCCACAGTATGGAGAGGAATACTTCAAACAGCTCACAGCTGAGCGACGAATTATCCGTTTACACAAAGGCTTCCCAAAAGCCACATGGGAAAAAGACCCGACTCGAAATAATGAGGTTTTGGATTGCCGTGTGTATGCACGAGCAGCTGCAAGTATTTATGGTCTTGACCGATTTAAAGAGTTGCAGTGGAAGCGATTAGAAAATGCGCTGGGTGAAGTCAAACAAAAAGCACTAGTTCAAAGCGAAAGCGCTCAGCCAATTACAAAGAAAACAACTAAAGCGTTTCGACAACGATCGTCCGTCGTTGCCGATGACCCTTACCTCTAAGGTGTTTATGAATGATTTAACAATACTGCGGCAGCGACTCATTGATGCTGAATCTGCACTGCATCGCTTGATGATCGGTGAACTAGAAGTGACTGTGTCTGTTGGCGGTTATGGTGCCACCACTTATGCACAAGCCGATATCAACAAACTCACGGCTTACATTGCGAAGCTTAAGTCGGAAATAGCAGCAAAAGAGGGGCGCCCGCGACGTGGTCCTTTGTTTATGAAATTTTAAATTACTAATTAGAAAAGCTAATTGAGGCGCTATGACCAAACACATGATCTTGGGCCCAGATGGCTTACCACTAGCATCTGATACGGCTCACCGGGCGGCTTCATTGTCTGCGAGAGAGATGTCGAGCTGGCGCCCAATGGCTGGCTCACCAGATTCAGATTTGCTCGATGAACTGCCTACACTGGTTTCACGCTCTAGAGATCTGGCGAGAAACCATGGAGTAGCCTCAGGGGCAATTCAAACGCTGGTGGACAATGTCGTTGGGACTGGCTTACGCCTATCAGCGCTGCCTGACTATAAGGCACTAGGAAAAGACAAAGACTGGGCAGATAGCTGGTCGAGGAAAACAGAAGCTCTTTGGCGTAGCTGGGCTGATACCACTGAATGTGATGCATCTAAAAGTCTGACATTTAATGGTTTAACAACCCAAATGTTCCGCTCGGGCCTAATCAATGGTGAAGCACTTGCGTTGCCACTATGGCTTCCCAATAGAAGCCAGGCGTTTGCAACAACCATTCAGCTTATTGAGCCCGACCGTTTAGGAAACCCAAATGATCGAATCAGCGATGCCAATATTCGCGCTGGTATCGAGGTTGATTCTTATGGTGCGCCATTAGCTTACTGGATTGCCAAAACGCATCCGGGCGATCAACTACTGGGTGTCAGCAATAATGCTCAAGAGTATGAGCGCATTTCAGCTCGTACTCGTTTTGGTCGCCAGCGTGTTATTCATGTCCATGACAAAGAGCGAACCGGACAGAGCAGAGGCAAGCCAATATTTAGTAGCATCATGCCGTTATTTAAAATGCTTGATCACTACGAGCGTTCCGAAATGCAAGCGGCCGTTGTCAACGCAATGATCGCTGCTTTTATCGAAACGCCATTAGATGGTGAATCTATTAGTGAAATGTTTGGTGGGTCTGGTGAGGATTACATGGCTGCTCGAAATGAGTGGCAAGTAAAACTCCAAGGTGGTGCCGTTATTCCTATATTTCCAGGAGATAAAGTCGCGCCTTTTACCCCCAGTAGGCCTAATTCTGCTTACAGCAGTTTTGTAGAAAACATTCTTCGTCATATCGGTACTGGGTTGAACTTACCTTTCGAATTATTGATGAAGGATTTTTCGAAAACCAATTACTCCTCAGCACGCGCAGCATTGATGGAAGCGTGGCGATATTTTATTGGCCGACGTCATTGGCTAGCTACTTATTGGGCGAAGCCTGTTTATGAGCTCTGGTTAGAGGAAGCTATTAACAAAGGCATGATTGAGGCGCCGGGTTTTTATCAAAATAAGGCGCTGTGGTACCGATGCAAATGGATTGGTCCTGGGCGCGGTTGGATTGACCCTGTAAAAGAAGCTAAGGCTTCAAAGATACGGTTAGAAATTGGCCTTTCAACACTTGAAGATGAATGCGCCACCCAAGGTTTAGACTGGGAAGAAGTGCTCGAACAAAGAGCTCGAGAACAAACAAAAATGAGAGAGCTAGGTTTGAATACTGAAACGTCTCAATACGCTCCCCAGACTGCAGAGGAAAGTAAATGACAAATTTACAGGACAGGAAATTTGCACAGCCGAAGGCTGCCCGTCCGGGTGCAGCACATGGAGGTGCTGCATGAAGTTCTGGAATCATGCAGCTGGTGAGCCATGGGCAATTACCGAGTCTGCACTTAATAATATTTTAACGATTGCATCACGCCAAAACGAAAGCATCGAAGTGGTGTCTGCGAAGCTCGGTAGAGAATTAGACAATAGCTACGTAACTGAGATTCGTGAAGGTGCGGCGGTTATTCCTGTTGTGGGTCCTTTGTTTCGCTACGCAAATATATTTACTGCAATTAGTGGTGCATCTAGTTACGAGATTTTAGCAAAAGACTTTACCAGTGCTTTAGAAAATCCGGACGTCCATAGCATTATTCTAGATATCGATTCACCGGGCGGCGAAGTCAATGGTTGCGCTGAATTTGCCAGTATGATTTTCGAAGCTCGTGGCAAAAAACCAATCATTGCCTATGCCTCAGGTGATGCGGCTTCAGGTGCGTATTGGATTGCGTCAGCTTGCGATCAAATTATTGCATCAGAAACGTCCATGCTCGGGTCCATTGGTGTGGTAGCGGTTTATCGAGGAAGTAAAGATGAAAGCGTCTTAGAGATCGTGTCATCCCAAAGCCCATATAAACGATTAGATCCAAGCAGTAAGGATGGAAAATCACGACTGCAATCACGTATCGATGATTTAGCTACGGTATTTATTGAATCCATTGCAAAGCATCGTGGTGTCGACCCGCCAACGGTTATCAAAGACTTCGGTGGCGGTGATGTCTTTATCGGCAAGAATGCCATCAACTCAGGACTGGCCGATGATATCGGAAGCCTGGAACAAATTATCAATGAACATTCAAACAATCAGAACCCCGCCAAGTTGCGGGGTTCTTCTTTTCTAGCACTTGAGGACAGCACGATGACTGACAAAAACCACAAGACTGAGGCTTCTGAAGGGCAAGTCCTTAGTTTGGAATCATTAAAGGCCGACTATCCGCAGTTAGTTGAAGCCATTCAAACCGAAACTATAGCCTCTACGAATGATGAAGCATCCCAGCAAAGCGTTATAACAGAACGAGAACGTATTGGCGCCATCATATCTTCTGAGGCAGCCAAGGGGCGTGAACAGTTAGCTCAGCACCTGGCATTTTCTACGGATATGAGCGCAGATATGGCGCTGGCAACGCTAGATGCTTCACCGGTAAAAGCCGAAGCATCGGCTCCTGTTTCCAATACAGGTTTTGAACAAGTCATGGCATCAGTTGGCAACCCTGCCATTGAGCCAGATGCTCCAGAACAGGAAGGCGATGATGCCGATGCAGTGGCGAAGCGGATCGCTAAGTTTTCGCAAGGGGGTGCGGTATGAGCATGCCTGGGATTGCAGAAGGACTTAACGATCAAGGGAGCTATGCGCCAGATAATCTAATTGCAGGTGAATTTCCGCGAATAACTCGAGTTGTCACGATTACTGGTGGTGCCTCATTACCTGCTGGCGCTGTGCTAGGCAGGGTTGCAGCTAGTGGAGCCTATTTATTGAGTGACGCAGGAGCAAATGATGGATCAGAAGAACCGGATGCCTTGCTGGTCGAGCCGGTTGATGCCTCCGCTGGCGATACACAGGCCCATGTGTATTTAGCGGGTGAATTTAATGCGGCAGCTCTTACGTTTGGTCCGGGTCATTCAATAGCGTCTATTTCGATCGCTTTTCGAGAGCGATCTATTTTTCTACGAAACAATCAAGCTTAACCAGCAATAGGATATTCTCATGGATATATTTTCAACTCATGTGCTTAACCGAGTCGTCGAGCACTTGGATCGTCCAGCATCCTTTTTGCTGGATACATTTTTCGGTTCAATTCAAACAGAAGATAGCGAAGAAATTCACTTCGATATTGATAAATCAAAACCGCGATTAGTGCCATTTGTATCACCGCTTGTCCAGGGTAAGGTCATTGCTGCGGAAGGATTTGAAACACGTAGCTTTAAGCCTGCCTACGTGAAAGATAAGCGTCGCTTTGACCCTAGTGCTCCACTGAAGCGTTTGATTGGCGAAACCATTGGAGGGAATTTAAAGCCCATGGACCGCCGAGAGGCTGCATTAAATCGTGCGCTAACGAATCAAGTGGAAAACCTGACTCGCCGCGAAGAAGTGATGGCGGCCGAAGCGTTACGAACCGGAAAAATCACAGTAACCGGTGAAGACTACCCAACACAGATTATTGATTTTCAGCGTGATCCAGCACTGACTCAGGCACTGACAGGCGCGACTCGGTGGGGTGAACCTGACGTTAAAGTGTTAGATGACATTGAGGACTGGGCGGGCTTAGTACAAATCAAATCGGGTGCCGCCGCTCGTACCGTTGTTATGGACCCTTTGGCATGGCGAGTCTTCAAGGCTGATCCCAAAGTTGAGCGCTTGCTTGAACTCCGTCGTGGAACCTCCAGTACATTAATAGTCGACCCAATCCTCCGAGGGCAAGGTAACGACAAAGCGCGTTACGTAGGCTCCGTTGGTGATTTTGATTTCTGGGTCTATAACGACGCCTACGTCGATGATGATGGTGTTTCCAGAAATATGCTGCCGGAATATACGGTATTACTTGCCAGCCAAGGCTTGCTGGAAGGTACCCGGTGCTATGGCGTGATTCAAGATGAAAAAGCCAACTATCGGGCAAGCCGCTACTTCACCAAATCATGGTTGGAGGAAGATCCAGCTGTACGTTGGTTACTAATGCAGTCGGCCCCGTTGATTGTGCCCTACCGCCCTAACGCCACATTTTGTGCGACGGTTCGATAGGAGGTTTGGAATGCGAGTAACCACATTAACGACCCTTAGAACGGGTAAACCCGGTTCATTTGAGGCTGTAGCACCTGGTGAAACGATTGTACTTCCGGATACGGAAGCTCAATCACTAATAACGCGAGGTCTCGTTATCGCCAAGCATGAGGTCATAGATCAAGACAATGATCTCATCGATGCGATTTTAGATGCTATTGATGACTTACCCCAAGAAGCCTACGGTAAAGATGGTAAACCAAGCGTCAGATCAATCGAAGAAATTATAAGTCAGAGCGTTACAGCCGCCGATCGAGACAGAGCTTGGGAGACTTATCAGAGCCTGGTTCACGATGGACATTAAGACTCGATTCGCCAAAGCCATCGACAGTCAGTTTACTCACCTTGGGCGGGCGGCTGTTTACATAAAGTCGTTATCTGAACCACAAGACATCATCGTTATTGCCCGTCGTCCAGAACAACTCTTTGAATTGGGTGACGGGCATTTACATGCGGAAAATCCGCAATTGGAGTTTCGTGTGTCTGAAGTGAGTTCGCCTAGTCGTGGGGATGAAATTCATATCGATGGTCGTATCTATCGAATTGAATCTGAGCCTCGTCTGGATTTACACCAACTGGTTTGGGTAACTGACAGCTTGCCACTGATTGAATAGTTAGGAGTTGCCATGATGATCCTAAACATAACGCCATCACGACGGTTAAGCGATTGGCAGCAAGCATTAACTTCCAATGAAAAACAATTACAAGTCGCAGCAATGCGCGCTTTAAATAAAACAGCACGCTGGGCGAGAACGCAAGTGGCCAGTAAAACGGCAAAAGAGCTTTCGATTAAGGTAAGCGCCGTTCGTGAAGGTCTAGTGATGGTTCGAGCAAAACAGTCGAATCCTCAAAGTGTTGTTGGTTTATCAAAAAACTCCGGCGTCATTAAAGCCAAAGAGTTAGGTAGTGTTTCTCAAAATGCATCAGGGGTTCGTGCCGGACGTCGACAGTTTGATCGTGCATTTTTAGCCACTATGCCCAATGGGCATCAAGGTGTGTTTCGTCGCCGTGGAAAGGCTCGCTTGCCCATTCAAGAAGTCCAAATTGTGATAACGGGTAAGATGCAGCAAGCGATGGAAGATCTTTCCAACGGTCCTGCGATGAAGCAGTTTGAAGTGATTTTTGAGCGTGAACTGCGCTATCTACTGAGGGCTGCGTGAATGAATGTATTGAGCGTTTTATTTGAAGAAATTAAGCAAGGTCTATCAGAAATAGTCGGTATTCAACATTGCGGCGCTTTTCCTAAAAGGCGAGATGATATTAGGCTGCCAGCAATTCTGATTGATTTGGTTGAGCTAGAACCCGCTGATGATCCTGGGACAGATGAACTTGCCTTAATTAGCCATTGGGAAGCAAGAATCCTAGTATCCGATCAAATGAGCGAATCCGATCTTTGGGCTTTAGTTCAGGCCGCCATGTTGTGGTTGTTTAATCACTCGTGGCCAGAAACCAATATTGGTCGAGCTCGATTAAAGCAAGCAGGACCTGATCATTTTTCACCGGAATACCAAGGACACAGAATTTGGTTAATCGAATGGACTCAATCCGTTCGAGTGGGTGAAAACGTTTGGGATGGGAGCACTGTGGTTCCCAGTATTATTTCTATTGCCGGTCTGGATGCTGAGCGAAATGAATTAGAGGTATAGCCAATGATCGAATTTGAAATTACAGAATTGAATCGTCGGTTGGCCAATTTAATCGTATTGGGCAAAGTTGTTGAAGCCGACTACACATTAACCACTCCCAAACTAAAAATAAAAGCGGGTGATCTTAAAACGGCTTGGCTACCCATGCTAACTCAAAGAGCAGGTTCTGATTTAAGTTGGTGGCCTCTAGAGGTTGGCGAGCAAGTGGTTGTATTGTCACCGAGTGGAGAGTTAACGCAAGGAGTTGTATTGGGCGCAATTAATCAATTGGCGTTCCCTTCTATTGGTAATAGCGCAGATAGTCACAAGCAAGTTTACGCAGATGGCGCAGTAATTGAATATAACCGCAAGTCCCATCACTTATCAGCCACGTTACCTTCGGGCGCGACCACAACATTAGTATCAGATGGTGGCGTGAATATTACGGGTGATGTTGTCGTCACAGGCAATATCACCGCATCAAAAGATATCACAGATAAAACACGCTCCATGCAGGCTGACAGAGATATCTTTAATGCCCACACCCACAGTGGTGTGCGCACCGGCCCTGCAACCACCGCCATCCCAAATCAGTCACAGTAAGAAATTATGCAAGGTATGAATAGAAACACTGGAAGAAAACTTTCAGGTGTTGATCACTTGCGCCAATCCATTGTTGATATTTTAACAACACCTATTGGCTCGCGTGTTATGCGACGAGATTACGGGTCTCGTCTATATCAGCTGGTGGATGCACCCATAAATCGAGCGTTATTCGTAGAGGTTTATGCAGCCACTGCTGAAGCGTTGGTGAAGTGGGAGCCGCGATTTCAGTTAAGTCGTGTGCAAGTTGAATCTGTTAAGCCAGGTCAAATCTCAATTGCATTGGAAGGATTATACCTTCCAGAAAACAGGAGCTTATCGCTTGAAGGTGTATTGCTATGAGCGGATTTAGTGCGATTGATCTCACCAAACTGAATGCCCCCGATATTATCGAAACGTTGGATTTTGAGGGTGTCTTTAATGAGATGGTCGCTGAATTAAAAAGCCGTGATGATGGGTTTAGTGCGCTGCTTGAAAGCGATCCCATTATTAAGGTCTTGGAGGTGGCCGCTTATCGAGAGGTCCTTCTTCGTGCCCGTATTAACGATGCCAGCAAAGCGGTCATGCTGGCTTATGCCAAAACCTCTGATTTAGATAATCTTGCAGCGTACTTTGGTGTACAACGGCAACTCATTGATCCGGGTGATGAAAATGCAGTACCACCGATCCCACCCTCTTATGAAAGTGATGATCGTCTAAGGAAGCGAACTCAACTTAGCCTTGAAGGGCACAGCACCGCAGGGCCCATCGGCAGTTATATTTTTCATGCCTTGGCGGCTAGCCCATTAGTGAAAGATGTTGATGTGGCGAGTCCAGACCCCGGTGAAGTAATTGTGACAATTCTTTCAACGTTGGACGTTGGTGTTCCGAACGATTTGCTCATATCTCTAGTCGCAGAGCGTCTAAATGCAAAAGACGTTAGACCTTTGACCGATAACGTTGCAGTTAAAAAAGCGAGCATTGTTTTTTATCAGGTAGAAGCTGACCTCATTTTGTATGAAGGTCCCGACGGAGAAGTCGTGAGAAAAACGGCTCTCGAAAAAGTCGATGAGTATGTTCGTCAGCATCATCTGCTGGGTAATGACATTACTTTGTCAGGGCTATATGCAGCTCTACATCAAGAAGGCGTACAGCGTGTGGTTTTGAAAAAACCCTTGGCTGATCTAATTGTGCCTGCCGATAAGGCCGCATGGTGCGATCAGATTTTGGTGTCAGTGGGTGGCCGGGATGAGTAACAACCAGAAAAGCCTATTGCCATTCAACGCCACTAAACAAGAGCGTGATCTTGAATCCACGCTTTTGCGAACGGCCATACTACCAGTAAATATTGCAACGGTATGGGATCCTCATGCATGCCCAGTTGAACGACTGCCTTGGCTTGCTTGGGCGTTATCTGTCGATACCTGGGATAGTGAGTGGCCAGAAAGCACAAAGCGCTCACTGATTGCTAATAGCGTACAAATTCATAAAACCAAAGGCACCGTTTCAGCTATTGAAAGAGTGATGAATGTTTTGGGTGTTTCCGCAGAGCTTCACGAATGGTTTGATTACGGTGGAGCGCCACATACATTTAGGTTAACGGCATGGGCAAATGCGAATTTAAGTAACAGCACTAATAGGGAACAGGAAGACGTCATCCTAAGCCCTCTTTTATATCGAACGTTGCAGAGCTCAGTTGATAACGTTAAACCCGTTAGGAGCCACTACGATTTCCGCGTCGGCGCAAAGTTTGGTTCGGAACTGGGGTTGTCAGCACACGCGACCTCATCTGCATTGATACAAATAGTTTCTGACCTTGAGTTATCCATTGGCTTTATAGCGGTGCCAACTCTCTTTGCATCAAGATTTAAAAATGTGGCGCATTTGCGTGTCACTATGGAGTTTTCATGAGTGTTTCTTTAGCGCCGGTTATTACCTCAGTGGGTTTGCAGGCAGTATTAAACGCGACAAATGATGGTGTGCAAGCGCGCATCAGCCATGTCGCTTTAGGTGATTTTGGTTGGTCACCTACAAATTCGGCCACAAATTTACGACGAGAGCAAAACCGTATTGTTGTGGCTGACGGAACACGAATTCAGCCGACACAATTGCATATCACCGCAGTAGAAAATGGCAGCAAAGAATACTGGGTGCGTGAGGTTGGATTTATTCTGGATGATGGCACTTTGTTTGCGGTTTGGAGCCATCCGACTCAGGCGCTGGCTTGGAAAGCTGCAGATGTCGATTTGCTCTTAGCCTTTGATATGTTACTCAGCGCTCTACCGGCTGATAGTGTGACGATTGATGGTACCGGCGGAGTCAACCTAGCGCCTGCGACACAAACCAAAGAAGGACTTGTGCGGATAGCGACGAGCCAAGAAGCCATTGCCGGAAGCCTAAACTCAGCTGTGGTTATGAGCCCAGCGGATAGTCGAGCTCATGGTGATGCTCGATATTCACGACTCAACCACCGACACCCTTGGTCCGAAATCGATGGTAAACCTGCGACGTACCCTGCGTCCTCACACTCTCATAGTTGGAATTCAATCACGTCAAAACCGAGTACGTTTCCTGCGAGTAGTCACAGCCATAGTTGGTTCAGTATTACAAGTAAACCAAGTACGTTCACACCCAGTTCGCACAACCACAGTTGGTCTTCGATTACGGGGAAGCCGAGTACATTCCCTCCGTCCTCGCACAACCATGACGGACGATACATTGAAATTGCAGATTTCCGAATCACTTCTGGATTCGTTGGAACACAAAACCGATTTTCTCAATCGAATTGGGCAGGCTATAACGACTTCACACGAAACTATGCCGATATTTTCCCGCCTGCTGGTTATACCATGGCTAATTTACAAGGTTTTTTTGCAAGTTTAGCGGTGGTTTATTTTGGCGGTGATGTTAATCAGGATGACAAGCTCTATGTCAGGTGGCAAAACGAAGGCGATAAGATGAGGGTCATTTGCGCGAATTCAGAAAATACTACCGATAGTTCCGGTGCGGCTTCCTATATCAACTATCAAGCAATCTGGAGGCGATAGCCATGTGGTTAGAAGTTAACGGTAAAGAAATTATCGGCATACATTCTGATAAATGTGATAACAAAAATACATGGGTTGACCACAAAGGCGATGCCAATGTGGGCGATCAATGGATTAAAAATAAAGTCGTCAAGCGCGCGGATAATATTGATGATCTCGATTCAAGGCGTGTGATTGCTCAAAGCGAAATATTAAGACGTTACCCCATTTGGAAACAGCTCAATATCTTGCGAAAAAACGATTGGCAAGAAGTAACCGACATGGGGAAATTTATTGATGACGTTCGCGATTGGTCCAACGACCTAAACAAATCTAAAAGTATTCTTAAAAAACTAACGTAGTAAACAATTCCATTTAAACAAATTTTTTACAGCTTCGAAGCAAGTTGGAGTATTCCTATGCCTGAACAATTTTTACATGGTGTCGAAGTCGTTGAAATCGACTCGGGACCGCGCCCTATTCGTACAGTGCGATCCTCTGTTATCGGACTAATTGGCACTGCGCCTGATGCAGATGAAAATCAGTTTCCCGTTAACCATCCGGTGTTAATCGCTGGCAAGCGAAGTGAATCAGTGGGTCTTGGAGGTACCGGCACGTTACCCGCTGCGGTTGACGATATATTTGATCAAACCGGCGCGATGATTGTTGTAATTCGTGTTGAAGACTCCGACGAAGAACCGTCAAGTGAGGTCGAAGTTGGCCCAGCCATACCGAATGTTGGCCAAGTCATCGGCGGCATTGATGACGAAACAGGCCAGTACCTGGGTGTTCAAGCCTTTTTAGCCGCAGAAAATGAAGTGCATGTTACGCCTCGTATATTGATCGCCCCTGAGTTCAGTCATCACCCTGCAGTTGCTAATGAGTTGTTATCGGTCGCAGAGCGTTTACGTGCTGTCGTGATTGCCGATGGTCCTAACTATAACGATGAAGAGGCCATCGACTATCGACAAATGTTCGGTAGCTCTCGCTTATATCTGGTTGATCCTTGGGTGCGAGTGTGGAATACAGAAGATAATGTTGAGGTGGTTCGTCCAGCCAGTGCTCGGGTTGCAGGGCTGATTGCTAAATCGGATGCAGAACGCGGATTTTGGTGGTCACCATCCAATCGTGAAATTCGCGGTTTGATGGGGACTGCACGCAGTGTTGATTTTGCATTGGGTGATACTAACGCCCGCGCCAACTTCCTCAATGAAAATGAAGTGGCAACCATTATTCAAAAGGATGGCTTTCGCCTGTGGGGGAATCGCAGTTGTTCTGCGGATCCGAAGTGGGCCTTTTTGAGTGTACGACGCACTGCCGACATGATCAGTGAATCGTTACTTCGTGCGCATATGTGGGCCGTGGATCGCAACATTACCAAAACCTATATCGAAGATGTGCTCGAAGGCGTCAATGCTTATTTGCGGCACTTACGAACAGTGGGTGCGATCATTAATGGTCACGCTTGGGCGGATCCAGAATTGAACACGCCCGATCAAATAGCGCAAGGTAAGGTGTATATCGACTTTGATTTTACGCCACCTTATCCCGCCGAACACATCACATTCAGAAGCCACTTAGTGAATGATTATCTGGTAGAAATTCTGCCAGATGCAACTTAAAGGAGACGAACATGCTTGATGATATTTTGAAAAATATGGCCTTGTTCGTCGATGGACGAGGCTTCGCAGGAAACGTGGAAGAACTCACACTTCCCAAACTCACTTTAAAAACTGAAGAGTTTCGCAACGGCGGTATGGACGCACCCATCGAAGTGGAGATGGGTATGGAAAAGCTTGAGAGCGAATTCACACTCACACGTTTTGATAAAAACGTATTGAAGCTGTTCGGGTTGGCGCCGGGACAGCTCACCCCGTTAACGATACGCGGTGCTGTAATTTCAGATGACGGAACGCAAACAGCCGTGGTGGTAAATCTTCAGGGCATTGTGCGCGAAATGGATCCTGGTAATTGGAAGCCCGGAGAAAAAGCGACCCTGAAGATCATGTTAGCGCTGCGTTACTACAAACTAACTCATGGTGGTGACATTGTTCATGAAATTGATATCCCCAATATGGTTCGCACCATTGGCGGTGTTGATCAGTTATCTGCGGTTCGTTCCGCGCTAGGCATTTGAGGAGTTGAGTATGCAAATCGAAAAATATTACGTCATTAAGCCAACCACTCATAGCCGCAGAAAAGTCAGTTACGGTGATGAGTTAGATTTAACAGAATCTCAAGCCCGACCACTGCGCAATGGTGGCTTTGTTTCACCCGATAAAGCAGCGGCACAACGTATCGCCGAATTGGTGAAAGAAAACCAAACACTGCAAGCAAAGAGTACCCAAGAAAGCGAAGCGCAAACTGAAGCAGGCACTGAAGCAAAAAATGAGGCCAAGTAATGGATAAACTAAAAATTGAACTGACTCATCCCATCAGCATCGACGGTACTAAAGTAAGTGTGTTGCAACTACGTCGGCCCAAAGTACGTGACATGCTCAGTGTAGAAAAGAGCGTTGAAAACGATGCCGAAAAAGAGATCCAGTTGTTTGCCAACCTATGTGAGCTCACACCGGAAAACCTGCTCGACTTGGACATGGCTGATTACTCAAAGCTGCAAAAGGCCTATCAAGATTTTTTGTCCTAAGCCCGCGTGATGCTCGCCGGGCAGTGATAACGTTGGCTAGCCATACAGGCTGGTCATTAAATGAGCTCGGCCAGCTGGATGGCGAAGAGCTTTTGGCTTGGATTGAGCAGTTGCCCCGTAGATCGCTTTGAGGCAACCAAGTATAATATATAAGTTTAATTTGGTGAAAATAACAGCTATCGAGGCATTTCAAATGGAACACAGAGAGGTAGTTGAAATCCAACCCCATGAGCTTCTCATGGGATTGGCAGAGGTTATTCGAGAGACTCAGAGAAATGTTAGTTACTACGAGGTTAAAAAAGTAGCAAAAACGCACCTAGATCAGGTCATCGATGAGACTCTCAAACGAGAGAAAAAAGCCCTAACTGAAGCTGAAATTGTTGCGCTGGCATCTCGACTTTATACGCAAATTATGTGCAAAACAACGACAAACGGGCTCGCAATATTGTCGAAATATTACTCCTGTGCACAACGAATGTCGCGCCAGGAGTTGATGAGTGAAAAACATAAGCCTTCAAGACTAGGCAGGCACTTAAAGTACGTTTCTGGTCGTAGGCCTTTGAATGTTTCAGCGCACGCTATTGTTAGTGGAACTCACCCTGCGGCAAAAGCGGCAAGATCCATTTTGGCTCGCTGGAAAATTCGAATTGATGATCCAGGCAACGGCGTTTTCCTACCGCGAGACTCAAGGTATATCCCGCACAAAGAGTTACCGCTTGCTAAGAATCACGCACAATTGCACACTCACGAATATTATTTGAACGTTTTTAATATGCTGAGCTCATCAAACTCAGAGCAGGAATGCCGTTTGATATTGCGCCTTATTGCGGATCAACTTCGTAACGGAACCTTTGGAGATTAAGATGAAAATTTATAAAGTTAGACCTGACACTAGCTTTCGAATGATGTATCCGCCGGATGAAGTATATGAGTCCGAAAGTTGGGAGTTTAAATGCCATGAGCTGGTAGATAAGATTCCGCAATTTGATGCGTACTGGGATGATGATACTTCTAAGCCCTTACCAGATATCGCTTATCTAGGTATGTCTGCATTTGCATTTAAAAAGGATGTGGCTGAGCAAATGACCGACATACTCGAATCCGCAGGTGAGATGCTGCCTTTTTATATCGAGGGCGAGTTGTGGTACTACTTGAATGTAATGGAAAAATGTGAATCTTTATTAGATGAAGAAAAAACAAAGTATAAAATCAATCAAGGGAATATAAAATTAATCATTGAGGATTATGTATTTAAACCCGAGTTTTTATCAGACTCATCTATCTTTAAAATTCCACAAGATAACCATACAGAGACATTTTGTGCTGATCGGCGAGAAAATGATGAGCAAGTTATAAATAATTTCTTCTGCGCGGTACATGGAAATGGTTTTAGTGGATTAAAATTCACGGAAGTATTTTCCGACGAATAACAAGAGTTTTAATAAATCGTTTTGAAAAGCGTGCATAGAAATATGCGCGCTTTTTTCGTATTGGAGGTTTTGATTTGGCTAACTCGTCATTTAAATTAGCGCTCCAAATCGGCGCAAGTATTGGCCAAAGCTTTCGTACGTCCGTTAGAGGATCTCAGTCTCAGCTTAATCAACTGGGCTCATCCATCAACAAACTGAAGAACCAGCAAGCGTCGATTAAAAAGGTTGAGTTAGGTGAAGCCAGTGTGGGTAAGGCTCGAGTTGCCTATGAAGCCGCCAGTAGAGAGTTATCCCGGCTTAGACGTGAGGTTGCTAGTACCGATCAACCCAGCAAGCAACTGACGCAATCCTTCGAAGCAGCAAAGCGTAAAACAGAGCGTCTTTCCCAAGCCTTAGGTAAACAGCGAGATCGCCTGCAACAAAGCCGACGTGAGTTACAGCAAGCGGGAGTATCCAGCAGAAACCTGATGGGTGATAACGCCCGATTAGGTGCATCGGTTGAACGCCTCAGCCAAAAGTATCGAAAATTGAATCAGGCCATGCGCGCTCAGGAGGCCAATAAAGCCCAGCGCGCAGACCTGCGAGGTCAGTTATTTGATGCGGTGGCATTAGGTGCAACGGTTGTAGCACCGGTGAGCATTGCGGTGAACTTTGAGCAATCTATCGCAAGGTTGGGTGCTATTACCCGCTCGGGTGATGATGCGCTCTTAGGGCTCGAAAAAACGGCTCGTCGATTAGGAGAGACAACCCAGTTTTCAGCCTCCGAAGCGGCATCGGCCATGACCTTTTTGGGTATGGCCGGTTTCAAAACTAATGAGATTATTTCTGCAACGCCGGGCATGCTTAATTTGGCCCAAGCGGCTGGTAGTGATTTAGCGGGTACCGCAGATATTGCATCCAATATCTTAAGTGGCTTTTCTCTAAAAGCCGATGAGATGGGTCGTGTGGGTGATGTGCTTTCTGCCACCTTCACTACGTCCAATACCACGCTGCAAATGCTTGGCGATACGCTGAAGTATGCAGCCCCTGTGGCCAGTAGTGCTGGGGCGAGTATCGAACAAGTCGCTGCGATGGCTGGTTTGTTGGGTAATGTCGGTATTCAAGGCAGCATGGCGGGTACCGCATTACGCGCGGCATTTTTACGTTTGTCTGCACCGCCCAAGGTTGCTGCGGATGCCTTAGCCAACTTGGGTGTTGAAGTTAAAGACCTGGATGGCAACTTACGCTCGGTTCCTGAACTATTGCAGGAGTTAGCGCAAGCCACCGAAGGCTTAGGGTCTGCTGAAAGAGCAGAAGCCATTAAGCAAATCTTTGGCTCAGAAGCTTCTGCAGGTTTAACCGAGTTGCTCAAGCAAGCTGGCTCCGGCGCATTGGATTCTTATATCCAGCAGCTACAGCAAGCGAAAGGCACCGCCGATACTATGGCTAAAAAAATGAGTGCCACCACAGCGGGTAGCCTGAAGCGATTGGGCAGCGCACTTGAAAGCGTCGCGATCAGTATTGGCAGTTTACTGCTACCAACCATTGCTGCAGGCGCTCAGCTTTTTGCCGGTATGGCCAGCTGGGTGTCTGGTGCTGCGCAAGAATACCCATGGCTTACCAAAGTCATCGTCGGTGCAACGGTAGGTTTAGTTGCGCTGAAGGTGACTGCTATCGCTGGCACTTATGCGTTCACTTTTTTAAAAGGTGGTGTACTTAGCCTGGTGACTGCATACCGAACCTTGAGTGCTGGTATTGCCATGGCGCAATTAGGCATGGCGCGAATGAATGTCCTGTCGGCGCTATCTGCTGTTCGAATGGGAGTGGTGACCGCAGCGCAATGGGCGTTGAATGTTGCCATGACTGCCAATCCGATTGGGCTCATTGTTGTGGGTATTGCTGCATTAGCGGGTGCAGCTTTTATGCTGATTAAATACTGGGAGCCTATCGGCGAATTCTTTTCAGGCCTTTGGGATGGTGTAAAAAATATTACCAGTGGTGCCGTGGATTGGCTGCTAGGCAAGATGAACTTACTAGCAAAGCCTTTCGAGTTATTAGGTTCTGCCTGGAACGCTGTTTCTGGTTGGCTAGATGGTGATGAATCTGAGGATGCGCCATCTTCAGCCAATAAACGTAAGCTTGCTACAGCCGCCGTTGGGGCATCGCTAGCGGCGCAACCTGCAATGGCATTGCCGAATTCAACGGTCAATGCACTACCTCAAATTCAAGCAGTCAGCGCTGCTAATCATAATCAACAGTCGGTCATTATTGATGCGCCTATTACCATTCATGCTGCACCCGGTATGGATGAGCGAGCTATTGCCGGTGAAGTTCAAAAAGCACTGGAGCAACGAGAGGCGCGAGCGGCAAGCCAACAACGAGGTGCCCTATATGATGTATAGGACATACGAATATCGTGAGAGCCATGGAAGGCGGAAACGATTGATGAAAGTTAAGGTGGTGCCATGAGTGAAACCATGATGGCGTTAGGCAGATACCGATTCTCCATCGACAGTGCGGCTTATCAAGAACTAAAACACAGCCAAGCCTATCGTTGGCAAGCTCAAGAGCGATTACAACGCCGACCGGCTATGCAATTTTTAGGCGCCGGTGAAGAATCGATCGAGTTTAGCGGTGTGATCTATCCGCACTTTAAGGGCGGGTTGAAACAACTGGATGCTATGAGAATAGAAGCTAGCAAGGGGCAACCTTTATTGCTAGTGGATGGCTTGGGTTTTGTCTGGGGGCAATGGGTCATTACCCAAATTGATGAAGGCCAGTCGTTTTTTCAGGGCAATGGCCAACCGCTTAAACAAAGCTTCCAACTTAAGCTAGTGAATTATGGGGCGGATAACTAATGGCAACTTATCGAACACGCGATGGCGATATGCTGGATGCAATTTGCTTGTCGTACTACGGCCAAGCGGATGGTTATCTTGAGTCTGTTTTAACTGCGAATCCCGGTCTTGCTGATATGGGTCCAGTCTATCTCTCTGGCTTATTAATCGAGCTGCCGAACCTATCGGAGCAAAACCGAAGCCAAGAGACTATTCGTCTATGGAGCTAATACATGAGACCAATCTTTAGGATTCTGGCGGATCAGCAAGACATCACTGACACAATTCGAGATCGACTGTTATCGCTTCGCATTACTGACGAGGCAGGCAATCAATCGGATACGGTTGAGCTGCAACTAGATGATCGTGATGAAAAAATACAATGGCCGAGCCATGGCGCGGAGTTGGAAATTTCTTTGGGAGCCGATCAAAACCAATTGACCCGAATGGGTTTATACATCGTTGATGACATCGAGCATTCAGGGCCACCAAACACTATCACTGTTCGCGGCAAAGCAGCGGATATGCGCGCTTCAATCAAGGCGCCTAAAACCCGCAGTTGGGATGGTATTACGCTGGGCGCTTTGGTGCAAACGATTGCTGGCGAGCATGGTTTATCTGCAAAGATATCTGAGCAATTGGCTTTGATCGCCATAGAGCACATCGACCAAAGCAATGAATCTGACTTGCACTTATTGACACGCTTAGCTCGGCAACATGGCGCCGTAAGTAAACCCGTTGCAGGCTTTCTGGTATTTGTTTCCAAAGGTGAAGCCAAGTCAGCCACTGGGCAGCAGTTGCCATTAGTTGAGATACCAAAGCACCAAATTTCCCGGCACCGTATGACACAAGCTGAGCGCGGTAAATACCAATCCGTAAAAGCTTACTGGCACGACAATGACACAGCAGAAAAACAGAGTGTATTAGTCGGTGATGGCGAGCCGGTCTTTGCCATTCGCCATACCTACAATGATGCACAAGAAGCGACAAGGGCGGCTACAGCTAAATTGCAAAGCTTGCGCAGAGGCACAGCCACGCTATCGCTAACATTACTCGGCAGGCCCGAGCTACAAGCCGAAGGAAAGCTTCGTATTTCAGGTATCCGCGATCCAGTAAATGGCGAATGGGTCATCAATCGTGTTGAGCACCAGCTAGATTCCAGTGGATTGCAAACCCGGTGCGATGCTGAAGTTCCCAATAACTAATTGAATATTGTTGATTGTTGAAACCGCCCATGAGGCGGTTTTTTTTATGTATAGGACAAGGCAGTTTTTTGCTCCTGCAAAAACTGCATTTCCACCATCCATGGCGGTCATATGTCGCGTTGCCATGGATGGCAAAGAGCGACCATTTTAGGAGATTGTAAATGGCACCAGCCAAAGAAAAAGAAAACGGCATGGTGGTAGTGCCGAAAGATGAATTTGAAAGCTTGTTGAATAGCGCCGCAGAGCGTGGCGCCGAACGTGTACTAGCACATCTAGGTTTAGAAAATGGCCATGCCGCTAGGGATATACGAGAGCTTCGAGACTTGTTGGATGCTTGGCGTGATGCAAGGCGTACCGCATGGCAAACCGTTATCAAAGTCGCCACCACCGGCATTCTCGCCGCGCTTATTTTAGGCGTAGCCATCAAATTAAAGCAGCCTTGAGCGCTTAAAAATAGTAAACGGAGGACAATAAAATGCTGACACTATTAGGTAGCCTGCTTGGCTTTATTTCGAGCGCCTTTCCAGACTTGCTGAAAATCTGGCAAGACAAACAAGACAGAAAACACGAGCTACAGATTCTCGATCGACAGATGGAGCAAATGCGCCTTGGTCATAACCAACGGCTAGAAGAAATTGCCGTCAATGCTGACATCAATGAAAGCCTTGCGTTGCTGAAACACGACAGCCAGCCATCGGGTATTAAGTGGGTCGATGGGCTTAGGTCATCGGTACGACCGGTGATCACTTACGCTTTTTTCCTATTGTTCACCGCCATAAAAATCTGCGCGTTATATGTATTGGTTTTCGATCAAGGCCTAGATTTCGTCATCGCTTTGCCACAAATCTGGGATCCAGAAACACAAGCATTGTTTGCAGCGGTGATGAGCTTTTGGTTTGGTCAGCGTGCCTTGGCAAAAGCCAGGGGGCAATAAGCATGAAAAGCTTGATAGTTATGCGAATAGAAGCGTTCATAGGAAAAAAGAGGAGTAATTTATGAGCGTAAAATATAGCAAGGTGATCGTTGAAGATATTACAAGTGAAGGATTGTCAGATGATGAACTGTCCTTACTCGTTGACGTTTTTTGCCGGACAGTTGTAAAGGTGAAGTCGATACAAGCAAGTCAGGCTGAATTTCCTTTAAATAAGCTGGCCACCACTAAGACAACAAGCTTAGCTGGGTTTACGCTTTCGATTATGCTTACCTTCCATGAAGGGTGCGAGCTTTGGTTGGGTCAACTTCAGGGGCAAAATAGAAATCTACTTATTACCGGCACCATTGATTGAAACTAAGCCTCGTCAATCAATTTTATAGTCCCAGTCTGTAGCTCTAGGATCACCTGTTTGGTAAAACTGACGCACTAGTTTTACAAAATCCATAAAGTCTCTATTTTCTACGGTAAGGCGGTTTGCCGTATCCCAATCAATTTCAAGACGCTCTTTTGCAGGAACTAAAATCTGGCTTTCTGTCGGGTTGTCAACATCCAGTTGAATTAACCCTATTCCATGCGCAGAAAATAGCATCCGTAATTCTTTTAGCGTATCGCTGCCTTCAATTTCCGAAGCCACGAGATAGCCGAAGTTCGCCCAAGAAGAATTTGAAACCGCCTGAAAGAAACATTCTCGAATGTTTGAACGGTTAATTAGCAGCTTCACCTCAAATGACCAAAGTTTGGTTCTCTTGTCGGCGTATTGACCGACACAGTCTTTAACTTCTTGATGCCAGTCTGCACTTAAGTCTTCCATGCCAACAACGTCAGGATAAAGCCATTTATTGCCATTCGGCCCTCTCTTATTCGAAGACCGTTTTTCATCAATTCGTTTCGAGTAAAGTGAAAACTCAGTAAATAGATATTCTGACAATAACGGGTAGAGATCATGTTCTTTAGTTTTAGGTTCTCGGCTGGTCGTATCATTTCGAGGCTGAGATTCCGCCGCATCCACCTCTTCACTTTCTGATTGCTCAGTAAAATAATACTTCCGAGGCCTTCCTTCAGTTGTTTTTACCTGCGGATATTTGTTTTGCAGTCGGGGTCGTTGTGCGGCTATTTCACGAACAATCTGTTGAACAAGATCGTCTTCTGATTGAAGTGAATCACTCCGAAGCTTTTTCTCTTGGCATTCTTCTGGATAAGTTTCGTAAACCCAAACCGCTATCTCACGGGCAGTGAACTTTCTGTTTTGGTTGTTTTGTAAATAGTCGAGAACAGTTTTTGCCAGGTTGAGTGCCATATCCCTATCCAGTTAATTTTTTTAATCATTTTACCTGATCTTTGCAGATCAACAATGAAAAGGATCTCTAATGCGAAAAATCACTCAAGAAGGGCTAGACCTGATTAAGCGATTCGAGGGCTTTAGCTCGACGGTCTATATATGCCCAGCTGGGCACCCAACGATCGGGTATGGCCATTTAGTTCGAAACCATGAAACGTTTGAAACAATTAGTCCGGAAGAAGCAGAAGACCTGCTGCGCAAAGATGTCGAATCGGCAGAGCGAGCAGTCTTGCGTTTGGTGAATGTTTCTCTTACTGATGGCCAGTTTGATGCGTTGGTATCCTTCACCTTTAACTTAGGGGCAGGAGCCTTTCAGCGATCGACTCTTCGGCGAAAGGTCAATCGGCAGGCTCATGATGAGGTGCCAGAGCAACTTAAACGATGGGTGTGGGCGGGCGGACGAAAATCAAAAGGCCTGATTACAAGGCGTGAAGTAGAATCAACTATATATGCTTTGGCTTACCAATCATCCAGTCGTTATAGCGCAATTTTTACCCATTCATAGATTTTGTCGAACTTCAAGATAAAGAATTGACTTTTATCCTAGTCGGCGTACGATGGAATCCTTTGTACTTCTTCGACAATTGTGAAGAGAAAATGAAATGGGCGACACTATTTGGACCATCAAAGAGGTGGCCGAGTACCTTAAAGTTAACGAACGCACCATCTATCGACTTGCGGCCAGTGGTGAATTACCCGCATTCAAGGTGGGTAACTCTTGGCGCTTTAAGCAAGCGGAATTGGAAAAATGGATCGCTAGCCAGGCACAAAAGCCGAGTGATCGTTAATGGTAGTTTGTAATGGTCAAGTTAAACGCACAGGGAGGTATATGCGAGATGAATGCTGTTTTAATCAATCAAATTGCTAGCCGAGTGAAATCTCAGCACACGTCCGTCGACTCCCTTTGGCAAAATGAACAAACCACCTGGCAACAACTGGGGTGGAGCAAGGCCCAAGTCGCGCTTTGGTTGGCATCGCTACCGAAAAGAAACCAACAAGCAGAACCCCATGCGGTTTATCACGTGACGCCTGATCTGGCTCATCATTTAGTCACGTTACTCACTCAAGCGGGTAAGCCGCTGCCTATCGCCCTTTTGCTCAAAAAACTCCCAGTAGGGGTGACTGCGACAGAACAACAATTACGGAAGTTGGCGCAACAAAATGAGCGGCTGGCATTAAAAGGCCCGTTGATCACATTAAGCGACTAAATCTTATTTGGGTAAACGAAAAGAATTTTAAAAATTAAACACTAAGAGAAATCCATGGCAAAGACAGCGACTGAAAAAAACACCAAAGCAAATGCCGCAACGAACTTACTTGAATCTCAGTATCAAGATTTACGCGGCCAGTATGACAATTTTAAAGACCATGTCGAATTAACCTGTGTCGAATCTTTCGTTAAAGCCGGATTAGTGTGGGGCCAAGTAGAAGGTAACGATACCCCCGCCGTGATGTTGGTGGTGTTAGAAACAGGCCATTGGGAATACGCGCAGCAAACCGAGAAATTCGATTTGTTGGCCTACGAGCTGCTCGATAGTTTTGATGGTCAGTGGCCAGTTTTTGCCCACGTCGTAGACGATAAGAACAGTCGATTGTTAAGCTTGTTTGGCAGTGATGGATCGGACGGTACTCACGGCGTTGATGATATTCCCACGCTTGAAGAGTTACGAAATTTTGACCGCCTAGAGCGGGACCCAACCTTCCGCTGGTCCATGCGTGTTTACACCCGTTTAATGCAGCGCTTCGATGCCTTCCACGAAAACGTGTATCGCGTCACCAAAGACAAGGTCAACGATAAAAATGACATTATCGAAGAAGTCGCAAAACTCTTATTTTTAGAAAGCTTCCGCGCCCATCACAGCGCCGACCTCACCTTTAAAGACCGCGATGGCAACACCCAAAACTTCCGTGAAGTGTTCGACTATCGTTATGTTCAGCAACACGGCGATAAAGCCGTTGACCTTATAAAAGATGCCTTTGAAGCCTTTAAAAGCCACCAAGACTATGTCGTGGTCAGCGATGATGGCACACGCAATGCCATCTTCCCGCCGGAATCCCACTTGCGCTTATCGGTGGCTAAAAACTATATCGACTTGCTAGAGGCCATGCAAAACCTCGGGCCGGTCACCAGCAATGATGGCCGAAAAGTTAAAGAGCAAGGCAACCTGGGGGATGTTTCTGGTGATTTACTTGGCCGGGTGTTTGATGTTTTTCTGCGAGCCAACTTTGAATCCAAAGGCGGCTTGGGCGTTTACCTAACCCCCAATCCAGTGAAACAAGCCATGCTGGAAATGGCCGTACACGATATCAGTGACGACGATGCGCTGATGGCGCGCCTAACCAGTGGTGATTTTCGCTTTTGTGACCCTACCTGTGGCTCCTTTGGCTTTGGCTCGGTAGCCTTAAGCCAAATTGATGGTCTTATTGATACTCAGTTAGGCGGTATGGATGAAAACCAAAAAACCAAGCTCAAAAATACCCTGCGTGAAACCAGCTTTACCGGTGCCGATGCCGCCCCACGCATGGTGATGCTGGCGCGGGTGAATATGGCCTTACAAAACGCGCCTAAAGCACAGATTTTTTATACCGACAACTCGCTCACCACCCAGGCTCTAAAACCCAACAGCTTTGACTTAATCTGCACCAATCCGCCCTTCGGCACACCCAATTTTGGCAAAGACAAAAAAGGCCAAGAGTCCAAGAAAAACTACGAAGCCAATATGGAGCAAGTGCTGGGTGGTTTTCGCCCTGCTGAAAAAGTCAAAGAAAGTTACAACGCCTATTACGACCACACCAAAATGCGCTGGGAAGATACCGGCGAACTGGAGCTGGATGAAAACGGCGAGCCAAAGTGGCCAGGCTACCGCACCGATTTACGCCGAGTAGGCGGCACCGATAAAAAACCAATCCATCACTTATACCCTTCCACCAGCGGCTTAGCCTTGGGCAGTAAACCCGATAAAAAAGGCAACTGGAAACAAGTGGGTGCCACCATCGACCCTGCCGTGTTGTTTATTGACCGCTGCTTACAGCTATTAAAACCCGGTGGCCGTTTATTAATTGTCTTGCCCGATGGCATTTTGTGTAACAGCGGCGACCGCTATGTGCGCGAATACATTATGGGTAAAAAAGACGAACAAAGTGGCGAATTTGTCGGTGGCAAAGCCATTGTTAAAGCGGTTATTTCTCTACCCAGCGATTGCTTTAAACTCTCTGGTACGGGTGCGAAAACCTCGATTTTATATCTACAAAAACGCGCCGCCAACCCCAGCCAACTCGAGCAGTTTTTACCCGAGCCGCAAAAAGAAGTGTTTATGGCCGTGGCCGAAACCCTGGGCTATATGGTGAAAAACAATATCGAAGACTATAACGCCGGCGTGCCGAATGATTTAGATAAAATTGTGTCGGCTTATAAGCGGGGTGAGTGATGTCTGTTGATACCTTACGTGAAACATTTCATATAAACCGTATATCCCATCAAGATCTACAGGACTTCTTGACTGCCCAAACGTATCGCCCGGAAATTACTGAGGCTAAGAGGAAGATTCGCTCCTTGCCATGGGCTAACCTACAGGGCGTTTGCAGTAAACCTATTCGCCAAGGCAAATCGCCCAAGTATCTAGAAAATACGGGACTAGTTTGTGTAAAGCCTAAGAATACAAATGACATGTTGGTTTCTCTGGAAGATACAGACTTTATTGACCCGTTGACTGTAGATCAAATCAATAATCAAAAACTTAAATATGGCGATATTGTAATTACTCGTTCGGGCTCTGGAACAATTGGCCGAGCTTCAATTTATAGTGGGCAACATGATGTATATACAAATGATCATCTATTTATAGTTCAATGCAAAACAGCGGATAGCCATTATGTTTGTTCGTTCTTGAACAGTTACTGGGGGGCTAGGTTATTAGAAGCTGGGATATCAGGGTCTACCGGTCAATTAAATCTTTCAAACGAACATATAAAAAACATTCCTCTATACAAGCCAAATGAGTTAGCCCAAAAATACATCGGCGACAAAGTCCGCCAAGCCGAAGAACTTCGTGCTTGGGCGAAGGGGTTGGAGAATCAATTCACCCAAACACTGTCTCAAGCATACCCGGAAGCGTTCATTGATAAACGAACAGGAAGAAAGTATTCGAAAGCACCTGTTGATGATATTTCTTACACGCTAAACCCCGGTGCTTTTGATGAAGAACGATTACGCATCAGGATTTATTTGAAATCCAAGGGCGCACAGAAACTTCGCACAATCGCCTCTATTCAGGGTCCAACAACCTCGGATTATTCCGCAGAAACCGTCTATGTTGGTTTGGATGCAATCTCTTCTGGTAGCTGTGCTTTATCTGTATCTACAGTAGGTGATAGTGATGTTAAAGGCACTAGCCGATTGCTAACAGAAGGTGCTGTTGTCGCTAAGTTACGGCCATATTTGAATAAGGTTGCTTATATTCCTGCTAAATATTCTGGAGCCGTTGGATCAACTGAACTGTTATGTGTGCAGCCAAGTTCAGATGTTTCAAGTTGGTACTTGTACGGGGCATTAAAATCCGAAATAACGCTAAAACAATTAAAGCCATTAGCAAGTGGTTCTACTCACCCGCGCATTGATCAATACGATCTTTATGATGTGGTCCTTCCAATTCACTCTGAATATGAAACGTTAGGTGAAATGCTGCAAAAGGCACAGAGTGCTTACTTTTATAGCAAAGATTTAACTACAGCGGCCAAGCTTCTTGTCGAAGCCCTTATCGAAGGTCAGCTCACCGAGCCACAATTAATCGACGCGCAACAAGCATTAGAAGCGGGTGATAACAGCCTGGACCAAGCCATTTTAGCGGGCTTAACGCCACAGGGTTTTAATGCAGATCCTGCGGCTAATACAAAGACTGAAAGTAAGGCCCAAAGCCAAGCCTTATTTAGTGATTTAGACGAGTTAACCCGCCTGCTTGAACAAGCACAAGAGGCCGCTAATGACTGAGGTGGCCTTAAAAGCGGTGGAATCGGTTATACATACACGCGAATGTGTGCGTGCCTATTCCACCCTTTTTAAACAAGGCTGGGTAGCACTGAGTGATAAGCGCTTTAGTGAAAGGCAGGCAGAGCAGATTAAAAAAAGCCTGACCGGTTTAGCTGCGCCGCTTGCTCTACAAAACGCTGCGGCAAATAAAAACGCTGAGCCAGATAAAAATAATTCAACGTCTTTTTCATTAACCCAAACCCTGCTCGCGGCCCGCAGCCGATTAATTAACCCATCGTTAATGTCAGCCACACAAGAACAGAGCAAGCCCGCCGACGGTGAATGGTTATTAGCCCTATTGGCCCTCGATGAACAATGGCGCAACCCTTGGTTAAACCTTATGGCCGCCCGTTGCCGTGAAGCCGGTGCCATGAGCGATACCGATGTACTGGTAAAACTGGTATCGGAACTCGGCGAAGCGGCGCAATGGGTGACGCCCATTCTGCAAACTGCAAACGACCTTAAAACAAGCCCTAGCCCACTCGCTGAATTAGAGCGGGAACTTATCGGCCATTCTCTCGATGAAAACGCCGCCATTCCTAGCTTGGTTCGAATCCTGCGCGAAGCTTTTTTACTGGTGCAACTTCAACAGCAAAACCTCAATTCAATCGAGCCAATTAAGACGATCGATGGCAGCAGTAAAGCATTTAGTGATAACTGGTGTGCTGGGCGCTTGCTCGCCTTACCTTCAATGGCCTCAGAACCTTCTACATTAAAAGCGTGCAGTGAGAATACCCCACAACTGATCCTGCAGTCGTTGCCCAAAAGCCCAGACGCACATGCAGGCGTAGATACAGGAAATAGTGTTGAGACAACATTCGATTATTTAAATCGCCAGCCATGGGCCATGTTGCTGAGCTTGGTGATTTTTACCCAAGATGCCTGGGCCGCTGAACAGCGCGGCGGTTTATTACTGGAATGCCAAGCGGGGCAAAATGCCTACGCCCCCAATGCGATTCAAGTGTTGGTGCAAGGCAGTGAAGGTGACGAGGTGGCCATTGGCAGCTTGGCAGATATGCTGTTGGCATTGTTTGATGACATCGGCATGGGCTTTTATCCCTATACACCGGATGCTCTCGACCTCAGCCAGCAATTGAGCCCACTAATGGGCGAACTGTTAAACCGACAGCTTTGGCAATACCGCGATGGCAGCAGTGGCCGTTTGGGCTATTACCAGATCCACCCTACATTTAGTGATGCTTGTTACAGCCTGCCGCTCAGCCCCTTATTTGGCCGCAAGAGTAAAGCGCTGCAACACAGTATAAAAACCTGCGCCCTGCAGTTGCGCGAAGCCAAGTTGCTGTTGGCGGCATCGGCCACTAAAAACACAAAAACACATTCTGAATTAAACACAATCAATACAGGAGCGGCTCATGGATTTTGACATGCTTGGCAATAAGAGTGGCCAAAAAAGTGGGCAAAAGAGCAAACAAAATAGTGAACTAAGCGATGAGATGATCGGCCAGCTAAGCGCCCGCCACCGCTGGGCAGCGACCGGTGTATCGGACTATCCCCCTCGTGACCCTTTAGTGGGGCAAAGTCGCTTCTTTAATCGCTTTAAAACCTTTTTGCATACGGTAGACCATGACGACGACCACTTTGCCCATGTGTTCGCGGTAGAGGCAGAATGGGGCCGAGGTAAATCCCGTTTAGGTCACGAGTTGGTGGCACAAATTAACGACTGCTCCAAGGGTTGGTATGTTCGCACGGCTCAAGGTGAGCTGGCCGATCAACAACTGTTTGATGAAGCCTCACAGGATAAATATTTAGCGCTGTATATTCGTTATTCGCAGGTGGCGTCGGACTATCAAAATTCCGATAACTGGTTTGCTTTTGGCTTGTATCAAGCGCTGCTGCCCTTAGCAACGGGCCAGTTTGATGGCTCTATTCAAAGTGAAATTGCCAAGCAGGCGCTAGAACGTTTAAACCCGATGGGTTTTGATCACCAGCAATTGGCCAAGGCATTAGAGCTGGATAAAAACCACAGCGAAGAAGATCTGTACGAAGACCCAAATCTGGCCGTACAGCTGGTACAAGCGGCCTATACCGTATTAAACACCTTTGGTATCGACTATGTACTGGTGGTGTTAGACGAACTAGAAACCGTCGCCGAGGCGGCAACTTTTGGTTTAGAAGACGAAAGCAGTAAGCGCTTAGATGGTCAAGCCATTCGCTTAATCGGCAAGGCTATTAAAGAAGAAGACCCTCGCCGTAAACTGCCGTGGTTACGCTATGTGGCTTTATGTTCGCCGTTATTAGGGCAACAGCTACGTGAGATCCAATCGGTGGCGCGGCGCTTTGAACTGGTGGAATTAGAACACAACGCCTTTGCCGACGTGTCGGACTATGTCAAAAGCTTAGAAAGTTCAGGTAAGCTTGCACAACCTTATCAAACGGGTTTGGTCGAAGCCGCCTATGCCATGAGTGGCGCTAACTTTGGTTGGTTTAACGTGGTAATGGCCAATGTGGATGCTGTTCTAGAGCAATTCGACCAGGCGGGTAAAACGCTCGAGCATGTTGGCGAGCTGTTTGAAGCGGTGTTGGAAGGTTCGGGCCGAGTGGCCAAGCATGTATTAGATGCCGGTGCAATTGAGGGCATTCAAACACGCGACCAAGCATTGCTCACGAGTTGCCGCAACTTGCTCTATGGTCAGTTGCCCGTACCTTTAGCGGAGGTACCCAATAGCACCGAGTTATTAACACTCAAAAATGAAGATCAAGAACCTGTGGTGGCGCTGTATCGCAAACTCAGTTTAGATCGATTAAGTTGTCGTCAAGCTCTGGAGCAAGCTAAGTTTCGCCGAGATAAAGATGAATGGGTGTATCCCGCCGTTGAACAGGCACTTAGTTTGGATACCTTGTTGGATAATTTGCGGACTTTCTCTATTAAAGAGTCTATTAATGAGCCGATTAAAGAGTCCGATAAAGAATCTGGCAATAAAAGTGACCCGAATGTGGTGCTTTTGCCGCTATCCCAAGGTGAGTTTAAGTACTTACTGAGTTTGCTTTACGACCACCCAGCGATTGAATTTGCCGCCGATGCTTTGTGGCAAAAACTCATTGGCGATAGCCACCAATTACCCGACGGCGATGCGACCCATATTGGTCCAAGCGTGGCCATGTTATTGCGTTTGGATTTACGTTATCGCAGTGCGCAACATAATACGATGATCTTCCGCGACCCTGCCGATAGCGATGGCCACGAAACAGCCATGGCAAAACTCATTGCCAGTAGTAGTAAACATCCGCAATTACGTTTATTGGCGCGTCTAACGGGGTTAATGCGTTTGCTGGATAACAATTGGCCTTACAACCAAGCAGCCCTCCCAAACAAAGCAGGCAAACAACAGCAAGCCCTGCCAATAATTACCGAACCCAAAGGACAAGGCGCAGGGCAGCGCGGCGGCCTGATGACACTCGATGCCTTTAAGTTACACCCCGATGGCAAGGCGCTATTTGCGTGGGTCAGTAACAAAGATGAATTAGACCAGTTGCAGATATTTGCGGGGACTTATCGCGGTGATAATGGCAGAACCCCTGTGTTTGCCGTAACCGCCTCTGCACATTTAATGGAACAGTACAGCCGCAGTGATGAGCAAAGTACGTTGCGGGATGATATTTTACTGCATTATGTGAACCCCAGTGAGGTGGATCAGTTAGAGCGTATCGGTTTGGACTTAAACGAATGCACAGGCTTTTCACTGTTGCCAGAGGCATTCACCGCAAAATTCAAAAATAAGCTCGCCGCATTAACCGAATTTGCAATACAAGGGATGCACAAGTGGCGAGCCCGCTTAAATGAGCGGGGCCGTATTGCCTGGCCAATAAAAATTAATGGCAAATTAAACGCGAGCGAGCGCGATTTACTGTTAGCGGGCTGGCGATTACTTGCCATTGAGCAACCAAGCTTGAATGGCCTGTTAGATATTCAAAAGCAACATAACGTTAATGCAGAAGAGCTCGCTGCATTACTCAGTAAATTACAAGTGCCTGGCAATTTGTTAGCAAAAGGTTTTATCGCCAATGAGCATGCCGGGTTATTTACTGAACTCGCCAACCCACAACAAGCACAAGTGAACTTGCCATTGTTTTTAGCGCGTATGGCCACGCCTTCAATTGACCATGAGTGGACTTTAGATAAGGCAAAACAAGATTGGTATTTTGGCTATGTGGCCCAAACAGGCATAACGGCGAAAACAGTGTTTGATGATTGGATGTGGTGGTGCGGTGAACTTAATTTGCTTACCTTGGATGACCCCTCCGGTAAGAAAGCGACTTGGCGAAGTTATCCCAGGTCGCGGCTAGATAATGCGATTAATGAAGCACAAATATGGTTTAGCGGTAGTGCTCCTGATGCGTATAAAGCCAAAGTAGAGATACTGAATAGAGTTTTTGGTTATGGTCGAATTAGCGAGTTGTTTGCGCCTATTGGTGCAAGTTCGCAGGGCACAGAAACCGTCGAGGCTAATGACCATCTTACGCAAGCAAGACGTTGTTTTAATACCTTAAAAACCACGGAAGAAAACTTGCCTTCTGTGATTGATGATGCCGTATTGGATAAACTACCTGAACTTATACGCCAGCGCGCTGAGGTGTTAAAACTCGTCGACACCGTTCGGCCATTGAATGTACCCAAAGTCACACTAGGCAGCGTGCATACTTTGCAGCTGGAAGATAAAACGCAATCACTCTTCATGCGCGTAACTCAAGCATGCTTGTTCGCTGAATTCGTAGAAGCTGCGAGCAAGCGAATCAGCCGAAGAGCTGAAGATTTAATTACCGACTTAGAACAAGATTGTCGTGACTTGGAGCACTTTCCCAAGGCTTTCTTTAGTCAAAGTTTACGGACAGTAACACACATTCTGGAAGGCGCATTGAGTGAAGACGAATCCAGTACCACGGCAAAAGGAGAAGGTAAAGCCAGCTCGGAAACCTTATTGCACTTTTTACGTTCGCTTAAATTGGATAAGGCGCATGAACGCATTGCGTTGTTAGCCAGTGAAGTGGGCGTCACTCTATATTCCAACCCGGATCACCCAAATTCAGACCATGGTAGTCAACAGGTGTTTACTGAGGTGAGCGGGCATATTCTTAGTGCCTATCGCGCCTTGAAAGAAAAATATGAAAAAACGCTTAAAACATTAACCGACTATAAACTTCAGTCTGAGCAATTAAAAGCGATATTAGATCCTATGCCTAGCGACTACTCAAAACCAGAACATGTTTCTGAAGTTGTGACGCAGCAACAGAAACTGATCATGATTGGCGATGCCTTTGAGGACCTAGCCGACGATGCCGAACGCAAACGAACAGCTTTGCGCGAAGCGATGCGCAAAGGCAAGTTTGACGGATTGCGGGATATTCCTGAGCAGTTGTTGCAACCCATTCGCAGTCAATTACACCCCATTGGTGGGATGTTAAATGCCATTGAAAAAGGCATTAACCAATTTAAACAATCGAAAATAGAGCCGGTAAATGATGTGCTTCCTGGCCTGAGGCCATTGTTGAAAGCGCAAGGCCGATCTGTTCCAGATGCTCTAGAGCTGAATAGTTTTAACGACGAAAGCCTAAGTGATGTGGTGTTGAGTTGTGAGGCATCTTTACAAGCATGGAAAGAACAGGCGGAGTTATGTTTAGCAGAAACAGGTTTGAATTTTAGCCAGTGGCAAGCTGTGTTTAAGGCAATAAGTTTGGGCAACGAGCCAGAGATAACACAAGAGGCAAGGGAGCAGCTAGTGAAAAAGGGTATTTTGAAAATGCGCTTAACATTTGCGAGCGAGCAATAGAGATATGAGCATTTTTGTGGAGGCTAAGTTAGCACAAAATCGTAAAGGCTGGTTTTTGTGTAATTTATTGTCGGCTGATGGTTTTGACGCCCAGTCGCTGCCTGATGCTGGTTTATTAATGATGACGGGGGAAGACTTTGCGCTGCGCGCCTATCAAGCGGAAGTCCAAGCGTGGACCGCTCAACCCGGTAGGGTACTGTTATTGTTACCGCCCTTTAGTGATGATAGTGACCAGCCGCTGTTTAATAACAAGTTGTTAGATTGGCACTTAACCGCGAACACTCAAGAAAACATAGGAAGTGTTGGTTCATTGGCTAGCCTATTGGCCTCGGAAACTGAACTAGCATTGGTTGGAACTGATGGCGATAGCTTGCCAGAACATAGCTTCGAAAATGGTCAGTTACATACTCGCTATTTTCGCAAGCACACAAATAGCGGAATGTTAGTCGCAACGTGTTTGCCGCTATGGTCTATTACTCTGTTGGACCATGGGGCTGTCGTTAAGTCTTGGTTAAGATGGTTTATTGAACATGCAGGAGTGGCACAGCCTGTTGTGACTAAGCATTCAACATTTGAGCTGTCTGCCGGTGATCTTAATTTGTTGGTTTGCGCCTTTGGTTTTGGGGCTAGCAATTTAGAACGGGTGATTGAGTCAAACAAAAAAATGGCATTGTTTGATCTGCAAAAACTAATGGCCAAAGAGCGCTGGCCGCTGCTTCTTGAGCATGGTTATTTAGATAAACAAAGTTTAAGCGCAAAAGGGCAAGAGGCTTTGGAGGGATCTCCTTATTGGGCCTATGCACAAGCGTTAAAGAGTCAATTATTATGAACTCTTCATTAGCTGCTAACTTAAAGCAACGATTAAAAGGTGAGAGTCAATGAAAACAACTAATCTGGCCCAGTCATTGGCAATTGACAGTCAATTGCGCCTTCCTGGCAGTGCCGGGCGTTTACTTAAACAAATTCGTGATATTGAACAAGTAGCGCCTTTATTTCGTGACGCGGGTTTAGTGAAAGCGGTGCATAAGCCTAGCCTAGTTAATTTAAATGTATCAGGAATATCCACTCGCTCCTGCTTGGATAAAGCATTAGGCGGATTTATTTATGCCAGTGCCGCCGTTCGAACCGATTTGATAATCGATGAAAACAAGGTGAGCACACGCGGGTCGGACTCAATATCGGAGCTGGATGATATTGATTTTGAGGCTCAGCGAAAACGTTTAGATTTGATTGAGATCCGTCAAGGCTATGCACTTGTTGAAAAGCTAATTGAAAGTGGCGAAACAAGTGATTTGATATTGTTAGATACACCGCTTTTTTTGGCTAGAGATATGGTGCCATTGGATAGAAATTTACGCCATAAAGCGGAATACGATAAAACGAAAAGTGCCATTGAAAAATTCTGGGCTGCTAATCGCGAAAAATTATTTCCCTGGAATAAAAATGGCCCTGTATTGGTGAGTATTTTGGCCGAGCGATATAGTGCGATTGTGAGCATCGCTAAACAAGATCTTCGAACGACTGAAGGAAGAAAACATTTACTACTAAGCGATGGATTTAACGATACCAAAAATGAACAACTGGAAAAAATAGAATCAAGTTTATCAGGTATTGGAGACTTACGTTTTATCAATGGAATATTAGGTAATTTTTCTCGAACAATCGGGTTTCGCATGACAGAAAACCGATCGCGCATGGAGCCATCTTCTGAAGTCGATCTTGGTGTGATTGGCTTCCATTTTCGAAGTGCTCGAGGCGGGCAAATAAAATTGGCTCAACTGGCGGGTGATGAGCCTGATTGGGATACTGAACATTTAAATGATGTGGCGTGTCGATTAATGCTGTTGGATATGCAAAACCGAAGCAAGACAATGCCTTTACCACAAATATTGGGTTATCAGCAGCTAGAAATATTACCCAAGTTTACCGAGTACTATCGCAAAGGTTTGCATGGTGCACTTAGAGACAATGAAGTAGAAACTACCTGGCTGGCAGGTTTAGAAGAAGGGTTTTAAATATGACTTATAAAGTATTAGGAAAACTAGTAGGAAATACCGGAGATGCCAGCCAGCTAACGATGGTTGTGCAAGACTCCTTTTCGGTTCGTCGCGGAGAATTTGTTCGTATTATGCATCAAGAGCGCAAAGATGAAGGCGAAGTGGCTGTTCTAGGCCGAGTGACCAAGATTAACCGCTCTAATATGCTATATAACGCGGGCTTTGGTGACGGTGTCACTGAGCTAGAACTCTTGCCTGGCGCTAATGTAACTGGCGAAAACATGTTTGCTCATGTCGAGTTAGTCGGTTATCGCGACCCTATATCCCGGCAAATAAAAATACCACGAAGACCTATGAATCCCGGTGCAGCCGTTGAGACTGTTGACTTTCAATTCTTAAGCGACTTCTATGAGTTTAATGAACATACCAGTTTGCATCTAGGCAATTTGGTCGGGTATGACAAGGGCGAAAACACGGTTCCAGTTTTTATTGATGTTAACAAACTAGTGACCGAGCATTTGGCTGTATTAGCCATGACCGGTTCGGGAAAGTCCTATACTGTCGGCCGCATTATCGAACGTTTGGTCGCGATAAATAATGGTACCGTGGTAGTGTTCGATCCACATGGAGAGTATGGACGAGCTCTATCAAAAGGTGAATTGCAGTTTTCAACGGAGTTAGATTCAGTTGAAGATAAGCGTGATCGAGAAACATTGCCGCAGATTAAAGCAACATTCGAGCGCCTGCAGAAAGCAGGTGCTGGAATTCAGATATTTACTCCGCAACATGAATCATTCAATCATAAATATGCTTCGAAGAATCAGCCTTTAGCCCTTCAATTTGATCATTTTGAAATGGATGACGTTGCTGAAATTTTGCCAGGTCTTACCGAACCTCAGCAGCGTGTATTAGACGTAGCGATACGTTATTGGCGCGCTGTCGACAAAACTGAGCCTAGAGATATTAACCGTTTGCGCTTTTTGTTAGGCGATGGTTTAGATGAACTAAAAGAGTGGGATGATTTATCTGAATCGGAAGCTAAAGCGCTCAACGGTCGTAGCGCCGCCGTTGCCTCTATGAAATTGTCGCGTGTATTGAATGAGGCGCAAAGTTTTTATTCTGCAGCAATGGAATCGCCAACTGATATTTATAAAATGGTCGGCAGACCAAGTAATAATCAAGGACGCTTGGTTGTAGTCGATTTACAGGGTTTAAGCGATACCGCAAAACAAGTTGTTTGTGCCTTATTGTCTAGCGAGATATTGCGTGCGGCATCAAGCAAAACCGATCCACTTCGTCCTTGCTTTCTGGTTTATGAGGAGGGGCATAGTTTTGCGCCAGCAGGCGGTAACGCTGTAAGTCATCGTATCATCAAAAAAATCGCAGGCGAAGGGCGTAAATTTGGTGTTGGTTTTGGCATTGTGAGTCAACGTCCCTCTAAGTTAGATGCTGATGTCACTTCTCAGTGCAATACGTTGATTACTATGCGCTTGAAAAACCCAGATGATCAACGTTTTATCGCAAAAGCTTCTGATATGGTCAGTAAAGCGGATCTTGATGAGTTGCCAAGCTTATCAACGGGTGAAGCGCTTGTATGCGGTCGTTCAATTGCGGCGCCACTGTTAGTGAAGGTGGGCAATAAAACGCTGATCCATGGAGGTGAGTCTCCAGAAGTATTAAAGGTTTGGGGGCGTTTTGATGGCTGATTGGCAAGCTGATTTGGTAGATCGAATGTCTAACATTCAATTCACTGAACAGTATTTTCCCATTCTCCATAATGGCCTTTTGCAAGATCAAGATGTGATGGTGCATAGCTTGGGGTGCAGTGTGTGGAATACCCTTGGGCACGAACTTGAACTTATGGCTGTCGTAGAATGTCCAGCACCTTCAAGCCATGGCGCAGATATTCGTTCAGACTCTGGTTGGTTTGTAATGGGAGAGTCCCGTCCAAGTTGCCTTGTAGAGTTTGAGCGGTACGATGGAACGGAAAAAGGTCAATTAAAACTAGAAGAAAAATTGCGTAATCTTTTAGAAGCAGCCCAGCGATGGGAGCACTCACCAAAAATTTTGGTATTGAGTGCCTGGCGTCAGGGCATTGTTAGAGCAGTAGATACCGAACGATTGAAAAGCATTTGTCGCTGTGGATTTACTTCGAATACAGGCGCGAGAATCAGCGCTTCATCGATAACTAAAATAGTGTTTAGTGAATTTCTGTTTGAAAAGAGTGCTTCCGAATTATGCTTAACATTGAATCGTTTGCGTTGTGAGAGATTATTATGAACATTAAGTCTGCGCATTTTTTACCCGGCACAAATAAACGATTGGGAACTAAATATCTCTTACTCGAGTGTCTAGGGGATGGTAGCCATGGTTGGGTATGGCGCGCTGAAAGGTTAAGTGATGGGCATGTTGTCGCGGTAAAAATACCTAAAGATATTACTCGAGAAGATAGAGAGCTGGCCGAAGGAAAAGAGTTACTCACAGTTGAACCTCATCCTAATGTTGTTCAGCTTTACGAGATGGGGCGAATTGACAACGAATGGTTCTACATCGAAATGGAGTATTTCCCCAGCCAAACTTTGGCACAAAAACTGGATAGCCGGTTACAAAATTTTGGAAATACATTTGAGCGATTATTTAAAATCTATAGGCAAGTTCTTTGCGCCGTAAGTTATTTAGCAAACCTTCCCACACCGATTTCACATGGCGACATTAAACCTCATAATATTCTGATTGGAGAGCGGGATTTAGTTAAATTGACTGATTTTGGCAGCTCAGCACTACCTGAAGAGATTTATGTTCGTACGCGAGAAAACGGGGGGACTGTATTGTATGCAGCGCCAGAATTCTCAAATGTTGATTGTCGACGAGGCTCACTTGGAGAGTTGATGCTTGGCGATATATATAGCTTAGGTGTTTTGCTGTATCAACTGTTGACCGGTCAATTGCCACATGACACACCCTCGCAGGTTCAAAGGCATGCGCCATTTAAGAAACCTTCCGAAATAAACTTAAGTATTCATCCCGCTATGGAAGCCGTTGTTCTTCGGTGTTTAGAGAAAGCCCCTTGTAACCGTTTTTCATCAATCGACGAACTCATCAAAGACTTTGAACTGGCGTGTAAAGTACAAAACCAACAGGCAGTTCCAAGTATTTCAAGTGCTAGCTCTCATTCACATGAAGATTGGTCGAATAGTGTTCTCCAAGCTATGGAGAGTCAGTCGTATACAAAGGCCGCAAAGCTTGCGGGTGAAGAGTTTGTTCGCTCGGGTGACCTACTTGCATTGGCGCAGCAGCTTGGCGCGCTATACCGTGGTGATCGATTATTTGAATTTGAAAAATTGTTAAGTGAGAACGAAAAAGCGATTAAAGGCAGCTTAGACGAGCAAGCGAAGGTTATTTTCCAGCTGGCAATAAAGGCATTTCTTGCTTTAAGGAAGCCAAGTGTTGCAGCTGTGTGGATTGATTTAGCAAAGAAATCTGGTGAGGATTCTCTGAACTTAAAATATCTTGAGGCGACATTGAAGGGCCTGGAAGCGGATTATACCGCTGCGAGACAGTTACTTGAAGAAGTAAACCGAGCTGCACCAATGAGGTTCTACGTGCTAAATCAGCTTATTCAGGCGTGTGAACAAATGCGTGACTATCCAGCGGCTTCAGGGTATCTAAAGGCGGCATTGAAAGTTGAGCGAAGTAATAAAGAGCTTTTAAAGAAGCGCGATCTATATAGTAAATTAGGAGTCTTGTGAGCATCCATAGGCTTGGTTATTCATAATTTTCGGCTCTTAGGGTTTCCGCTCGCCCAACCAATTCACCCAACAAACCTTTTGATTAGTCCGCTAATAAGCTACTGATTTTAAAGGGTTCTCTGTTCTCTGGTCATGGACTTTGGCTATTCGAGGTGGGGAGAGGCGCAGAGAGTATTCGGCGATTCAGAGAATATTTGCCTTGAAAAGTCCGTGGTAAGAAATGGCGGGAAGTCCGTAAGCCCTTGCCACATAAGGCCTGTAGCGCGGGGTGTAGGCAATAAAAAACCCCAACTGATAACAGTTGGGGTTTCGTATTTGGTGGAGATGGCGGGAGTCGAACCCGCGTCCGTCAGCACTCTGCCAGAGGCTCTACATGCTTAGCTCCGTCTATTGATTTAACCCATTACAGCCCGGCGGTCAGGACGTATAGGGCGATTCCGTAAGTTGTTTAACCGCTTACCCACGGATATGGTTTGCGGCGATCCAGTTCTGTATGACAGTCTGCAGCGCGGTACTGGAACCTTACTGAAGGCTGCTAAGGGCGAACCCTTAGTTAGTGCTTCACAAGCTGCTTACGCAGCCAGTTGGGCACCGTAGTTGTCGTCGTTGGCAACTAATAAAATACAGCTTTGGATTTACGTGATTGGCTGCCATCACGGCATGCACCCAAGGTTTCGTCACCGGCGTCGAATCCAAGTCATCCCCGATAAGAAACACTCTCGTGTGTCATCTAAGTATACCTTAAATTTCACTTTAGTAATAAATTTTATGTAATGACCGGTTGAGCGACCAGAGTAGTCGGGATTTGGAGAGCAGTAGGGGAGTTCCCGGCGGGGAGATGCCGCCGGGAGATGTTTAGATACTTACACCACTGACTGGACAAAGGCGGTCAGGATCAACAGTGGGCAGACGATACGCACATACCAGGGCCAGATTTTCCAGAACAGGGTGTGCTCAATATCTTCGTGACCTTTTTTCAGTTCTGCCAGCAATTGGTCGCGGCGCCAGATCCAGCCGGCAAAAATACACAGGGCAATGCCGAGCAGGGGCTGTCCGTATTCAGTACTGATGGTCACTGCTAGTAAGAACAGGCTGTCAAAGTAGAAAATGATACCGCTGCTGACGCCGAAGATGATCAGGCCAACAATTGGGGTGGCGATACGCCGTGGGATATTTAGGTTCTCGATAGAAAAGGCCACCGGGACTTCCAGCATAGAGATGGAGGACGTAAGGGAGGCGATGACCATCAGGGCGAAGAAGGCGATGCTTACGAATACCCCGGCTTCCCCCATGGTGTCGAATAGCGCAGGCAGAACTTGCAAAATCAGGTCGGGGCCGGCAATCAGGACACCTTCGGCTGAGAAGATCTGGGTGCCGGCTTCCTGGGCCACATACATGGCAGGAAGGATCAGTAGGCCCGCAGTAAAGGCGATACCGACATCGATCAAGGTCACCAGGGCACCGAGGCGCGGTAGGCTCTCCTGCTGGCTCAAATAGGAGCCGTAGATCAGCATGGTGCCCACACCCAGTGACAGGGAGAAGAAGGCTTGGCCCATGGCGGAGATCAGCAGATCCGGCGTGAAGTGATCGAAGTTGGGCATCAGGTACACTTCCAAACCGGTGAGGGCGCCGGGTTGGGTGAGTACGTAGCAAATAAGCAATAGCAGCAGAATAATCAGCGATGGCATCAATAGAGTGGACCAGCGCTCAATCCCCTTCTCAACGCCGCTGGCGATGATCAGCATGGTGAGGCCGCTGAAGATGGCAGTCATGATCAGGTTGCGGTCGACACTGTTGCTGGATAGCCACTGTGCGGCTTCCTGGGCACCGAACAGGCTGGCGAAAGGCTCGGCCAGGTGGGCGACCATCCAGCCGGCCACAATGGCGTAGAAGCTTAAGATCAGGGAGGCGACCAGAATACCGCCGAAGCCGGTTAGGCCCCCGAAAAAGCGGCTGATAGGGCCGTTGGAAATTGAGCGCAAGGCCTGCACCATATTGCGCCGTGCGTGGCGTCCGATGGTGAGTTCGGCCATTAGAGCTGGGTAGGCGAGCGCAAAAGCTAAAAATAAATAGGCGACTACAAAGGCGGCGCCGCCATTGCTGGCGGCCTTGGTCGGAAAGCCCCAAATATTGCCAAGACCAACGGCGGAACCCGCCGCAGCCATCAAAAAGCCAATATTCGAGGTGAATTGTCCTCGCGGTGCACTCATGGTAAATCCCGTAATTATTCTTCTAATAGTTCACTGTGCACTATCTGTGCGTAGCGCGCATCAGGCGCTGCTTTTCGCGGTTCCAGTCGCGCTGTCTCTCAGTTTCGCGCTTGTCGTGGCTCGCCTTACCCTTGGCCAGGCAGACTTCACACTTCACCAAATGCCCTTTCCAATACATGGCGGTGGCAACCACCGTGTGGCCCTTTTGCTCAACGGCGACAATCAGCTTGGCTAATTCGCGCTTGGTGAGCAGCAGGCGCCGGGTACGGTCGGGCTCGGTGACAAAGTGGGTGGAGGCGCTGGGCAGGGGTTGGATGTTCGCACCCAGCAGCCAGGCTTCTCCGTTTTTAAAAATGACATAGCTGTCGGTCAGCTGGGCTTTGCCCTCCCGACAGCTTTTGACTTCCCAGCCCTGCATTTCTACGCCCGCCTCAAACTTTTCCTCAATGAAATAGTCGTGGCGGGCCTTCTTGTTAAGGGCGATGGTGTTGGATGTTTGTGCTTTCTTTTTCTTGGCCATGAAAACTATGAGTGACTAAATAAAACTGTATCCAAAAAACTTCAGGGCAACGGTATTGATAAAGATCAACAGCAATATCAATGGGATAAAAGTGCCCAGGGAGAAGTTAACGTATTTTTGCGAAAACGAGCCGGCAAAGTCGCTGTCACCTTCTTGCAGCTCTTTATCAAAATTGGCTTTCTTCCATTTGTAGATCACGAACAAACACACTAGCAGGCCGTTTAAGGGCAGGATGGTGTCGTAGAAGATGATCTCAATCAAATCGAAGAACGACTTGTTGACGCCAGCCAGCTGCACAAAATCAGTGAGCCATGTGGCCATACCGAATGATACGGCGCAAGCGATGGCCAGCACAAACTGAACGGCTGCAATGACATAGATGGCTTTCTTGCGTTCCATGCCGCGCTCGTCACGCAGGGTGGCGATGGGTACTTCGATAATGGAAACCAGAGAGGTGATCGCTGCTACCAGTACCAGAAAGAAGAAGATCCCCGCTACCGCACTGGCTCCAACATAACCGATGCTGTCTTGCAGGGCGAGGAAGATTTTCGGCAGGAACAGGAAGATCATACCTGCGGAGGAGTCGCTCAGTTCAGACGGATCGATCTGCGGATTGAAATGGAAAATGCTCGGCAGTATCAGCAGGCCGGCAGTAAAGGCGACTAAAGTGTCGGTAATTGCAACTGCACGGGAGGAGCCGGGAATTGAATCCCGCTTCTTCATGTAGGAGCCGTAGGTGATCATGATGCCCATGCCCAGAGATAGGGAAAAGAACGCTTGGGCCATGGCCTTACTGATGACGGTGCCATCAATTTTGCTGAAGTCTGGTACCAGATAGTATTTAAGGCCGAGCGCTGCGTTCTCTAGTGTCAGTACAAAAAATACCAACCCCAGGAGCATCACAAACAGCATTGGCATCAGCGTTTTGGCTGCGCGCTCAATACCATCTTTAACACCCATAGCGAGAATGGCATTAATAATCAGCATCAGGACCACTAGATAGGCAAATATCTGTGGTGTATTAATAAATTGAATAAAGAAATCTTGGCTGGCGAGTTTGTCCAGATTGCCAAACAGGGTCTCCACCAGATAGCCCATTACCCAGACGGTAACCACTAAATAGAACACCGCGATCATAAACGGGGTGATCAGGGCGAACCAGCCGGGAATACTCCACAGTTTGGAGCCCTTGGAAATTGTCCGATAAGCACCGACCGGGTCTTTATCGGAGCTGCGTCCCAAGGCCAGTTCAGCCATCATGACCGGCAGGCAAATAAAGAATACGAAGAGAGCATAGACCAGTAAGAAGGCGCCACCTCCACTTTTGGTGGCCGCCACGGGGAATGCTACCAGATTGCCAATGCCTACGGCGGAACCTGCAGCGGCCAGGATAAACCCCAGCCTTGACCCAAAATGCTCTCTCACTGCGGTCATAAGTACTCTCGCTATTATTTTTTATGAATGCTTGTAGTTTTTTTGATACTGCGGTCGGGCTAAAAAAGTGGCCCACCGGTAAAAAATGCGATTGTTACAGGAATTGTCTTGCTTGAGTAGCGTCGGCTGGCAAAATTAGCCGTTCAATAGCAATCCCAGGTAATTTTGCCTGGCGGACTGGATTAGACAGCAGGAATGACTGAAATAGAACGCAGTGCGCTGGTGATGTACAGCGCAGAACAAATGTTTGATCTGGTCAATGATGTGGCCAGCTATCCGCAGTTTTTACCCGGTTGCCGTGGGGCGGAGATTCTTCGCAGCGATGAGACAACGTTGGAGGCGCGCCTGGATCTGTCCCGCGCGGGGATCAAACAGAGCTTTGTAACACGCAATCAGCTGGTACGTCCCCAGAGCATGACGCTCACTTTGGTAGATGGGCCTTTCGAGCAATTTAAGGGGTTGTGGGAGTTCACTCCACTGGCTGAAAACGCTTGCAAAGTGAGTTTCACCCTTTCCTTTGCGATGAAAAATCGTTTGATTGCAGCAGCAGCGGGAAAAATTTTCAGCGACCTGGCCAATCAAATGGTGGCGGTTATGTGTGAGCGCGCTGAGGACATTTACGGGAAGCCCGAATGACAGAAGAGAAAACGATCTCGGTGGAAGTGGTATATGCGTTACCCCATGAGCAACGCTTGATGCGTTTGCTGGTGGTGGAAGGGACAACTGCAAGGGAGGCGCTGATTCGCTCCGGAATCCCTAAAGAATACCCTGAGGTGCACCCGGATACCGCCAAGATGGGTATCTTTGGCCAAGTGTTGGGAAGCAAGGGGCTGGCAACAGCAGAAAGTTATGTGCTCCAGCCCGGTGACCGGGTTGAGGTATACCGCCCCCTGATCGCAGATCCCAAAGAGGCGCGCAAGCAGCGCGCCGAAAAGGCTAAGCGTTTGGCCGAAAAGAAAAAAGGGGCCGAGGGAGCGCCCCCTTAGGGCCAATCCGCCGGTACCCAATCGCCGCTGGTGGATACCAGGGAGTCTTCATCAAAGTAAACACTGAAGCTTTTCTGGGTAATATTGCCCTTCTTGTCGCGGAGGCGATTGACGTAATCCCAGCGGTTGGGACTGTAAGTGTCCTCCAGTAACGGGGTGCCCAAAACAAACTGTACCTGACGGCGGGTCATGCCCGGCTTCAGCTGGTCCACGATCTCCTGGGTAATGATATTGCCCTGTTGTACTTCAATGCGGTGTACGCCGGGGAACTTGACCAGTGTGCAGGCGCCCAGCAGGGTGCACAGGAAGGCGATAGTGAGAAATCTCAGACTAGGCGGCATTCATTGCTCCATTATTCGGTTTCAAACGGCAGCTCTCGCGCTGACTTCTTTCAAGCAGTCAGTTTAGGCCGAAGCAGGAGAAAAAAGTTCCTCTGCTTCCATGTTCCGCCCTTGCTGTGCAGGCCGGGGTTCCTCTGACTCCGTAGGGCATGGGATAATACCTGAAGAGTCGGCTCGCTGACAGACGGGACTTCAGGGTCGGATTCGTCTTTAGAGTGTAATAGCGGGCTTTGATAACTACGGATAACTTTTAAAATCCTGTCGGGAAATATTGATTCATGTCGAACGAAAACCAGGAATTGCGCAAGGCTGGCCTCAAGGTCACTCTGCCGCGAGTGAAAATTCTGCAATTGCTTGAAAACACCAGTGAGCAGCATCTGAGTGCTGAGGATGTCTACAAGTTATTGCTGGAAGCGGGAGAGGATGTTGGTCTGGCCACGGTGTACAGGGTGTTAACCCAGTTTGAGAGCGCGGGTCTGGTTGTACGCCATAACTTCGATGGTGGTCATTCAGTGTTTGAGCTCGATCGCGGTGAGCATCACGATCATATGGTGTGTACCGATACCGGTAAGGTTATTGAGTTTCACAATGAGAAAATCGAAGAGCTGCAGAGACAGATTGCCGATGAGCACGGCTACGAGCTGACTGGACACAGCCTGGTGCTCTATGTGACGGAAAAAGAAAAGTAGAGTGTTTTGGGTGCGGTATTCACCGCACCCTTTCAAGGTCAGTGGTCAAGGTCAGTGGTCAAGGTCTGTCAATGTTCTTCTATGGCTGCGGTTGGCAGGGCGGGGTATAGAGCTCCGGGAATTTGCCAATCTTGTCCGCGTAGAATTCTTTCAACTTTATCAGCTCCGCCTCCAGATTTTCCCCAAATTGTGCGATAGGTCCAATGCCCACTTCCTTTTTGGGAAAGTCGATAAATCCCAATACCACCGGGACTTTGGCGCTGCGCGCGATATGGTAAAAGCCTGTTTTCCAGCGCTCTGTGATACTGCGGGTGCCTTCGGGAGGAATAGCGATCACCAGCTCTTTGCGAAGCTTGAACTGTCTGGCGGTAGCATCCACCAGATTGTTGGCTTTGGTGCGATCTACGGCGATGCCACCAAACCAACGCATCGGAACACCCAGGGGAAAAGTAAACAGTTTGTCTTTGCCCATCCACTGAGGTGTCATCTTCAGTTTGAGCGCAGCCAGAATAAAGTAGTAGCCATCCCAGTTGGTGGTATGGGGGGCGCCGATCAATACGTACTGCTTGAGTTTGAGAGACTGCTGATCAGCCTTAACACGCCACCCGTGCAGTTTTAGCAGTACCCTCGCAAGCAGGCGCAGGACAGGAGTGACAATAGGAGTGTTGAAAATTGTTCTCTGCATAAGCTTGACCGGGACTACTCAACATCGATAAACAAGCCGCCAAGTATAGGGTGACTTTAGCCGCCACTCCCAGTCATATCTGGTCCTTTTGTGCTAAAACGGCACATATCACCGCTAATCCGACTGTTTCGCCGAATTGTGTAGCGGTTATTTATTGATCTATGCGATAACGTTGCTTACCGAAAAGTGCCATTTTTACCTTTTGGTGCCACGGTTCCTTGTTGTTAAGAGTGGGCAGGGTAGCCGGGCTGGCGTCGCCAGCCCGGCTAAAACTAGGGTGCCCTGGTGAGCATTTCTTCGGCGTGTGCCAGTGATTGCTCAGTAGGTGCACCGCCCAGCATGCGCGCAACTTCTTCGCGGCGTTCGCCATTGGTGAGTTCGCGCAAGGCCACAAATACACGCTCGCCATCACTGTGTTTCTCCACTAGATATTGGCGATGCGCCCGTGCGGCTACCTGAGCCAAGTGGGTTACACAGATCACCTGGCCGCTGCGGCCGTTGCGGGCCTCTCCCAGTTGGCGCAGCAGTCGTCCGACCACATCACCGGTGGCGCCACCGATACCCACATCCACTTCATCGAATACCAAAGTGGGGGTGCGAGAGGTCTGTGCGGTCACTACCTGAATGGCGAGACTGACCCGGGAAAGCTCACCGCCAGAAGCAATTTTGCCCAGTGGACGTGGCGGCTGGCCGGGGTTGGTGGAAATCAAGATCTCCACCTCCTCCAGGCCACAGCTGTTGGGGGCGGCAAGGGCCTGAAGTGACAGTTCTACACGGGCGTGAGGCATGGCCAGGTCGGCCAGCTGACAGTTGACCGCCTCCGCTAAAGTGAGAGCCGCTTTGGCGCGCAGTGTGCTCAATTTGCCAGCGGTGGTGCGGAATTGCTGTTCTAGGTGTTCGCAGTCGGCGGCGAGGCGCTCCAGAGCATCCTCACTGCCGATATCATCAAGCTCTGCCTGCAATTGTTGCTGCAGGGCGGGCAGTTCTTGCGGTTGCACACGGTGCTTGCGCGCAGCTTGGTAGATGGCGCTTAGCCGGTCTTCCACCTCAGAGAGGCGTTCCGGGTCCATTTCGAAGCGGTCGATGTGTCGGGATAGGGTGGCGGCAGCCTCATCAACTTGAATTCGCGCGCTGTCGAGCATTTGCGCCACTTCTGCCAGAGCGGGCGCCTGCCCAGGCATGGCCGAAAGCAGCTGCAGGGCCCGGTGGAGCTGCTCGGTAATATCTCCCTCGCCACCGGATAAAAAGGCAGCTAACTGATAGCTGCCGCTGAGAATTTCTCCGGCATTGGCCAGCTGGCGCTGTTCGCTCTCCAGGGATTCGATCTCCCCCTCACTTAAATCCAGCTGCTCCAGCTCTTTGAGCTGGTATTGCAGCAGGTGACGACGGGCCTCCGCTTCCTCTGCGCTGTCAGCCTGACTGCGATAGCGGCGGTAGTGATCCTGCCAGATTTTAAAGCGGCTACGGGTTTCTGCAGACAGCTCCTGAGCTTGAGCAAAATCGTCCAACAGGCGCCGGTGGGTGTCCTTCTTGAGCAACGACTGGTGTTCGTGTTGGCTGTGGATATCGATCAACTGTTCGCCTAGGGCGCGCAGTTGCAGCAGGGTAACCGGCTGGCCGTTGATATAGGCCCGTGAGCGGCCGTCGGTACCAATCGTGCGGCGAAGGATAACCTCTAGCCCCGCGTCGAGTTCCTGGGATTCGAGCCAGGCTGCGGCGCTGGGGTGCTCGGTGATATCAAAAGTGGCGCTAATATCCGCCCTGTGGGCACCGGCGCGTACGAGCTCGGCGCTGCCGCGACCGCCCAGGGCGAGCCCGAGGGCATCCAGAGTAATGGATTTACCTGCGCCGGTCTCGCCGGTCAGGGTGCTGGTACCGGGACCGAACTCTAACTCCAGTTGATCCACCAAGGTAAATTGGCTGATAGACAGATGCAGCAACATAGAAATCGCTTTTGTGTCCTTTCTGATCGGCGGGCTCCAGGGCCCAGTTAGTGGTTATTTATACAGTATTCGCTTCTGGTTAGCTATAGGTGCGGGGCCACATTACTCTGAGGATGTGCGCCAGCGCGAAAAACCACTTGAACTGTGCGGTGTTGTCCCCATATAGCCTGCAGTGCCCGCATGACGGGCCCAACTCATATTACTGACAGAGTCGACGCGACGGAGAAAGCAGTGGCCAGAGAGCGCAGCGAAGAAGATCAGAGCAGAGAAGGGGTGCAGCCGGAAACACTGGCAGATGAGCACGCACCAGTTACCGATGAGGCAGTTTCCGCCGAGGTTGAAGACCCCTCTTCAGTAGAGCGTGAGCTCGCAGAAGAAGCTTTGCAGGGGGAGGCCGAAAGTGCCGACGCCCTGCACGATGAAATTATCAAGTTACAAGAGCAGTTAGCCGCTCATAAAGATATGGCATTGCGCGCCCAGGCGGAGGAGCAGAATGCTCGCCGCCGTGCCCAGCAGGATGTCGAGCGCGCGCGCAAATTTGCGGTGGAAAAGATGTTGCAGGATTTGTTGCCGGTTGCGGACAACCTGGAGCGCGCTCTGGCGTCTGCCGATAGCTCTGATGCGGCCAATAAGGCGCTGGTAGAAGGCGTTGAACTGACCCACAAATCTTTCGTTGAAACCTTGACGAAAAACTCTGTGGAAGTGGTCGACCCCGCCGGTGAGCCCTTCGATCCCGAACTGCACCAGGCAATGACCCAGGTGCCCAATGGGGAGGTGGAGCCCAACACGGTGCTTGAGGTGTTTCAAAAAGGTTATCGCCTTAACGGTCGCCTGGTGCGCCCGGCCATGGTGGTGGTCAGCAAAGCGCCGTAACGGCAGAAATGTAAAGTGGCCTTGAATTTTAGCGTCCGGCACCAATATAGCTGACATCAGGAATTATTCGCGCGTTGCAAACAGAGCTGGCTGCGCGCACCAAATGAGGATTTTACAGATGGGAAAAATTATCGGCATCGACCTGGGTACCACTAACAGTTGTGTAGCGGTACTCGATGGTGACAAAGCGCGTGTAATCGAGAACGCCGAAGGCGATCGCACTACACCTTCAATTGTTGCCTTCACTGACGACAACGAAATTCTGGTAGGCCAGTCTGCCAAGCGTCAGGCGGTGACCAATCCCCAAAATACTCTGTTTGCGGTTAAGCGTTTGATTGGCCGTAAATTTAAAGATGACGTTGTTCAGAAAGATATCAAGATGGTGCCTTACACCATCGCTGGAGCTGACAACGGCGACGCTTGGGTAGAAGTGAAGGGCGACAAGAAAGCGCCGCCGCAGATTTCTGCCGAAGTCCTGAAGAAAATGAAAAAGACTGCGGAAGATTTCCTTGGTGAGAAGGTAGACGCTGCGGTAATTACCGTACCGGCTTACTTTAATGACTCCCAGCGCCAGGCGACCAAAGATGCCGGCCGCATCGCAGGTCTGGACGTTAAACGTATTATTAACGAGCCGACTGCCGCAGCTCTGGCCTACGGCCTGGACAAACAGGGCAATGACCGCACTGTAGCGGTATACGATCTGGGGGGGGGTACCTTCGATATCTCCATCATCGAAATTGCCGACGTAGACGGCGAGAAGCAGTTCGAAGTGCTGTCCACCAATGGTGACACCTTCCTCGGCGGTGAAGACTTTGACCTGCGCCTGATCGACTACTTGGCGCAAGAATTCAAGAAAGACCAGGGCATCGATCTGAAAGGCGATCCCCTAGCCATGCAGCGTCTGAAAGAAGCTGCGGAAAAAGCCAAGATCGAGCTGTCCTCCAGTCAGCAGACCGAAGTCAATCTGCCGTACATCACTGCAGATGCCACCGGTCCTAAGCACTTGGTTGTTAAACTGACTCGCGCCAAGTTGGAAAGCCTGGTGGAAGATTTGGTAGCCCGCTCTCTGGAGCCGCTGAAAATCGCTCTGCAGGATGCCGACCTGTCCGCTTCCGGTGTCGATGAAGTCATTCTGGTCGGCGGTCAAACCCGCATGCCAATGGTTCAGCAAAAAGTGACCGAATTCTTCGGTAAAGAGCCGCGCAAAGACGTTAACCCGGACGAAGCCGTTGCCGTGGGCGCTGCTATCCAGGGTGCGGTCCTGTCTGGTGATGTAAAAGACGTACTGCTGCTGGACGTTACCCCGCTGACCCTGGGTATCGAAACCATGGGAGGCGTTGCCACTCCGCTGATCGACAAGAACACCACGATCCCCACCAAGAAGTCTCAGGTTTTCTCCACCGCGGATGACAACCAGACTGCGGTAACCATTCACGTGGTACAGGGTGAGCGCAAACAGGCTGCTCAGAATAAGTCCCTGGGGCGTTTTGACCTGGCCGATATCCCGCCGGCAGCGCGCGGCATGCCGCAAATCGAAGTAACTTTCGATATCGATGCCAACGGTATCCTGCACGTACACGCAAAAGACAAGGCCACGGGTAAAGAGCAGTCCATCGTGATCCAGGCCTCTTCCGGCTTGTCGGAGGACGAAATTGATCAGATGGTTCAGGATGCCGAGGCCAATGCCGAAGCAGATAAGCAGTTTGAAGAGCTGGTGCAAACCCGCAACACCCTCGACGGCCTGATCTCCGCAACCAAGAAAACCTTGGAAGAAGCTGGCGACAAAGCCACCGCTGAAGAAAAGTCCGCAATTGAAGCGGCTGTCACCGAAGCGGAAGAAGCTGTCAAAGGCAACGACAAGGCGGCTATGGAAGCTGCGACCACCAAGCTGACCGAAGCTTCCGGTCCGGTCGCGCAGAAGATGTACGCCGAGCAGGCTCAGGCTGCTGGTGCTGAAGGTGCTGAAGGTGCCGCTGATGCCGGCGCCCAGGGTGGCGAGCAGCAGTCTTCCGCAGGTGATGATGCGGTAGACGCCGAGTTTGAAGAAGTAAAGGACGACAAAAAAGAAAGTAAGTAAGCGTTCGCTTGCAATTCTGGCGGCCACTTTTATAGTGACCTCCAGAAAACTTCAAGGGCGCGGCGCCTTATTTTAAAGGCCCGCGCCCTGTGTTGTTTCAGGTACCTGCCAATATGGGCTGCGCTTAAGCGGTTTGGCAGGGCTCCGCAGGGATAATTTGCGGGGTTTGGTTAAGGACTGAGAAGTAGAAAGAGAGTTTGGCCGTTCTTGATGCCGGACCAGAGAACATAGTTTTATGTCGAAACGCGATTATTACGAAGTCCTCGGCGTCGAGCGCGGCGCTTCGGATGCAGAGCTGAAGAAAGCTTACCGCCGGGTGGCAATGAAGTTTCACCCGGACCGCAACCCCGATGACAAAGAATCGGAAAACAAATTCAAGGAAGCCAACGAGGCCTATGAAGTCTTGTCGGATTCCGAGAAACGCGCTGCCTATGACCAATTTGGCCACGCCGGCGTGGAAGGCCAGATGGGCGGTGGCGGAGCCGGTGGTTTTGGTGGCTTCTCCGATATCTTTGGCGATGTATTCGGCGATATTTTCGGCGGCAGTGGTGGTGGCGGCCGTCGCGGTGGCCCTGCGCGCGGTTCCGACCTGCGCTACGACCTGGAGCTAGACCTGGAAGATGCGGTGCGCGGTACGACCGTCAAAATCCGAATTCCGACCCTGGCTTCCTGTGGCACTTGCACTGGTTCCGGTGCCAAGCCGGGTTCCTCGCCGCAAACTTGCGGCACTTGTGGTGGTGCCGGCCAAGTTCGTATGCAGCAGGGTTTCTTCTCTGTGCAGCAAACCTGTCCCAATTGTCGCGGTCGCGGCACCACGATATCCGATCCCTGTGGCAGTTGCCACGGTCGTGGTAGGGTAGAGGAAACCAAGACCCTATCGGTGAAAGTACCCCCGGGTGTAGACACTGGCGATCGCATCCGTCTCTCTGGTGAAGGCGAAGCAGGACCCGATGGTGGGCCCGCTGGTGATCTCTATGTGCAGGTCGTAGTGAAAGAGCACGAGCTGTTTCAGCGCGATGGTAAGAACCTTTACTGTGAAGTACCAATCAGCTTTGTAGCTGCGGCGCTGGGTGGTGAACTGGAAGTGCCCACCCTTGAAGGGAAGGTGAAACTGAAAATCCCCGCAGAGAGCCAAACCGGCAAACTGTTCCGCTTGCGTGGCAAAGGGGTTGCCCCGGTGCGCGGTGGTGCCACTGGTGATTTGTTGTGTCGTGTGGTGGTGGAAACGCCGGTCAACCTGTCCAGCAAACAAAAAGAGATGCTGCAGGACTTTGCCAATACTATCAGCGAAAAGAAAAACTCACCGCGTCAAACTGGCTGGTTTGAAGGTGTGAAAAGTTTCTTTGGGGATATGAAACTTTAAATTGGCATCAGCGCCTGCAAAAACGATTACCCCCAATACGATTTTGTAGGCTGATGTCTCTCTGACCTGAAAGCGCCTTGCTTTCGGGTCAATTTTTTTGGGTGGTTCTCGCTCTCAATCTGGCGGCGAATTCACTCAGAAATTCCTGTTGAATTTTTTGCGCCTCGCGCATCTGTACTTTATTTAAAGTCCCCTCGAGTTCCTTGCGAGCCTGCAAGCTAATCGCTGCCAATTGAGCACCAATTTCGCCGCGCTGTTTTGGCGTGAGTACGATTTTGGTGCCACTCAATAAACCGTAGCGTTCCAATACCGCTTTTTTCTTGGCAAAGCTCTTTTGCATAATAGGCAGTACGGTTTTTTCCTGACCGGGAGTGAGCTGCAAACGCAGCGTCACCCAATCAGTAATATCATCATATTTCTCCCAAAAGTCTGGACTGGTGCTTTGTTGCTGGGCGGATGCCGGTGTGCTGCCAAAAGCCAAGCTCAAAGATATAACGACCACCAATAAGTGTGGCAGGTGGTTGGACAGAATCATCAGTCGCATGTTGGCGCTCCATTTACCCCTCTTCGTAAAGCGTAGCAGTGGCCATTACTAGTGCTTTTGGGGTGATCATTCACTTGGTTATTAAATAAAAACTTTATATTTCTCTTGCCGGAAGCCAGACCGCTATCCTGGTCCATCGCTAATCAGCGCACACGCCTCTCTGGTATCTATGCGCTATACCGGGTGCGAGGTAGAATCCAGAGCCCTATGGATACGGATTGGAGTGGTGAGATGGCGGTAAAAATTGCGGTTACTGGATTTAGTGGACGAATGGGCCGAGCACTGGCCGAAGCTTTAGCACTGTCAGAAAAAGCTGAGATTTCCGCCGCCATCGTCCGGCCGGGCTCCAGTTTAGTTGGGGCCGATGCTGGTGAGGTATCGGGTCTTGGCCGCAATGGCCTGGCTATTGTCGACTGCTTGGAAAAGGCAGACTTTGATGTTCTGATCGACTTTACCGCGCCCCAGGTGACGGTGGATAACGCTGCCTACTGCGCTGCCCACAATCTCCCGATAGTGATTGGTACTACCGGATTTGATGCAGAGGATAAAGCGTCCGTGTTGGCTCAGGCAGAAAAAATACCGCTGTGTCTGGCGAGCAATTTCTCCACCGGTGTAAATCTGTGTTTCAAGTTGCTGGAAACGGCAGCTCGGGTGATGGGAGAGGAGGCGGATATCGAAATTGTTGAAGCCCATCACCGCCACAAGGTGGACGCCCCTTCGGGTACGGCTCTAAGTATGGGGGAGGTGGTGGCCGACACCCTCGGACGCGATCTGGGTACAGTGGCGGTCTATGGTCGCGAGGGTCAGACGGGGGTGCGAGATAGGGAGACTATCGGTTTTGCTACGGTGCGCGGCGGTGATGTGGTGGGGGAGCACTCGGTGATGTTTCTGGCAGAGGGTGAGCGAGTTGAAATTAATCACCGCGCCAGTAGTCGCCTATCCTTTGCTCGCGGTGCGGTACGTGCTGCGCTGTGGCTATCGGGGGGCGCGGAAGGTCATCGTGCACCCGGACATTACGATATGCGTGATGTGCTCGGGCTGAACTAATTTTGGTTCAAACAATGAAGTTCGGCGTCTGCGGGGGGGCGTGAAAATATTGTATGGCTTTTATTCGTTCGCCATTTTGGTGGATGAAACTTGGTAAGTCTGGCGGCACTCGTTCGACCGGTCATCCTGTAATCCCTTTTGAGGAATTTCGATTGGAAAAGAAATTGATTGTCGGTAGTGAAGAGTGGTGTGGGTTTCCCTCGCTCGGTATCCCGGCGATTCAGGCGAGAGTCGATTCGGGTGCCAAGACCTCCTGCTTGCACGCCTATAACATTCATACCTTTAAGCGCGATGGTGAACCCTGGGTAAGCTTTGAAGCGCATCCCTTGCAGCATCAGCGGCGCCCCTCAGTGCGTTGCGAGGCCAGGCTTCTGGATAAGCGTCTGGTGCGCAGCTCGTCTGGCGAGAGCGAGAAACGCCCGGTGATCCGCACTGGTCTATCAATAGGCGGCAGCGTCTGGGATATTGAGTTAACCCTGACCAATCGAGACAGCATGGGCTATCGCATGTTGTTGGGGCGAGAGGCCATGATGGGGCGGATGTTGGTGGATCCCTCGGAGAAGTATTGCCTCGGTGAAATCCCTCCGAGCCAGCTGGATGAATACTATCGCGATGAGCACCATATCGCCGGTACCGGCCTGCGTATCGGTTTGCTGGCCTCCAATCCGGATCTGTACAGTAACCGCCGCATAATGGAGGCAGGTGCGGAGCGCGGACACCGTATGAGCTTTCTCGATATCCGCCAGTGTTATATGAAGCTCGATCCCGACGAGCCAGAAGTGCACTACCGCGATGGCCGTATTCTCAACAATCTGGATGCCGTGATCCCGCGTATCCGCCCCAGTCAGACATTTTATGGATGTGCACTGACGCGGCACTTTGAAAGCCTGGATATTTTTGCCCTCAACGGTTCGGCTGCCATCAGTCAGTCGAGGGACAAGCTTTTCTCTCTGCAGTTGTTGCAGCAAAGCGGACTGAATATACCTACCTCCGGTTTTGCAAACTCTCCGGTGGATACCAATGAACTGATTGAAATGGTGGGGGGCGCGCCGCTGGTGGTGAAGTTGCTGGAAGGTACCCAGGGGCGCGGCGTGGTGTTGGCGGAGACCCGCAAGGCGGGGGAGTCAGTAATCAATGCATTCAAATCTCTGAAAGCCAACCTGTTGGTGCAGGAATTTATCCGCGAGGCAGAGGGTAAGGACCTGCGACTGTTTGTTATTGATGGCCGCGTGGTGGCCTCGATTCAGCGGGAGGCTGCGCCGGGAGAGTTTCGCGCGAATATCCATCAAGGCGGGACGGCCTCGGTCGTCAAGGTCACTGCGGAGGAGAAGCGCCTGGCGATTAAGGCGGCCAAGGTGTTGGGGCTCAAGGTGGCCGGTGTGGATATTATCCGATCACGCAAGGGGCCACTGCTGCTGGAAGTGAACTCATCGCCAGGGCTTGAGGGGATCGAGAGCGCTACGCGCAAAGATGTGGCGGGCGCCATGATTATATCGATCGAAAAAGCACTGAAGTGGCGCCCGGCGGTGATCGCGCAAGACTGTTAAACGCTTTCAGTTCCAGGCCCCCGGCGGGGGCTTGTGCGTTGGGCTAATCTCAATGAGCGGCCGGACTTTCCCCTGGCGTGTAAATAGAGCCGCGGCGGTGGTCGGCAGCCGTAGGCATCAGCCCACCGCAGCCTCCAATAGGGAGGTATAAACCGCAGGGTTTGAGCTTCAATGAAGATATACAACTTCCGCTCTTTCCGTCCCATTTTCTCTTTAACTGTCGCCCTGTTGGCGGCGCCACTTAGCGGGCCTGTCCAAGCGGCGGTACAGCTCTCCGATACGCCTTTGGGGCGGAAGGTGATGGTGGAGTACATCGTCCACTTTGCCTATCACCTGCAGTGGCCCGTCAATGCGTTCAAAAACAGTAATGCGCCTTTCAAAGTGTGTCTGATGGGGGGCGATTCCCTCGGTGATCCCCTGGCAAAGCGCTTTAAAAATCATCGCATTGATGGACGCGATGTGAAGCTTGAAACAATTGATGCGAAAGAGATGTTGCGGGCCCGCAAGTGCCAAATTGTGGTGCTGGGCACCATGGATCGGGACACTTTGCTCAAGGCACTGGTTGCACTGGAGTTTTTCCCGGTACTCACGGTCAGTGATGCCGAGCGGTTTGCTGCAACCGGCGGCATGATAGAGTTTGCCGATAGCGGCAGGGAGGTGGCCTTGCGTATGAACAAGACCATGCTGGAAAAGGCGGAACTGAAGATGGGTAGTAGCCTTTTTCGTCTCGGACGAGAGCCAGAGTGAGACCATTGAGTAAATGTCGACTGACGTATTTTTGCACTAGCGTCCAGAAGTGATTTCGCGTAGAATCTGCGCCCGATTTGGGTCGGTGTCGCGAGACGATATTCACGCAGCGTGAGCCCCCTGGAAGCCGACGGCAAGCGTCGGCCACTTTGTGAGAGCCACGCGTGAAAATATTTTTAAAGCGAGATGAAGCTGCGACGTTTCATCTCGCTTTTTTATGCGCGCACCAGTCAGGAGCCCGCGTGCTCCGAAGCCCGCAAACCCCGCCCGGAAGCAGTTCTGAAGATTGGAGTTCAATTTGACTAAAGCTGTCCCTACCTCGGAGGCTTTCATGCCCCACAACTTTATGCAGAGTACAACTCCCGCGCTGCTGGTGCTCGCTGATGGTAGCGTCTTTGAAGGACGCGCAATCGGTGCCCATGGCAGTTCTGTTGGCGAGGTGGTGTTCAACACCTCCATGACCGGCTACCAGGAGATCCTGACCGATCCCTCTTACGCCCGTCAGATTGTGACTTTGACTTACCCGCATATTGGCAACACGGGTACTAACCAGGAAGACGAAGAGTGCGCCGATATCTGGGCCGCCGGCTTGGTGATTCGCGATTTGCCGCTGCTCGCCAGCAGCTTTCGCAGTGAGCAATCTCTGGAAGACTACCTGCGTGAACGCAATATCGTCGGTATCGCCGATATCGACACCCGTCGCCTGACCCGCCTGCTGCGGGATAAAGGCGCACAGAGTGGCTGTATCGTCGCTGGCGATAATATCGACCGCGAAGCCGCCCTGGCCAAGGCGAAGGAATTTGCCGGCCTGAAAGGTATGGATCTGGCCAAAGTTGTCAGTACCACAGAAGCCTATCCCTTTAGCGAGGGTACCTGGGTGTTGGGCGAAGGGCACAAGACTGCGCCGGAGCAACCTTTCAAAGTGGTGGCGTACGATTTCGGTGTGAAGCGCAATATCCTGCGTATGCTGGTGGATCGCGGTTGTGATATCACCGTGGTACCGGCGGAGACATCGGCGTCTGAAGTGCTGGCAATGAATCCCAACGGCGTTTTCCTCTCCAATGGTCCCGGTGACCCCGAGCCCTGCGAATACGCCATTGCTGCGATCCGCAAAATCCTTGACGCTGGTATTCCCACCTACGGCATCTGCCTGGGTCACCAGCTGTTGGGCCTGGCGGTGGGTGGCAAGACGGCCAAAATGAAGTTTGGCCACCACGGTGGTAACCACCCGGTGCAGGATCTGAACAGCACCAAGGTGATGATCACTGCACAGAACCACGGTTTTGAAGTGGATGCGGACAGTCTGCCGGACAATGTGGAAGTTACCCACAAGTCCCTGTTCGATGGCACTCTGCAAGGCATTCGCCTGACAGACAAGCCGGCCTTCAGTTTCCAGGGACACCCGGAAGCGAGCCCAGGCCCACATGATGTGGCGCCACTGTTCGACCACTTTATCGATTTGATGAAAGAGCGCGCCTAAGGGCGCAGCAGCCCAGGGTAGGGCGAACAACCGCCGCTTTTGCGGCGGTTTTAACAAGACACGAATAGAAATTAAGCGCAGCCGGCCCGGGCCGGTAGTAGAACGGAAGAAAGATGCCAAAACGCACAGATATCCATAGCATTCTGATTATCGGCGCCGGCCCCATCGTTATCGGCCAGGCCTGCGAATTTGACTACTCCGGTGCCCAGGCCTGTAAGGCGCTGCGCGAAGAGGGTTATCGGGTCATCCTGGTGAACTCTAACCCGGCCACCATCATGACCGATCCGGCCATGGCCGATGCCACCTATATCGAGCCGGTGGAATGGCGCACCGTCGCCAAGATTATCGAGCAGGAGCGCCCCGACGCTATCCTGCCCACCATGGGCGGCCAGACGGCACTGAACTGTGCCCTGGACCTGGATAAGCACGGCATCCTAAAGGAATTCAATGTCGAGCTGATCGGTGCGGACAAAGACGCCATCGAGAAAGCGGAAGACCGTAATCTGTTCGACCAGGCGATGAAGGCGATCGGCCTTGAGACACCACGCGCCAAGATCGTGCACTCCATGGATGAGGCGAAGAAGGTTCCGGAAGCGTTTGGCTTTCCGGTTATTATCCGTCCGTCCTTCACCATGGGGGGCTCCGGTGGCGGTGTGGCCTACAACTGGCCGGAATTTGAAGAGATTTGTAAACGTGGCCTCGATCTCTCCCCCACCAACGAACTGCTGATTGACGAATCCCTGCTCGGCTGGAAAGAGTACGAGATGGAAGTCGTGCGCGACAAGAACGACAACTGCATCATCGTATGCGCCATCGAGAATTTTGATCCGATGGGGGTGCACACTGGCGACTCCATCACCGTAGCTCCAGCACAAACGCTGACCGATAAGGAATACCAGCTGATGCGCAACGCCTCGATCGCGGTATTGCGCGAGATTGGCGTTGAGACCGGCGGCTCCAATGTACAGTTTGGCGTCTGCCCGAAAACTGGCCGCGTGGTAGTGATTGAGATGAACCCGCGGGTATCCCGTTCCTCGGCGCTGGCCTCCAAGGCCACGGGTTTCCCGATCGCCAAGGTTGCCGCCAAGTTGGCAGTGGGTTACACCCTCGACGAGTTGCAGAACGATATCACTGGCGGCGCTACTCCGGCGTCCTTTGAGCCATCTATCGATTACGTTGTCACCAAGATTCCGCGTTTCACCTTCGAGAAATTTGGTGAAGCCGATGCGCGCCTGACCACCCAGATGAAATCCGTGGGTGAAGTGATGGCGATCGGCCGTACATTCCAAGAATCCCTGCAGAAGGCCCTGCGCGGTCTGGAGGTGGGCAGCTTCGGCTTGGAAAGTAAGATTGATCCCAGTAAGGACGGTGCCGAGAACCGTCTGCGCAGCGAACTCTCCATACCCGGTGCCGAGCGTATTTGGTATCTGGGCGACGCCTTCCGCATGGGTATGAGCGTTGATGATGTGTTCGACTTGTCTGCTATCGATCCCTGGTTCCTGGTACAGATCGAAGAGTTGATTAAAATTGAGCAACCGCTCAAGTCGCTGCCCACTTCGGCACTGACGCAAGAGTACATGCGTTTCCTCAAGCGCAAAGGCTTCTCCGATCGCCGCCTGGCAGACCTGCTCGGTGTGAGTCAGAAGACGGTCCGCGAACTGCGCCATAAACTGGGCATCTTCCCGTCGTTCAAGCGCGTGGACACCTGCGCGGCTGAATTCAGCACGTCCACCGCATACATGTACTCCACTTACGACGAAGAGTGCGAAGCGGAGCCATCTGACAAGAAGAAAATCATGGTACTCGGTGGCGGTCCCAACCGTATTGGTCAGGGCATCGAGTTCGACTACTGCTGTGTGCACGCGGCCCTGGCCATGCGTGAAGACGGTTATGAGACCATCATGGTCAACTGTAACCCCGAGACAGTATCCACCGACTACGATACTTCCGATCGCCTCTACTTCGAGCCGGTCACTCTGGAAGACGTGTTGGAAATCGTTGCCAAAGAGAAGCCGGAAGGCGTGATCGTACAGTTCGGCGGCCAGACCCCGCTGAATCTGGCACGTCATCTGGCTAACGAAGGTGTGCCCATTATCGGTACCTCGCCAGAGCAGATCGATCGCGCCGAAGACCGCGAGCGCTTTCAGCAGATGATTATGCGTCTGGGCCTCAAACAGCCGAAAAACGCCATCGTGCGCTCTGTGTCCGAAGCTATCCAGGCAGCAAAAGATGTGGGCTACCCGCTGGTGGTGCGTCCCTCCTATGTACTGGGCGGTCGTGCCATGGAGATCGTCTACAAAGAAGACGAACTGTTTACCTACATGAAAGAAGCGGTACAGGTCTCCGACGATGCGCCGGTACTGCTGGATCACTTCCTCAATGCTGCCATCGAGGTAGATATCGATGCGGTATCCGATGGCCAGGACGTTGTGATCGGCGCCATCATGCAGCATATCGAACAGTGCGGTGTGCACTCCGGTGACTCCGCTTGTTCCCTGCCGCCCTACAGCCTGCCGGCCGATGTGCAGGATCGTATGCGCGAAGAAGTCAAAGCCATGGCGCGCGAGCTGGGCGTGGTGGGCCTGATGAACACCCAGCTGGCTTACCAGGACGGTGAGATCTTCGTGATCGAAGTGAACCCCCGCGCTTCCCGTACCGTGCCGTTTGTGTCCAAATGCATCGGTACTTCCCTGGCGAAAGTGGCCGCGCGCTGTCAGGCCGGTATTAGCCTGCAAGCACAGGGTTTTACCAAAGAAATCGTACCGGATTATTTCTCCGTGAAGGAGTCGGTATTCCCGTTCAACAAATTCCCCAAAGTAGACCCGATTCTCGGCCCTGAGATGAAGTCTACCGGCGAAGTGATGGGCGTTGGTGCAACTTTTGCAGAAGCCTTCGATAAGGGCCTGGTCGCCGCAGGCGACCGCCTGCCGGAATCTGGACGCGCGTTTATCTCTGTGCGTGATTTCGACAAGGCCGATGCCGTCGGCGTTGCGCGGGATTTGGTAGAGCTGGGATTCGAGGTCATTGCCAGCCGAGGCACAGCCAAGGTCTTGCAAGAGAACGATATTCCCGTTACAACCGTCAACAAGATGAGTGAAGGCCGCCCGCATATCGTTGATATGATTAAAAACGATGAAATTGCATTGGTAGTCAATACCACCGAAGGTCGCCAGGCGATTCGCGATTCTGCAGATATTCGCCGCAGCGCTGAGAACCATCAGGTGTGTTACACCACCACCCTGGCAGCGGCCCAGGCGATGGCGATGGCGATGCGTCAGGAGCAACCGCTGCAAGTGCGTCGGTTGCAGGACCTTCACCAGGGCGTGGTTAAGTTGTCTTAACTGCTAAACCAACTTGTGAATTCCGACCGGGCCTTGTGACCTCACAGGACCTGGTTTCGTAGTAACAATAATGGAGGTCCCACATTGAACCGGGTACCAATGACCGTTGAAGGCGCGGAAGCGCTGCGTTCGGAACTGGACAATCTGAAAAAAGTCGAGCGTCCTACTGTAGTTCAGGCGATTGCTGAGGCGCGCGAACACGGTGATTTGAAGGAAAATGCTGAATATCACGCGGCGCGGGAGAAGCAGGGCTTTGTTGAAGGCCGAATCCAGGATATCGAAGCCAAGCTGTCCCACGCACAAGTGATCGATGTGAAGTCGATTGAACCCAGTGACAAGGTTATCTTTGGCACGACGGTAACGATTATCCATTTGGATAATGATACAGAAGTGGCCTACAAGATCGTGGGTGACGATGAAGCCGATGTAAAAAAGCAAAAAATCTCGGTAAATTCACCCATTGCCCGAGCGTTGATAGGCAAGGAAGTGGGAGATATCGTGGTGGTCAATACGCCTTCAGGTGCGATTGAATACGAAATCGAGGCAGTCAAACACCTGTAATCAATCGTAGATTGTAAAAAGGCGGCCAGTTGGCCGCCTTTTTTATTGCCGCCAGTTCTACTGGAATACGTAGCTCTGGTTGGCGTGGCCGGACTGCATCACCGTTGCCGTCTCGTGGAGGCCGAACTGGCCGACCAGGATGTTGTTATGGTGCCCGGATTGGTGGGCCATAGCCGTATGTCCAGAACCGATCTGTCCCAAATAGACATCATTGTGGTGGCCGCTCTGGCGGGCCCTTGCGCTGTGGTCGTATCCCGCCTGGGAAATGTCCGCTTCCTGGTTGTGGCCGCGCTGACGCATGCGGGCGTAGTGATCTCCACCTAGCTGGCGAATATCAACATCATTGGATTCGCCGGATTGGCGCATGCGTGCATCGTGACCGAAGCCGCTCTGGAAGGTATCAGCATTCTGTAATTCACCTCTCTGCCGGATTACCGCCTCAGAACCAACGCTGGCAACCTGAGTGACGGTTGCGGTGTTGTGGCTGTCGCTCTGGGTAATTTGAGCTGAGTTGCCGATACCTCCCAATTGGAAAGTGAGGGCATAGTGGTTGTCACCGGACTGCTCATGCATGGAATAGCTGCCGATCTGCCCGAACTGGAGTGTCTCTGAAACGTTGTGGGCTCCGGACTGCAGGCTGAACGCCTCATTACCGATACCGCCGGATTGTAGTGTTTCTGCGGAATGATGGTCACCTTCCTGATACTGATAGGCATAGCTACCATGTTCTGCCGCATGAACAATATCTGCACTGTTGTGGTCACCATACTGCGACTGCATGGCTGTGTTGTTCCATGTCAGAGGCCCCGTCTGGGTAACAGTTGCATGGTTATGGCCACCGCTCTGATCCTGTGTGGCAGTGTTGCCGCCGGCATAAGCGGTTCCACTAATAGCCAGGGTGAGTGCTAGGGCAATTGGGGTCAAGGTTTTCATGAATGTCTCCATTACTACAAACTTCAATGAACATTACACGGTGAAATAGCAGCCTGAGAGGCTGAAACGGGTGGCACGTCATCCTGCGCCAAGGGTTTTACAGCAGGAGTACCTAACCTGGGGAAAAGGAACCACTGTAAATAGAGTGGGCCGTGAGCCAATATAGGGTCATCGACCACTGAGGAAGGAAATTGGGTGTGCTGGATTGATCCATTTTATGACTTCCCTGATACTGCTTAGGGGTCCAAAATTGTGTTCCGTTTCCACTATTCTCGTAGGAAAAAAGGGGGTTAGCTATAGGAACTAAGTTGTAATTCCCTGAGGAAAAAGTTCTACCCCATAATATTCAATACGACTTCTGTTGGGACCCCTGACTTTCATTGGGTTACAACTTGGCTAGCGAATTCAATCCCGTTGTTTAATCGGCCAGACCTTGTTGGAGCACCTTTCTTACTGGGAAATCTGGCTGGTATTAAATCCGCCGATTTGCTGGATCGTACTTGAGGCGCCTGTTGTTATTTGATCAGTTTGCGCACTGTTAAAAATACCTATTTGGATAGTGTTCACCATTTGGTTTACGCCTTGCTGTCGCTGTGAAATTGTATTTCCCAGTCCTATCTGTGTAGATTGATTGACATTTTTCAGGCCAATTTGTTGTATGTTCACTGTATTCAATAGTCCGCCTTGTAGTGCTGAGGCTGAATTTACGTCACCCCATTGGTCTAGCTCGGACCGGTTTAATGCGCCGGCTTGTGTTACTGAAGCTTCATTGTTGAAGCCATTTTGCCCGCTAATCCCACGGTTGATCACGCCGCTTTGTGAAATAAAGGCGCTACCGGAAAAACTGAATGCTTGCGTCACTGCAGCGATATTAGCTCGATCAGACTGGTCAATATTGACACTGTTATTGGCCCCTGAAGTTTGTACCGTAGTTGCAATCTGGCCCTGCCCATCCTGGGTATGCAGGGAAAACCCATTAACCTGACCATACTGAATGGTGAACGAGGTACTTTCAGAGCCAATCTGCACACTCTGTCCGGCATTATCGCTGCCGATCGATTGAGAAATGTTGGAGAACTGATGTTGGCCAGTTTGATACTGGGTAATAGTGCTATTTATTTCAATGGTTTGTATTGCAATGGCGTCGTTAAAAAAGCCAATTTGTTCCTGAAGGATTAAATTGCTTTCATTCAGGGGAAATTTTTGCGTTGCGACAGCACTATTGCCAATACCGATTTGTACCTGCCGAATAGTCTGGTCATTACCCAGAACAGAAGTGGCAACAAAAGTTGAGATAATCGCTACGACTGTTTGAGGAGCAAAGATTTTCATAAATGCCGCCACTACTACATGAAACAAGGTGCATTGAAGAAAGCTGCAATTGCCAAAGATCGCTTTGAGTCAGTTACTTAGCCGTTTTAAGGAAAATAGTGACTGAATAATGAGCCTCGGACTTTGATTGGGTCCGGCAATTTTAAATAAGCAATAATTAAGTCAAGTGATACCGTTTGCTCACTGTTATATTTAATTATTGATGCAAAGAGTGGCCAGCTCCATAGGGTTTTAGTCACAATTTAGTGAGCAACACTTCGGACAGTTTCATACAGCTATAGCCCCATAGTCACTGTACTGCTCGTAAATGCGGGCAACTTTTCCGCAACTCAGGTCAAGATCTAACTCGTCAAAAAGTCTATCCA